>NZ_JBEXQG010000025.1:0-110416 GCF_040612485.1 Streptomyces sp. NPDC006385
GTCCGCACCAGCCGGACCTGCCACGGCTCGACCCCCGTCCGTGCCGCCACGACCAGGCGGAGCAGGGCGTGGACGGTCGTGGAGAGCGTCCTGGCCTCCTCGCTGCGCAGGCCCCGGACGCGTTCCCGCTCCCCGGGGTCGAGGAGGTACAGCAGGGCGGGATCCGCGAGGGCGGGGGCCAGCCAGACCTGGCACTCGGCCGGACCGGTCATCCTCGTTTCTTCCTGATGCCCGGTCCGGCCGCCCGCTCCCGCGTCGCGGCGGCGATGCGCACTCGTCAGGCTCCGCCCCTGCGGGCGGCCGCACGCTGGGCACGTCGCGAGACGCGTCCCTGGCCCTCGCCCGCACCCGGCCGCCCTGCCGTGCCGTCCGCGACGATGCCCATCTCCTCGCTGAGCGCGGCGACGAAGGACCGTACCGTCGGGAACTCGACGAACGCCGACGTACGCACCTCGTACCCGAGTTCGTCACCGAGCTTGGCGATCACCTCGATCAGAATGAGCGAGTCCAGTCCCATGTCGAACAGGTTGCCGTCGAGGTCGACGTCGAGAGGGTCGGCGGTACCGAGCACCACGGCGATCTCCCGCTGGACGAACTCCGTGATCAGCGCGGGTTTCTCGGCGTCGGCGACGCTCGCCATCCGGTCGCCGAGGCTCCGGGCGGCAGCCGGGGCGGGCCGGTCCGCGGCGCCGTGCGGCTCGATCCAGTAACGCTCGTGGTCGAAGGGATAGGCGGGCAGCGGGACCCGGCGGACGGACTCGCCGTCGTACACGGCGGACCAGTCGACGTCCTCGCCCGCGGTCCACAGCCGGGCCAGGACCCCCAGCAGGAAACCCGCCCCGGTGCCACCCGGGACCGCGGTGCCGCCGTCGGGCACCAGCGGCAGGGCGGTACCGGCCTCCGTGGCCGTCCGCTGCTGCGGCAGGTCGCCCTCCGCCAGCAGGGTGCGCGCCTGGTCGGGCAGGGCGTCGGCGCCGGTGACGGACACCGCGGCACGCACCCCCCACCCGGTGAGGGTGAGCAGGGTGGCGTACTGCACCGCGAAGGCCGCCCGGGCGTCGCCGGCCGCCAGCAGGGCGACGGCGTCGGGGGCACCGAGGCGCTCGGCGCACCGCGCGAGGTGTTCCCGGAAGGCCGGTACGTGTTCCTGAAGGTCCTCGGCGTGCTCCCGCGATGCGGCGGCGCCGCCGTCGAGCAGCAGCACCGGCGGCGTGCCGTCCCCGGCTGCGGTGAGTACCCGGGCTTCGTCGCCGAGGGCCAGGGCGAGCGCCGCGTCCCGTACGTCGGTGGCGACCAGCGCCCGCCGGTGAGCGTGGATGCGGCGGCCCAGGGCCAGCGTCTGGGCCACGGCCGTCAGGTCGAGGTCCCGCTGCTGCCGCAGCTGACGGGCGAGGCGGGCGGTGGCGGTGTCGAGGGCGGCAGGGGTGCGGGCCGACAGCACGAGCAGCCGCGGCCCGGCGGCCCGGGCGCCGGGCCGCGCGGCGGGCGCGGGCGGCTCCTCCAGGACGACGTGGGCGTTGGTGCCGCCGATGCCGAACGAGCTGACTCCGGCCCGGCGCGGCGTCGGCGCAGCCGGCCACGGCCTGGTCTCGGTGTTCACGTAGAAGGGGCCGGCCGCGAAGTCGATCTCGGGGTTGGGTGACTCGAAGTTGAGGCTCGGGACGAGGGTGCGGTGCCGGAGCATCAGGACCGTCTTGATCAGACCGGCCATGCCCGCGGCGGTGTCCAGGTGCCCGACGTTGGTCTTGACCGAGCCGATCGCGCAGGTCCCGGCGGCCGGCCGGGCGTCGTCCCGCGCGAACGCCTGGTTGAGGGCGGCGATCTCCACGGGGTCGCCGAGCGGTGTGGCGGTGCCGTGCGCCTCCACGTAGGAGATCGTGGCGGCCGGGCAGTCGGCGATGTCCTGGGCGTCGGCGATGACGGTGGACTGGCCGTCGATGCTGGGCGCGGTGAAGCCGGTCTTGGCCGATCCGTCGTTGTTCACGGCGGTGCCCTTGATCACGGCGTGGATCCAGTCACCGTCCGCGAGCGCGTCCGTCAGCCGTTTGAGGACCACCACGCCCACGCCGTTGCCGATCACGGTGCCCTGCGCCTTGGCGTCGAAGGCCCGGCAGTGGCCGTCGGGCGAGAAGATCATCCCTTCGTGGTGGAGGTACCCCTCGCGCTGCTCGGCCTGGATGTGCGCGGCGCCCACCAGGGCCATGCCGCAGTCCCCGGACAGCAGCGCCAGGCAGGCCTGGTGCACGGCCACCAGGGAGGTGGAGCAGGCGGTGTTCACGGACACGGCCGGGCCGCGCAGGTTGAGCTTGTACGAGGTGCGGGTGGCGGTGAAGTCCTTGTCGTTGGCGACCATCATGCGGTAGCGGTCCACCGAGGACGCCGTGCGGTGCCGTTCCGCGAGGTTGTGCAGCAGGTAGGTGTTCATCCCCACGCCGGCGTAGACGCCGATCCGCTGACCGGTGCGCTCCGGGTCGTAGCCGGCCTGGTCCAGTGCCTCGGCGGCGCACTCCAGGAACTGCCGCTGCTGCGGGTCGATCAGCTCCGCCTCGTCGCGGGTGATGCCGAAGAGACCGGCGTCGAAGAGGTCGGCTCGCTCGATGACCTGACCGGCCTTCACAAAGCGCGGGTTGCTCAGCAGCGCGTCGCCCACGCCGGCCGCGCGCAACTCGTCGTCGGAGAAATAGGTGAGGGTCTCGCGGCCCTCCGTCAGCACCTCCCAGAACCGCTCGGGCGTGTCGGCGCCCGGGAACCGGCACGCCATGCCGATGACGGCGATGTCCGAGTCCCTGACCTCACCGACCGCCTCCGGCTCCGGCTCCGGCGTGTGCGCGGTCTGTATGCCCTGTACGTTCACTGTCTTCCCCTCAGCCGACCTTGATTCCGAGATCCGCGGCGACCTTGCGCATGTCCAGGAAGGACTCCGCCACGAAGCGCGCCGCGTCCTCGGTGGCGTCCATCTGCATGAAGAGGTCCACGAGGGCCTCCCGGTGCTCCTCGCGGTCCCCCGTGCCTGCGGCGATCTCCCTCACCACGCGTCCCAGCCGGTCCTCGACGTCCGGGAGGTCGAGCGACCGGGGGAACCTGATGCTGAACGTCGACCGGTCGTAGTTCTCGTTGCGGCGGACCGCGCGCACATAGCTCGACGCGTTGAGCTTGTAGAACATGCAGCCCCAGTTCTTGAAGGAGTAGTAGTTCAGCAGCGGGAACAGGGTGCAGTGGGTCTCCATCGGGGACGACTCGTACAGCCCCTTCTCCTTCAGTTCGCGCACCATCCGCTCCGGGTCGTACTCGTGGCGCAGCGCGATGAACGGGAACACGATCTTGGGTAGTTCGCCGTCCTCGGCGAACAGCACGTCCTCGATCGCCCCGTCGAACAGCTCGCTCGCCAGCTCCGGGCCGAAGGTGCGGTAGAAGCCACGGACGACCTCGCGGACGTTGGACTCCATGGTGAGGATCTGCTGGGGGTCGGCGCACAGGACGATGTACGGGATGCGCTCCCGGAAGGCGTGGAGGATCGCCCTGATGACGAAGAACGTACGGCAGGACACGCAGGGCAGCTTCTCGTCCAGGTATTTGCCGGGTTCACTCGGCCGGGGCCGGTTGAACACGTCCCGCATCATCTTCTTGATGTTCTCGTCGTCCGAGTCGAACACGAAGGTCGCGGGCAGTTTCTCGCGCGCCAGCTGGATGTTGCGGGCCGTGTGGCTGCTCTCGAACGGGACGTCGAAGGTGTAGGCGAGGGTCCGCTTGCCGTACTCGTTGACGAACTTGTCCAGCATGTAGGTGCTGTCCTTGCCGCCGCTGTACATGAACAGGCAGTCGTAGTCGCCCTTCGGGTTGGGCGGCGCCTGCTGGAACTCGGTGAAGACCTGATGGGTGTAGCGGTAGTTGTCGAGCAGTTCCTCGGCGACGTTCAGGTTGCACAGGTTGCACACCTGGTCGTCGTCGAGCATCACTCCGGGGTGTCCGTCGCCGAGTGAGCAGATCCGGCAGCGCACGGCGGTCGGTTGCATGGTGTCTCCCTGAGTTCTCGTGGTGGGGTGGGCGGCCGGGCTCACCGGTCCGCACCGGCCCTGCGCCGGCGCTGTGCCAGCAGGGCGCGGCCACGGCCGTCCGCCCGCGCCTGCGGCGGTGCCGGCGTGGCCGGCGTGGCACCGTCCGTGCCGGCGGCGAGATGGCGGGCCAGGGCCCGCACGGTCGGATACCGGAGCATGTCCAACCGGCTCACCTGGTGGGCCAGTTCCGCCCGGATCCGAGCCACGACCCTGGTCAGCCGCAGCGAGTCCCCGCCCGCCTCGAAGAAGTTGACGTCGACGGCCACGGACGGGACGCCCAGCACGCTCTGCCAGACGGCGGCGATCCGTTCCTCCAGGTCGCCCTCCGGCCGTGCTCCGGCCGGTGCGGCGACCGTGCCCGCGCCGGGCGCGGGCAGCGCCCTGCGGTCGAGCTTGCCGTTGGGGGTGCGCGGCAGTTCCCGCAACGGCACCACGGCGCCGGGGAGCATGTAGGCGGGCAGGCGGGCGGCGGCACGCCGGCGCATCTCGGTGGCCGGGGGGCAGTCGCCGCCCGCGGGGACCACGTAGGCGACGAGGCTGCCACCGCCGTCGTCGTCCCGATGGACGACGACCGCGGCGTCCGCGATCCGCGGGTCGTCCCGGAGCACGGCCTCGATCTCGCCGGGCTCGATGCGGAAGCCGTGCAGCTTGACCTGCCCGTCGGCCCGGCGCAGGTACTCCAGGCGGCCGTCGGGCAGGTGCCGCACCAGGTCGCCGGTGCGGTAGACCCGGCCGGGCCGGAACGGGTCGTCGAGGAACTTGGCGGCGGTGAGCTCCGGCCGCCGGTGGTATCCGTCGGCGACGCCGTCCCCGCCGATGTACAACTCGCCGGGCGTGCCCGGCGGCACGGGCGTCATCCGCTCGTCGAGCACGTACATCCGCGTGTTGGCCAGCGGGCGGCCGATGGTGACGGGCTGTCCCTCCGTCACGCCGTCGATCGAGGACCAGATGGTGGTCTCGGTCGGCCCGTAGACGTTCCACACCCGGCGGGTGCGGGCGACCAGGGCGTCGGCCAGGTCGCCGGGCAGCGCCTCGCCGCCGCACAGCACGGTCAGCTCGGGGCTGCCCCGCCAGCCCGCGCCGATGAGCATGCGCCAGGTGACGGGGGTCGCCTGCATGACGGTCGGCCGGGTGCGCTCGGCGAGCTCGCGCAGGGCGAAGCCGTCGGCGGCGACCCGGGCCGGTGCCACCCGCACCCTGCCGCCCGTCACCAAGGGCAGGAACAGCTCCAGAGCCGCGATGTCGAAGCAGGCCGTGGTGACGGCCAGCAGGGTGTCCGTGGGGCCGAAGCCGGGCTCGCGCGCCATGGCGCACAGCAGGTTGGTCAGCGCCCGGTGCCCGACGCGCACGCCCTTGGGGCGGCCGGTGGAGCCCGAGGTGTAGATGACGTAGGCGGGGGCGTCGGCGGTCGCCCGGTCGAGGGCGGTGCCGGGCTCCGGCGTGGTGGTGTCCTGCACGTCGAGCTGGAGCAGGGGCGCGGGGCAGTCCTCGGCCAGGTCGGGGGCGAGCGCGGACTCGGTGAGCACCAGGACGGCCTCCGAGTCCTCGATCATGTACCGGATGCGCTCGCGCGGATAGAGCGGGTCCAGCGGCACGTACGCGGCGCCCGTCCTGAGCACCGCGAGGAGGCCGGTGAGCAGGTGCTCGGTGCGGTGCAGGTAGACGCCGACGAGGTTGCCGGGCCCGGCGCCCTGCCGGGCCAGCCGCTCGGCCAGCCGTGTGGAACGGCGCACCAGCTCGCCGTATGTGACCACGGTCTCCTCGAACAGCACGGCGGGTGCGTCGGGGCCGCGGCGAGCGATGTCGTCGACGAGCTGGTGGACGCAGCGGTGCCGGGGGTAGTCCGCCGCCGTGTCGTTCCAGGTCTCGACGACCCGGCGGCGCTCGTCGGCGGTCAGCAGCTCCAGGCGGTGCGCCGGCTCCTCCGGCCGCTTCTCGGCGTCGGCCAGGAAACGCTCGAAGCGGGTGGCGAGGCCGTGCACCCAGTGGTACGCGGAGGGCTCCGGCGACGCGAACTCCACGTCGCGCAGCGGCTCACCGGGCGTGCCGAGGCGGACGACGAGGCGGGCGCCGTCCGGGGCGGGGGCGGGCTGGGTGCCGGGAGCGGCGGGAAGGTCCACGACGACCGGGTGCGTGCCGGACCGCCACGCCGCCGTGTCGCTCAGGCGGGGGGTGCGCAGGGCCAGTCCGCGCAGCGGGGCGTGCCGGCGCTCCAGGTCGGCCAGTTGCCGGGCGATGCCGTCCGCCAGGTCGGTGAGCGTGTGGTCGTCCGCGAGGTCCGGAGCGCGGACGGGCACGAGCGGGACGAGGGGGCCGGGCGGCCCGGAAGCCGGCCGCGGCGCGCCCGGACGGCGCAGGCCGACGTCGAAGCCGCCGCCCTCCCCCGAGATTCGCCCCAGGAAGGCCAGCAGCGCCGCCAGTGTCCGGGGCACGGCGGCCTCGGGCGCGAGAGCGGCGATCGTACCGGGTACGGCGCACCGGGCCGCCGGGCCGGCGGTGGCGGGCCGGGGCGCGGCGGTGGCGGCGTCCGCGGGCGGCGGGCCGGGCAGGTCCAGGGGGGCCTGGTCGGCGAGCCGCCGCGTCCAGTACGGCTCGTGGCGGCGCGCCTCCCGGGCGGTGGCCGCCCATTGCTCGGCCCGGACCTCGTCGACCTGCGTGAACCTGTCGCCCGGGCGGATGCCGGACTCCGCCGGCCGGCACGGGCCCCGGTCCAGGTCGGCCAGGCCGGTCAGCCGCACGTCCAGGTCCGTGGTGGCCACGACCACGGCGTCGTCCGTCACCTCCACCACCGTGCCGGGCGGCAGTGTGGAGGTGCGGTCCAGGACCGCCGCCTCCCGCACGGCCAGCAGTCGCTCGCCGAGGACCAGCAGGGCCAGGCCGAAGGCGTTGCGGTGGTGCGGGCCGAAGGTGGTGGCCCGCACGAGCGCGTCCAGTTCCCGGGCCGGCCGGTCCCAGGAGACCAGCCCGCCGCGGGGCGGGCCGTCCACTGCCGCGTGATACGTGCGCAGGCTGAGGTCCTGCGGGGTGCGCACCTCGGTGCCCGCGGCCAGCTCGTCCACCAGTTCACCGAAGGAGGAGACGGCGGCCTCGTAGCAGCGCAGGTCGAGCGCGTAGGCGGTGTCGTCCGCGCCGACGGTCACCTGACGCTGCTTCAGCAGGTCACCGGTGTCCGCCTCGCGCTCCATGACGTGCCAGGTCACGCCGTGCCGCTCGGCGCCCTCAAGGATCGCCCAGCTCGTCGCGTGCAGGCCGGCGTGCCGCGGCAGCAGCGCGTCGTGGAAGTTCACGGCCAGGCGGGCGGGCAGCGCCAGCACCTCCTCCGGGAGCATCCGCAGGTTGGCGATGCTGAAGAGGTGGTCGAAGCGCAGCGGACGCAGCCGCTCGGCCAGGCCGCGTCCGGGCTCGACCACGGGCAGCCCGGAACGGGCCGCCCACTGGCGCAGCCCACTGTCGGCGGCCACCACCGCGGCGATGCGGTGGCCGCGTGCCGACAGCAGGTCCCCGCACTCGGCGAGAAGCGGTTCTTCGCCGATCAGGACGGCGGTGAAGGGCGTGGTCATCGCTGCTCCTCGTCGGTACGCAGGGCGGTGCTCAGTTCGCGCAGGATGCGGTCGACGTCGTCGTCGGACAGGCCCTCGACGATGGCGGCCAGCCCGTTCTGCTCCGCCGCGCCGCCGGGCGCCGGGCGGTCCCCGGCCGCGGGCGGGGCCGACGGCCGGGGCGTCTCGGCTGCCTCACCGGCGGCCGGCGCGGTTCCGGCCGTGGGGGTGGCGCGGGGAGCGAGGAAGGCGGCCAGCCGCTCGATGGTGATGTGCTCGAACAGCAGGGTCGCCGGGAGGGGCCCGAAGTGGGGCTCCAGTGCCTTGGTCAAGGTCAGTGCGACCAGGGAGTCGACGCCGTAGTTGTCGAAGGTGGCCCGGGAGTCGAGGAGGTGCTCGGGCATCTCCAGGACCTCGGCGAAAACGGAGCGGACCGTGCGCTCCACGGGCTGCGCGGACTGCGCCTGTTCGGCGACCGCGGTGGGCCGCTCCGCGGTGACGGGGCCGACGGCGGCGGGCGGACCCGCCACGGCCGGTGCCGCGGCGGGTGCCGCGGCGGGTGCCGTCGGCTCCGGGCCGTCGCTTTCGGCGACCGGCACCAGCCCGTCGCTGTACGCGACCAGGACCCGCTGGTGCGCCGGACCGCCGTCGCCGCCCGGCGGGCGGTGTGCGGCGATCCGGACGAAGCCCTGCTCGGCCAGCACGTCGTGCCACGAGTCGAGGCTCAGCAGCGGTGACCCGGGCAGCCGGTACTCGGCGTCCTCGAACAGCCACCAGCCGTCGGTCAGCCCGAACACCAGGGACATCTGGTCCTGCAGTTGCACACCCTCGTTGACCACGAGGACGCCGTGCGTGCCCAGCAGCCACTTGACGTGTGCCAGGGTGCGGCGGACCCGGCGGGTGGCGTGCAGCACGTTGGACGCGAGGACGAGGTCGCAGGCGCCCGGAGCGAAGTCCTGGGCGCCGGGGTCGCGTTCGATGTCGAGCACGCGGAACTCGGTGCGAGGGTGGTCGGAGGCGAAGCGCCGGCGGCCGTGCCGGACGAAACCCTCGGACACGTCGGTGTAGACGTAGGTGACGTGCTCGCCGAGGCCGGCCTCGGACAGGCGGCGCAGCACGCGCTCGCTGGTCCCGCCGGTGCCCGCGCCCACCTCCAGGATGCGGACGCGGACCCGGGCGTCACGCCGGCGACGCTCCTCGACGTAGTCCACCACGGTGTCGGCGACCCGGTCGTTGCAGCGGTCGGCCACCGGATCGCCCCGGTAGACGGCCTCCACCAGGTCGAGGGAGCCGCCCGGGAACAGCACGTCCATGTGACCTCGCCGGCCGGTCAGCACCTCGGGCAGCGCCTGGACGCACCGCAGCAGCAGGGTGGCGACGGGCCCCGCCTCGGGGTGGCGGTCCGTCAGTTCCCGTACGGCCGCCTCGGGATCGGCAAGGCAGCGGCGCAGCTCCGGATCGTCGTGCAGCGCGTCGGTGGTCACCAGCTCGCCGTCCGCCTCCTCACGCAGCCAGCCGCCGCGCAGCAGCACGTCGACGAGGAGGCCGAGCAGCCGCTCCCGGCCCTCGGCGATGCCGAGCCGGGTCCGCAGCCCGTCGCGGGTGTGACGCTCCCCCGGCCCGTGCAGCACGCCCATCCGCCGCAGAGCGCCGACCAGCAGCCGCCGCGCGAGCCGTTCGGTCGTGGCGGGCACCGACGGGGTGCGGGGCCCGCTCGGGCCCTCGGGCCCGTCGCCCCCGGTCGCGGGGACGGTCACGGCGGGCCGTGCCGGCTGGGACCGCAGCACGGTGTGCGGGTCGGCGCCCAGGCCCTCGAGGATCACCGGCGCGGCCTTCAGCACCAGGGTCTGCGGGCCGGCAGCGGAGAGCACGCGTTCGACGGCCGCCATGCCCTCCTCGGCGCTGATCGGCTCGATGCCCGCCGCTGCCAGGCGGCCCAGCACCTGCTCCCGGTGCGCGTCGCCGCCGCCGTGCCAGTAGCCCCAGTGGACGATCCGCACGGGATGGCGCACCGTGCGAGCCGCTGCCAGGGCGCAGGCGTCGGCGACGTGGCAGCCTGCCGCGTATCCGGCCTGGCCGTGGTTGCCCTCCAGGGTGACGGCGGAGGAGTACACCAGCACGAAGTCCAGGGGCTCGCCGCGGACCGCCTGGAAGGTGCTCCACAGCGTGTCCGCCTTGGCCGTGAGGGCGCTGCGCAGCCGCGGCTCCGGCAGGGTCCGGATCGGCTCGTCCGCCAGCACCATCGCCGAGTGAATCACTCCGTGGAGCGCTCCGAAGGCGTCCTTGGCGGTGTCGACCGCGCGGCGCAGTGCGGCCGGGTCCGCCGCGTCGCAGACCACATGGCGGACCCGGCCGCCCAGTTCCTCGAGGGCGGCCAGCTCCGCGCGCCGCTCGTCGTCGAGCGGGCTCTTGCCGACCAGCACCAGCCGTGCACGGTAGGTGCGGGCCAGGTACCGGGCGGTGTCCCGGCCCAGCACCCCGAGCCCGCCGATCACCAGGTACACGCCCTGGTCCCGGAACCGCGTGGGCGCCTCGGGAAGCTCGACCCGTTCGAGCACGCGGACGCGCCGCACGCCGCCGCGCAACGACACCGGACGCGGCCGGGAAACCGCCGGCTCGGCCGCGATGTCCGGGGCCCGATCGACCGCCTCGGTGCCGCGCACGTCCAGGCACGCCGTCCGCAGCAGCGGGAACTCCTTGGCCGCCACCTCGCACAGGCCGGCCGGCCCGGCGGCCCAGGGCCGTACGGGGTCGCCGTCGCCGAGCGGGAAGGCATCGCCGGTGACGACCTTCAGGCGCAGCGGGCGGTCCAGGAAGCCGGCCCGCTCCAGGCCGCGCAGCAGCCGGTACAGGGAGACGACCGTGCGGTCCCGGCCGGTGTCCATCTCGGCGGCGGTGGCCGCCAGTCCCTCCTCGCCGCCGACGGCGAGGAAGTACACCAGATCGGTCCGCGGGGCGCGGTGCAGCGCCTCGCGCACCTCCCGCTCGTCCAGCCCGCCGGTGCCGATCGTCAGCCGGGTGTGCTCGGCGTGCGGGTGCGCCCGCTCCAGCGCGTCGGCCAGCGGCACGGCCTGGGCAGGGGCGACGGTGAGCACCGCGCGCGGGGCGGCCTCGTCCGGGTTCGGGGCGGGCCGCGGTGCGGGACGCCAACGCGGCCGGAAGTCGGTGCCCGGCCCGTGCGGGACGGCGGCGCCGCTGTCCGCCTCCCGCTTCAGCTCGCGCAGGGCGAGGCCGCGGATGCGCACCCGCACCCGTCCGGTGTCGTCGGCGAGGGTCACGTCGAAGCGGTGGCCGCCCAGGTCCCGGACGTGTGACCAGCCGGTGGCCGGTACCGGGCCGTGGAACTCGACGGCGTCGGCGGCGAACGGCAGCAGCGGCCGCCGCGCGTCGTCGGGTGTTCCGGGGAGCAGCAGGGACAGCGGGTGCAGGGCCGCGTCGAGGGTGCCCGGCCGCAGACCGCCGTGCCCGGCGGTGTCCGGGCACGCGGGGGGCGGGGACAGCCGGGCCAGTGCGCCGCCCGCGCCGGTCCACACCCGTTCCACGCGCTGGAAGTACGGCCCGTAGGGCAGGCCTTGGCGGTCGAGCCCGGCGTAGAACTCGGCACGGGTCACCTCGCGGGGCGACTCGGCGCGGATCCGGTCCACCTCCAGGGGTGCGCAGGGGGCCGGGGTGGTCCGGAGCACCCGGCCTGTCGAGTAGGTCCGTTCGTCTCCGGCCGCGTGCAGCCGGTAGGCGTGGGCCGGCTTCCCGCCCTCCGCCTCGGGCCGGAGGGCGAGGACGAGGTCGGTGCCCTCGTCCGGGACCACGACCGGGGAGAGCCAGCGCACGTCCCGGAAGACGGGTGTGGTTTCGCCGTCCAACGTCGCGGCGACCAGGTCGAGGTGGCCGACGCCGGGCAGCACGCGCCTCCCGGCGACCAGGTGGTCCCGGACCACGGGATCCTCCGCCGCCAGCGACACGGACCGTCCCTGCGCAGGCTCATCGGCAGCAGGCCCTTCCGCGGGCCCTCCCGCGAGCCCGGCCGCGGTGGCCGGCGCGGCGTCGGCGGGCAGAGTGCCGACGCTGTCGCGTGTCCGGCCGGCGTCCGGCAGCGCCAGCCAGTGCCGTGCGCGTTCGAACGGATAGCCGGGCAGGGGCACCGTGCGGCGCGGCTGCGGTGTGGCCTCGTCCAGGGTGTGCCAGGTGTCGAAGGCACCGGAGACCCACAGCCGGGCGAGCCGGACATGGTCGCCGTCGGCGGCCAGGGCACGCAGGAAGCCGGGACCGGAGCCCTCGGTGAACACGTCGGCGAGCGCGGCGTGCTGGTCGGCGGTGCCGAGGACGGCCCAGGAGCCGGTCTCGCCGCGGCCGAAGGCGGCGAACTTCTCGGCGGCGTCGGCGATGTCGGACGCCAGGAAGGCCAGCCGTTCGGGCAGCGGCTCCCGGCCGGCCCGCAGGGTGTGACCGACGTCGGCGAGGCGCGGCCGGGCCCGGGACAGGAACGCCGCCAGGCCGGCGGCGTAGGCCCGCAGCCGCTCCGTGCTGCGCGCCGAGAGCACCAGCAGCTCCGGGGTGTCGGAGGTCTCGGTTCCGGGCGCCGCTTGCGGGGCCCGGTATTCCTCCAGGACGACATGGGCGTTGGTGCCGCCCGCGCCGAAGGAGCTGACGCTCGCCCGCCGCGGCAGTTCCACCGGCCTCCCGTCGGCCTCGGCCGTCGGCCGGGGCCAGTCGGCCACCTCACGCTGGACGCGGAAGGCGGAGCGGGAGAAGTCGATGACGGGGTTCAGCTCCTCGGCGTGCAGGGACGGGACGAGTCGGCCGTGAACGAGCTGGAGTACGGCCTTGGTGACACCGGCGATGCCGGCCGCGCCCTCCAGGTGGCCGATGTTGGACTTGACCGAGCCCAGTGCGCGCACGCCCACGGCGTCCGGCGCGTCGGCGAAGGCCTGCCGCAGGGCCGTGTGCTCGATCGGGTCGCCCAGGGCGGTGCCGGTGCCGTGCGCCTCGACGCAGCCGACGGTGGCGGGGTCGATGCCCGCCCGCTCCAAAGCCTCCTCGATCAGCGCCTGCTGCGCCTGCGGGTTGGGCACCGTGTAGCCGCTGGTGCGACCGCCGTGGTTGACCGCGGTCGCCTTGATCACGGCGTGGATGTGGTCGCCGTCGGCGACGGCCTCCGACAGCCGCTTGAGCAGCACGACACCCACGCCCTCGCCGGGTACGTAGCCGCTGCCGCCCGCGCCGAACGAGCGGCAGCGACCGTCGGTGGCGAGCATCCGCAACCGGCTCAGGTGCTGGTACTTGAGCGGGTGCACGGAGACGTTGACCCCACCGGCCAGCGCGTAGCGGCACTCACCGCGGCGCAGGCTCTCGCACGCCTGGTGGAGGGCGACCAGGGAGGAGGAGCAGGCGGTGTCGACGACGACGCTCGGGCCGCGGAAGTCGCAGAAGTACGACACCTGGTTGGCGACGGAGGAGCGGTTGGCGAGGACGGCGTGGTGGTTGCCCCGGGCCGACTCCTCGGCGGCCAGCTGCGCGTAGTCGCCCCACATGACACCGGCGAAGACCCCGACGTCGTGGCCCTGGCCGCCGTGGCGGGGCCGCGGCAGCCGGGACGGCGGGTAGCCGGCGTCCTCCAGCGCGGACCACGCGGCCTCGAGGAACAGCCGTTCCTGAGGGTCCATCAGTTTGGCCTGCGCCGGCGGGATACGGAAGAACAGGGAGTCGAAGCAGTCGACGTCCTCCAGGAATCCGCCCCACCGGCCGTAGCTGGTGCCCGGGACCGAGGCGTCGGGGTGGAACACGCCGTCCGCGTCCCACCGCTCCGCGGGGATCTCGGTGACCGAGTCGCGTCCCTGGAGCAGGTTCTCCCAGAACTCGTCCAGGTCGCGCGCGCCCGGGTAGCGCCCGCTGATGCCGATGATCGCGATGTCCTCGTCGGCGTCCGCCCGCCCGGCGGGCCGGTGCGGCGCGGGTGTGGCCGCCGACGCGAACGTGGCGGCCGGCGCGGGCCGGTCGCGCCCGGGCCGCGCGGCGGCGGAGTCCGCCTGCCCGGACGGGGCGCCGGGAGCACCGAGGGCGGGGAACAGCCGCCGTACGTCGTCGGCGTGGTCCCGCAGCAGGTGCCCGGCCAGCTCGTGCACCGTGCGGTACTCGAACAGCACGGTGCCGCGCACGCCGGGGAAGTCCCGCTCCAGCAGCTGGTTGACCTCCATCACGAGAACGGACTCCAGGCCGTAGGACTCCAGCGGGGTCCGGGAGTCGATGCGGTGGGCCGGGAGTCCGAGCACCCGGGCCAGCAGGTCGCGCAGGTGGTCGCCGAGCCGGGTGAGCGTGCCGGGCGGCAGCTGGGCGGGGGCGGCACCGGCCGCGGCGCCGGACCGGTCCACCGCGTGGTCCGGCTCCGCGGCCGGCGGCTCGGTGGACCGCGGTTCCGGGGCATCCGGTCGGGGGGTCTCGGTGCGCCCGGTCAGGGCCCGGTCGACGGTCGCCGGGTCGCCGAGGGCGGGCACCACCCGGACCAAACCGGTGCCGGCGGCGCGTTGCAGTGCGAGGATCCCCTCGTCCCCGCCGAACGCGCGCATCCCGGTCCGCCGCCGGAACCCGTCCAGCTCCGCATCCCGCAGCAGTTCGTCGACGCCGCCCGCCTGCCACAGCGGCCAGGCCAGGGCGAGAGTGCGGCCCCGGGCCTGGCCGGCCCGCACCCGGGCGGCGCGCAGGTCGGCGTAGGAGTCGAGGAAGCGGTTGGCGGCGGCGTAGGCGCAGGCTCCGAAGTCCCCGATCACCGAGGCGAGGGAAGAGAACACCACGAACAGGCCGAGCGGCTCGTCGGCGGTGAGGGCGTCCAGCAGCCGGACTCCGTGCGCCTTGACGGCGAGCAGCTCGGCGAAGCGGGCCGGCTCCAGGTCGAGCACGCTGCTCTGGTCGGCCGTGCCCGCCAGATGGAAGACGCCGTCCAGGTCACCGAACCGCTCCTTGGCCCGGGCCAGCACCGCCCGCATGCTCTCGGCGTCGGCGGCGTCGGCGGCGGCCAGCAGCACCGTCGCGCCCAGAGCGGTCAGTTCCTCGGCGGCGGCCAGTGCCTCGGGGCCGTCGGCGGAGCGGCTGACCAGCACCAGCCGCGCCTGGTGGGCCGCGGCCAGGTGCCGCGCCAGTGTCAGGCCGATGCCGCCGGTGCCGCCGGTGAGGAGGTAGGTGCCGTGCGTCCTGAACGGCAGTTCCTCACCCGTTGTCCCGGCGTCGGCGGCCGTGGGCACGCGGCGCAGGACCCGTACCTGCCGCCCGGACCGCGAGCGGCGCACCTCCAGCCCGGCCGTCCGGCCGCCCCGGTTCAGCTCCTGCTCCAGCAGGTCGGCCAGGTCAGAGGTGCGGGCCAGACCGTCCGCGCAGGTGACGGTGAACATCTCGAAGCCGGGCAGGACGGCCGTGACGGAGGCGGCGAAGCCGGCCGCGGCCTCCTGCTCGGGCCGGGCTCCCTCCTCAGACTCCTCCACCACGTAAGCGCATCGCACGGACTCGGCGGGCCGCACGGCACCGACCGCGCGGACGAGCGCCCGCAGGGAACCGAGGCCCAGGGCGAAGGCTCGGTCGAGGGCCACCCGCGCCCCGTCGTCCGTGGCGTCGGCGCCGTAGCGGACGGGGTCGGTGTGCAGGCCCCAGAGGTGGACGACGTCCAGTGCGCGGACGCCGTCCCGGCTCAGCTCGCGC
This sequence comes from Streptomyces sp. NPDC006385, assembly GCF_040612485.1. Lineage (NCBI taxonomy): Bacteria > Bacillati > Actinomycetota > Actinomycetes > Kitasatosporales > Streptomycetaceae > Streptomyces > Streptomyces sp. NPDC006385. Next base: position 15,278 of record NZ_JBEXQG010000025.1, read on the forward strand.
AGGATCCGCTCGTAGTCCCCGGCCCGCTCCGGGTCGACGGTGAACCGGTCGGGCGCGGTGCGCTCGAAACCCGTCCCGGGGCGCACCTCGACCACCCGCCGGGCCGGTGAGGCGGCCGCCAGGGCCGCCGCCGTCGCTCCGGTGCCGTCCAGCACGAGGACGGCGTCGGCCGCCGTGGGCCGGGCGGGCTCCGGCGCGCGGTCCTGCCACTCCTGCCGGTAGAAGAAGGGCTCCGGGCGGGACGCGGCGACGGTCCCGGCGGCGGCTGCCGGGTGCGACGCGGCGGCGGTCCCCGCGTCGGCGGTGGCGAGCAGCCGACCGCCGAATCCGGTCAGGGTCAGCAGCTCACGGCCGTCGTCGTCGACGACCCGCACGTCGAACCGGCCCGGCTGGGACGGCGTCTCACCGCCGCCCGCGGGGACGGCGTACGCCCAGCAGGAGCGGGGCAGCCGCTCGCCGGGCGCCGCGATGCGCAGGGCGTCGAGGCTGAACGGCACGGCCAGGTGCCCTTCCTGCCCTGGGGGTTCGCCGTCCGCCCAGTGGCAGACGCGCAGGGCCCCGTCCAGCAGGGCCGGCGGCAGCAGCTCGGGCTCGGCGGTGCCGGTGGCCGGGCCGGTCTCCGGCAGCGTCAGCCGGACGAGCGCGCCACCGGTTCCGCGATGCACGGCGTCGATGACATCGAAGGAGGGACCGTAGGAGAAGCCGGCGTCCTGGTAGGCACGCCGCACCGCGGCGCGGTCGAGGCGTTCCGGCCAGGCCGCGCGAAGCGCCTGCAGGTCGGCGGCGTCCTCCGGGCCGGCTCCGGGCGCGGCCGACACCGTCCCCCGCACGTGCATGGTGCGTTCGGTGCCGTCGGCGGTCCACACGGTGAAGGACAGCTCGCCGGCCGCGCCCCGGTCGCCGGGTACGCGGCTCAGCGTCACGTACACGTCGCGGGAGTCCCCTGCGACGACCACGGGCCGCCCCCACAGCACGTCCCGCACCGCGTGCGGACGGTCGAGCCCGGCCAGCCGGGCCGCGGCGCGGGCCAGTTCCAGGCAGACCGTGCCGGCCAGGAGCCGCCGGCCCTCGATGACGTGATCGCGTACCAGCGGCTCGTCGGCGCGGAAGGTACGGCGGAAGCGGACCTCGTCGAGCGTGGACTCGTTGGCGTCGATCAGCGGATGCGGGCGGGCCGCCCGCCCCGCGCCGCGGTCCCCCGCGGGCAGCCAGTAGCGCTCGTCGGCGAACGGGTACAGCGGGGCGGGGATGCGTCGCGGCCGGTCCTCGCCCCCGTCCGGCAGCAGGCTCCAGTCGGCGGTGCCCTCGCGCAGCCAGTCCGCCGCGAGGCGTGGCACGACCGGGTCCGCGTCGTCCCGCCGGGCGGAGGGTTCGTCACCGTGCTGCAGGCCCAAGGCGCGGGTGCCGGCGGCCGTCTCACGCAGCGCGCGGACGAGCCCGGCGCCGTCCTCGGCGACGACCACGAGCCGTTCCTCCATCGCCTCGCGGCCTGTCTGGAGGGTGTGGGCCAGGTCAGCGGCGCGTACGTGCGCTCGCTCGGCGAAGTCGGCGAGCCGGCCCGCGTAGGCGCGCAGCCGTTCGGGGTCGCGCGCGGACAGCGGGAAGACCAGCGGTCCTGAGAAGCGCTGCCCGGCCACCGGCCGCTCGGTGCGCCGCGGTCGGTCGAGGTGTTCCTCGACGACCAGATGGGCGTTGGCGCCGCCCGCTCCGAACGAGCTGACGCCGGCTCGGCGCGGCACCGGGCCGGCCGCTCCCTCGCGTCGCGGCCAGTCGGCGGCCGAGTGCTGGACCCTGAACGGCGACCGCGAGAAGTCGATGTTCGGGTTCGGCTCGTCGGCGTGCAGCGAGGGCGCCAGCCGGTCGTGCCGGAACTGCAGCAGCACCTTGGTCAGACCCGCGATGCCGGCCGCCGACTCCAGATGGCCGATGGCGGACTTCACCGAGCCGATCGGCCGCTGTTCGCGGTCCGTGGCCGCAGTGCCGAACACCTTGGTCAGTCCGGCGATCTCGATGGGGTCGCCCAGCGCGGTACCGGTACCGTGCGCCTCCAAGTAGTCGATCTCGGACGGCTCGACCCCGGCCGCGCGCAGCGCCCGTTCCACCGTGTCGGCCTGGGCCTTCGGGCTGGGCACGGTGTAACCGTTGGTGCGGCCGCCGTGGTTGACGGCGTGGCCGCGGATGACGCCGTGGATGTGGTCGCCGTCGCGGATCGCCGCGGACAAGGGCTTCAGCAGTACCGCGCCGACACCCTCGCCGGGGACGTATCCGGTGCCGCCGGCGCCGAAGGCGCGGCACCGGCCGTCGGTGGACAGGAACCGGCCCTGGCTGAGGAACACGTACTTGTACGGGTGCAGGGACAGGTTCACACCGCCCGCCAGGGCGAGTTCGCTCTCGCCGCGGGCCAGGCTGTCGCAGGCCAGGTGGATGGCGGTGAGGGACGAGGAGCACATCGTGTCGAGGGCGATGCTCGGCCCGTTCAGGCCCAGGGTGTACGACACTCGGTTGGCGATCGAGGCGAAGGACGATCCGGTGACCCGGATTCCGCCGCGTTCGGCGTCGGCGGCGCCGTAGAGCTGGTACTCGCCGTACATCACGCCGACGAAGACGCCGACGCGGCGCCCGGACAGGTCGGTGCGCCGGTAGCCGGCGTCCTCGACGACGTGCCACGCGTTCTGCAGGAACAGCCGCTCCTGCGGGTCCATCAGTTCCGCCTCCCGCGGCGATATGCCGAAGAACAGCGGGTCGAAGCGGTCGACGTCGCGCAGGAATCCGCCCCAGCCGGCGAAGGCGCGGCCGGTCGCGGAGGGATCCGGGTCGAAGTAGCGGTCATGCTCCCAGCGGTCCGCCGGGATCTCGGTGACGCAGTCGCGTCCGGCGGCGAGGTTGTCCCAGAACTCCTCGAGGTCGTCCGCGAGGGGATAGCGTCCGGCGAGCCCGATGACGGCGACCGCGTCGGCGTGGTCCGGGTTCCGCGGCGGGCGGGCCTCGGCGGACGGGCGGGCAAGGGCCGGCGTCGGGGCGGGCGGCGTCGCGGACGGCGGTTCCTGCAGGCCGTCCGGGGCGGCGGGCGGCTCCGTTCCGGCCTCCGCGGCGGCCAGTTCGGCGAGCCGGGGGCCGTATTCCGCGACGAAGTAGCCGACCAGTTCCTCCAGGGTCGTGTACTCGAAGAACAGGGTCTTCGGCAGGTCGTCGAAGTGCCGTTCCAGTTCGGTGTTGAGCCGGGTGATGACGAGCGAGTCGATTCCGTACTGGTCGAAGGGCACCTCGGGGTCGAGTTCCGCGGCGTCCAGCTTGGTTGCGCGGGCGACCAGCCGACGCAGCCAGGACGCCGCCCACCCCTCCGGCGCGGGGGTGGCCGACCTGGTGCCAACCTCCGCCTGCTGCGGGGCGGGCCGCTGCGGCGAGGCGTCCTCGGCGGCCCGGGGGCGGGCGGGTGCCGGCTCGAGCGCCGCGGCGATCCGGTCCGGGTCGCCGTAGCCGACGAGTACGGCTCCCGCGGGCCCGGCCAGCGCGTCCGTGAAAGCGGCCAGGCCCTCAGGCGTGGGCAGGGCGGCGAGACCGAGCCGGTGGGCGAGAGCGCGGGCGTCCTCCTCGCCCTGGCGCATGCCGCCGTCCTGCCACAGCGGCCACGCCAGGGAGAGGCTCAGTCCGCGGCGGCGGCCGGCCGCGGCCAGTTCCGCGCGGCGCTCGACGAAGGCGTCCAGGAAGGCGTTGGCGTAGCCGTAGTCGCTCTGCCCGGCGTTGCCGAAGACGCCCGCGACCGATGAGAAGCAGACGAAGAAGTCCAGCGGGTCGTCGGTGGTGAGGCGGTCCAGGTGCACGGCGCCGTCGGCCTTGGGGCGGACGACGTCGGCGAACTTCTCCCAGCTCTTGCGCAGCAGGAAGGAGTCGCCGAGCACCCCGGCCGCGTGGACCACTCCGCGCACCGGCCCGTGCTCGGCGCGGGCCGCCGCCAGGGCCTCGCGCAGCGCCTCCTCGTCGGCCACGTCCGCGCGCCGGACGGTGACGGTGCTGCCGGCGGCGCGGATCCGCTCGATGGTGCGCAGCGCGTCCGCTCCGGGTTCGGTGCGCCCGACGAGTTCCAGGTGGGCGCGGACACCGGCCGCGATGTGCTGCGCCACGGCCAGACCGAGCCGCCCTGTCCCGCCGGTGATCACGTAGAGGGCGCCGTCCCGGAACACCGGGGCGTCCTCGGCGGCGGGGTCCCCGCGCCGGTGCCGGCGCACCAGGCGTTCCCCGCCGCGGTGGCGGACCTCGCGCTCGCCGTCGGTCGCGCGGGCCAGCTCCGCCGCCAGGGCCCGTGCGACCGGGGTCTCGGCGTCGAGGCCGATCAGGGAGAAGGTCAGGCGGGGGTTCTCCTGGGTGACGCTGCGGCCGAAGCCGGCCAGGGCGGCCAGCGCCGGGTTCGCGCCGGCGTCGTCCGTGCGGTGGGCGACCAGCACGCCGGCACGGGCCGTGCCCCGGCGTTCCAGCAGGGCCTTGGTGAGGGCGACCACGGAGCGCGGGCCCCGGTCGGACCCGGCGACGGCGAGCGGGTCCGCGGGGTCGTCGGCGTGGCACCAGGTGTGCAGGACGGCTGCGGGCGCCCGGCCGTCCCCGAGCCGGTCCAGGAGCGCGGCGTAGTCGTCCTGGGCGCCGGGGGCCACGGTGTAGTGCCCGTCGTCGAGGCGGTCGAACCCGGCACCGGGAGTCACGAGGACCACGTCGGTGCCGGCGGCGCCGACGGCGCGCAGGGCGGCGGTCAACTCGGCCCGACGCTCCGGTTCGTCCGCGAGCAGCAGCAGCGGACCGTCGAGCGTGGGACCGGTCCCGCCCGCGGCGGATCCGTCCGCTTGCGTCGCGGGTTCGTCCGCGGGTGTCCAGGCCGCCCGGAACAGGACGGAGGCGGGCGTGCGGTCCGCCTCGCGCACCGTGCGCACCGACAGCTCCGACAGCCGGGCCACGACGACGCCGTCGGGATCGGTCACGGTGACGTCCGCCTTGACCTGCTTGGTCCCGGAACGCTGGGCGGGCAGCTCGACGTGCACCAGGCAGCGCGACGGCAGCGGAGCGAGCACCTCCAGCGCGCCGAGCGCGAGGGGCAGGAAGAGGGTGCTGGGCTCCTCCCGGGCGCTGAGCAGTCCCACCACGGTGTGCAGGGCGCCGTCGAGCAGCCCCGGGTGGAGGACGAATGCGGCGTCCGTGCCGTGCGCCGCCCGCGCTACGGGAGTGTCGGGCAGGAGGAGGTCGCCGACGGCCTCGTCGGTGCCGCGGCGCAGTTCGCGGACGGCCCGCATCGACGGCCCGTAGTCCAGCCCGTGGGCACGCAGCAGGTCGTACAGCCGCGGCCCGGCGAGCGTGTCGGGGCAGCGCCGGGCGAGGGCGTCCGGGTCGAGGCGCGGGGGGTCGTCGCCGGGAGCACCGGCGGCGAGGCCGATCTCGCCGCGGGCGTGGATCTCCTCCTGACCGGCGGACGGCGCCGCGTCCACCGGTCGGGCGGTGACGGTGAAGCGGGCGCCGTCCCCGTGGGGGGTGAGGCGCAGTCGTACGGTCCTGGGGCCCCTGGCGAAGGACAGCGGCGATTCGAAGGAGACCCGGCTCAGCCGCAGGGTTCCCGCCGGCAGGGAGAGCGCCCCGGCCGCACGGGCCATCTCCAGGTAGGCCACGGCCGGCATGACCGGTTCGCCGCCCACCCGGTGCTCGGCCAGGTAGAACTCGGTGCCGGTCAGCGCCGTCTCGAAGCGGTGCTCGGCCAGCGTGGAGACATTGGCGCCGAGCAGCGGGTGCGGGCCGGTGAGCGGGGCCCCCGGGGTGGCGGGGTGCGGCCCGGCGGGCGGGGCCGCCGGATCGGCGGGGTCCAGCCACACCCGGCGGCCCTCGAAGGGGTAGGTGGGCAGCGGCACCCGGCGGCGGCGCTCGCCGTCGTAGAAGACCTCCCAGTCGACGTCCGCGCCGCTGAGCCAGGCGTCGCGGACGGCATCCAGGAGCTGCCGCTCGGGCAGGGTGCGGTCGGGGGTGTGGCGTGTCCCCGCGCTCCGGGGCCCGGCCTGCCCGGTTCGGCAGCCGGGCTCGGACCGCTCGCGCAGCAGCCGGGCCGCTTCCTCGGTGTCCCGGCAGATCACCGCGCGCCGGAACCGGTGGGCGCGCCGGCCCACGGCCAGGGTGTGGGCGACATCGGCCAGCGGGGTGCCGGGCCGGTGCTCCAGGTGGTCCGCCAGACGGCCGGTCAGGGTGTCGAGGGCCGTGGGCGTCCGGGCGGACAGCACGAGCAGTTCCGCCTCCCGCGGGGAGGGGTCCGGCGACTGGGGTTCCGGGGCCTCCTCGAGGATCGCGTGGGCGTTGGTGCCGCCGATGCCGAAGGAGCTGACGCCGGCGCGCCGGGGGCCCTCGCACTCCCAGGGCCTAGTCTCGGTACTGACGTAGAACGGGGACGTGGCGAAGTCGATGGCGGGGTTGGGCCGTTCGAAGTTGACGGTCGGCACCAGCGAGCGGTGGCGGAGCATGAGCGCCGTCTTGATGACACCCGCCACGCCCGCCGCGGCGTCGAGGTGACCGACGTTGGACTTCAGCGAGCCGATGGCGCAGAAGCCGGTGTCACCGGTGCCCCGGCGGAACGCGTCGGTGAGCGCCGACACCTCCACGGGGTCGCCGAGCCGGGTGGCGGTGCCGTGGGCCTCGACGTACGTGATGCTCCTCGGGTCCACTCCGGCGACGGCGTGGGCCTCGGTGATGACCGCGGCCTGTCCCTCCTTGCTCGGCGCGGCGTAACTCACCTTCGCCGAGCCGTCGTTGTTGGTCGCGGTGGCCTTGATGACGGCGTAGACGGTGTCGCCGTCCGTGAGGGCGTCGGAGAGCGGCTTGAGCACCACGACGCCGACGCCGTTGCCCAGTACTGTCCCGCCGGCCTCCGCGTCGAAGGTGCGGACCCGGCCGTCCGGGGACAGGATCGCGCCCTCCTCGTACAGGTAGCCGCGCCGCTGCGGGAGTTTGACCGTGACGCCGCCCGCGAGCGCCATGTCGCACTCGCCGTTGATCAGGCCCTGGCAGGCGAGATGGATGGCGACCAGCGAGGTGGAACAGGCCGTCTGCACGGTGTAGCCGGGACCGCGCAGGCCCAGCTTGTAGCTGACCCGGGTGGCCAGGAAGTCCTTGTCGTTGCCGACCATGACCTTGAAGTGGTCGGAGGTCGCGGTCTGGTCGATGTTCGGCAGGACGTTCTGCTGGAGGTAGGTGTTGATGGCGGCCCCGCCGTAGACGCTGATCAGGCCGTCGTAGCGGAAGGGGTCCCAGCCCGCGTTCTCCAGTGCGGCATGGCAGGTCTCCAGGAACAGCCGGTGCTGCGGGTCGGTGACCTCCGCCTCGGCGGGGGTCAGCTCGAAGAACGCGGTGTCGAACAGGTCGACGTCGGGCAGCACGCCGTGGGCCGGCACGTACGCCGGGTCGGCGCTCAGGGCCGCCGGGACGCCCGCGGCCGCGAGTTCCTCCCCCGTGAAGCGGGTGGTGCCCTCGCGTCCCGCGCTGAGCAGATCCCAGAACTCGTCCACGCTCCCGGCGCCCGGGAACCGCCCGGCCATGCCCACGATGGCGATGTCCGCGTCGGTCCTGCTCGTGCCGTCGACGCCGTCGGTCCCCTCGGTGCCGTCGTGCGAAGCCACGCTCGTTCCTCTTCCCTCGCTGTGCCAACTGTCGGTACGGGTGCCGGAGTCGTCCGGCGGGTGCGGTGCCGGGGCCGCCACGGGCCTACACGTCGCCCGTGAAGGCGGCGGACCGGCTGCGCAGCAGGTCGGCGGTCTCGGTCATCAGGCGTTCGGCGACCGTGTCGACGTCCCGCGCCTGCCAGGAGGCGAGTTCCGTCCCGGCCACCCAGGCGTTGAACGCGCCCATCGCGGGGCCGCAGTAGACGAGGTAGTCGACCCGCCGGTCCGGCTCGCCGCGCCGTGCCAGGTCGAACCCGCGGCCCAGGTACGCCCGGAAGGCCGCGGCCATCCGGGCCTTGGCGTCACCGGTAGCGCCCGCTGCGGCCTCCTCGAACGTGCCGCGCAGGAAGGTCTCCTCGATCCGGCGGCGGGTCGGCCCCTCGATGTCCTCGAAGGAGTCGTGCCGGGCCCACAGGTCGTGCAGCTTCGCGGCGCGGGCCGGGAGGAACACCCCGCGCCGGACCGCCCGCACCCGCATGCCGAGTTCGAACATCTCCGGGGCCGGGGTGAGGGCCACGTCGTGCACGTCGAGCCGCTGGAGCAGGTCCTTCACCTCGGCGCTGGTGGCGGCCTGCGGTGTGCACTGGTTGACGGACCCGGTCAGCAGGAAGTCTGCGCCCATCATGAACGCGGCGGCCGCGGCCTCCGGCGTGCCGATCCCGCCGGCCGCGCCGACATGCACCCGCGGCCCGGGACCGCTGCGCTCGTCGCGCAGGCGGAGCACCGCGGGCAGCAGGGCGGTGAGACTGCCGCCCGCGTCGTCGAACCAGGCCGAGCCGACCTCGACGCACAGGTCGTCCGCCATGGGCAGGCCGCCGCGGCGCTCGGCGTCCCGGGCGTCCGCCAGCCCCTCGGCCACCAGGCGCTCGACCAGCGGCCGGGGCGGCGGGGCGAGGAAGGCCGCCGCCATGTCGGTGCTGGACACCTTGGCCAGCACCCGGCCCCCGGCGAGCCGGTAGCGCACCAGTGCCGGCGTGATCCGCAGGAAGCCGGATGCCTCGACGGTGCCGACGCCCGTGCGCAGGAACAAGTCCACGAGCGCGGACTCCCGCTCGGAGTCGGCCGGCCTGTGCAGCAGGTTCGCCCCGAACGCGCCATCGGCCCCCAACCGTCCGCCCAATACGGTCAGTTGATCCTCGACCTCGGGCAGGGCCACACCCCCGGTGCCGTAGAAGCCCATGGCACCGGCCTTGGCCAGCCGGGTCAGCAGCTCCGGCCCGGACACACCGCCGTACATGGAGCCGGCGAGATAGGCGTACCGCAGGCCGTACCGCTCCCGGAAGGAGGCGGCCCCCAGCGTCTCGGCCCTGGCCCCACCGCCCGCCCTGGGCCGGGAGCCCACCGCCTCCGCCGCCCCACCGGCGCCCTTTCGGCCTGGCCGGTCGGGGCCGGTGACGCGGTCGGAAGCGAGAGGGGAGCCATCGGAGCCGCCGACGGCGAGGCGGTCGAAGGGCACGAGCCGGTCCGGGGCGGCAGGGCGATCGGGCGCGGGCCGGCCGGACGGGACGGCGCGGACGGGGGCGGGGGCGGTCGGCACCACGGCCGGTTCGGGGAACCCGTCCGGTGTCCGCTGCGCGGCCGGAGCGACCGAGGACGGGCCCGGTGCTGCCACGGGGTGGCGCGGCGACTCGGTGCCGGCCGGGGAGGCGGCCGGAGCCGCCGGTGCGGCACGGTGGGCACGGACCACCTCCACCGCGGGCCGGCCCGGCAGGGACCCCCGCGCGGAGCGGTGCGGTTCCGGCTCCGGTTCCGCCACAGGTCGGGGCCGTACGGGTTCCACCACGGGCCGGCCCGCAAGCGGCTCCTCCGCGGGACGGTGGCCCGTGGCTTCCCCGGCAGGCAGCGGCGACGCTTCCGACCTGATCCGGGTGACCAGCTTGCGCAGGACCGCGCCGGGGCCGAGTTCCTCGAACTCGAAGTCGCCCCGGCCCATCAGATAGCGCACGGAGTCGGTCCACAGCACCGGCGAGTGGATCTGGCGGACCAGCATGCTCCGTACCTCGCCGGGCCGGTAGGGACGGGCGTCCACGTTGGCGATGACCGGTATACGGGGGTCGCGCAGGGTGAAGCCGTCCAGGTGACGGCCGAACTCCTCGGCGGCCGGGCGCATCGCACGGGAGTGGAAGGGGGCGCTGACGTTGAGCGTCAGGAAGTGCGCGCCCAGGGCCTCGAAGACGCCCTTGGCCTCCTCGATCCGGTCCGCGGGCCCGGCGAGGACGAACTGGGTGGGGGCGTTGTGGTTGGCGATGTCCAGGCTGGTCAGCCCGTGCTCGGCGAGCGCCTGCTCCACCTGGTCCAGCCCGCACCCGAGGACGGCCGCCATCCGCCCGCCGTCGGCCCGGCTCATCAGCTCGCCGCGCCGCCGCACCAGCCTCAGGCCGGTCTCGAAGTCGAAGGCGCCGGCGGCGAACAGCGCGCCGTACTCGCCGAGGCTGTGCCCGATCAGGTAGTCCGGCGGCCGCGGGTCCTCCCGCAGCCGGCGCAGCCACGTCAGCGCGGACACCACGTACAGCGCCGGCTGGGTGAACTGGGTGAGCTTCAGTTCCCGGCGCGGGTCCTCCAGGCACAGTTCCCGGATCGAGTAGCCGAGCACCCGGTCGGCGGTCGCCGTCTCGTCGGGAAACTCGTCGAAGAGGTCCCTGCCCATGCCCTTGGCCTGGCTGCCCTGGCCGGGGAATCCGTAGACCTTCATGGTTCCGTCCTTGGATGCGGGGTGGGTGCGGCGCGGTGCGGGGAACGCGGCCCGTACGGCGGCCAGTTGCCGGGCGTCGTCGGCCAGCGGCCCGAGCAGGGCGTACGACCGGGAGCGGGAGCCGTCGGGCAGGCCGCCGCGGACGAAGTTGTGGAGGGTTCCGGAGGGGCCGAGGTCGAGGTAGTGGTGCGGGCCGCGGCGCTCCAGCTCGGTGAGAGTGGCGGCGTACTCGATGGGCCGACGGGCCGCGTTCCACAGGTGGTCGACCGTCATCCGGTCGACCTCGGCGCCGGTGACGCAGGACACCACGGGCAGGCGCAGCGGCCGGAAGTCGGCCTCGGCCATGAGATCCCGGAACGCCGCTTCTCCCTCGTCCATCAGGGCCGAGTGGAACGGGTAGGCGACGGGCACCCGGTGGCAGACCACGTCGCGCAGCCGCAGTTCGTCCTCCGCCGCGTCGAGGGCGTCGTCGGTCCCGGCGACCACGAAGTGGCCGGGATAGTTTCGGGCGGCGATCTCGGTGCGGTCGCGCAGCACCGGGACACGCCGGTGCAGCTCCGCGTCGGCGAGGACGGCGAGCATCCCGCCGCGCCGTGCGGACCGCAGCCGCCGCGCCTGCCGGATCACCAGGCGCACGCACTGCTCGCTGTCCAGCGCGCCGGCCACCACGGCCGCTGTGAACTCGCCCAGGCTGGCGCCGAGCAGCAGGTCGGGCTCGATGCCGTGGTGGACCAGGGTGTCGGCGAGGCCGAGTTCCACCATGACGATGGCCGGGTGGGTGAACCGGATGTCGTCGAACGCCTCCGTCCTGCGCCGTTCGTCGTACATCTCGGCCAGCACGGACACGCCTAGTTCGTCCCGGGCAACGGCGTCGAGCCGGTCCAGCGTGTCGCGGAACACCGGCTCGCCGCGGTACAGGCCGAGGCCCATCCGGCGGTACTGGGACCCCTGGCCGGAGAACTGGAAGACGATGGGTGCGGTCATTGGACCTCGCCGAGCAGCACGCGGATGTCCTGGACCACGAACTCGCCCTCGCGAAAGCCCCGCAGTCCCTCGGGCGAGGGCCGCTCACGCAGGGCCGCCGCCGTCAGGTCGCCCACGGTCGCGGTGCCATCGGCCGCGAGGGCTTCCAGGACTCCGAGGAAGGCACCGAGCAGACGCTCCACGGTGGCGTCCGTGAACCGGTCGCGGTAGTACGACATGTGCACCTTGATCGTGCTGGTGGGGAACACGTCGATGCGCAGGGGGAAGCCCATGCGCGAGATGTAGTACGCCGCGGTGAACCGCTCCGAGTTGTCAAGCCCGACGTTCTGGAAGACGAGGTAGCTCTCCGTGGGGAGGATGTCGCCGGGCAGCCCACCCCATTCCAGGGCCTTGTGCATCGGGGTGTTCTCGAACTCGCTGGTGGTGACCAGGTCGGCACCGACCCGGGCGAGGAAGGTGGGCACCTTCTCGGCAGGGTCCACCAGAACACGCAGGGGCAGGATGTTCAGGGTGGGAGCCACCATCTCGCCCACGCCCTGCGGCCCACCGGTACGGCCGGTGTAGAGCACACCATGCGTGAGGTCCGCTTGCTCGCCGCCTTCGGCGAATGCCGCCACCGTGGCAGCCCAGCCCGCCTGGAACAGCGTGTTGAGGGTGAGCCGGTGCTCGCGCGCAACCTGCCGCAGCCGGGAGCAGAGCGCGTCGGGCAGCGAGATCCACTGCCGTCCGAAGCCGCTTTGGCTGCCGACGGCGTTGCCGGGGACGTGCGCGGACAGCAGTGTCGGTCCCGGCAGCCCGTCGAGGACGCGATGCCAGTGCTGTTGCGCGGCCCGTTGATCGCGCCCGCGCACCGCGGTCACGAACTCCTTGAACGGCAGGCCCGGTTCGAATGCCGGTGCCTGGCCCGCGGCGAGTTCCCGCAGGCCGGCTTCGACCTGGTTGGCGATGCGGTCGAAGCTCCAGCCGTCGAGGCACAGATAGCTCAGGCTGACCACGATGACACAGGTCTGGTCGTCGACGTCGGCGACGAGGTACCGGATGGCGCCCGGCTCGCCGGGCTCGATCCCGCGTTCCCGGTCCGCCTTGAGGTGGCGTTCCAGTGCGGCATCCTGCTCCTTCGCCGACAGCCGGCGCCAGTCGACGAAGTCCACCTCTGTGCGGGGCTCGCGGTGGACGGCCTGGACTGCCTGGTCGGGTCCGATCCAGTGGAACGAGGTCCGCAGAGCCGGGTAGGCGCGCGTCTGGTCCCGGACGATGCGCCGGAAGTCGTCCTGGTCGGCCATGCCTCGCGGTACCGCCGTGAGCCGGTGGACCTGGAACATCCCCGGCTGGGCGTCGCGGCGCAGCACGCGCAGCGCCCACTCCTGGAACGGCGCGAGCGGGTAGACGTCCTCGATGTCCGCTCCCGCGCGCAGTTCGGCGAGCCGTGAGACCTCGCCGGCTTCGACGGGTGTGTCCTGCTCGCCAGGGGCGTCCGCTTCGGCGGACTGTGCGTCGACGGCCGCGGCGAGTTCCGCGAGTGTCCCGTGCTGGAAGATCATCTGCGGGGTGAGGTCAAGGTCACGGTCGCGGGCCTTGGCGACCACACGGATGCTGTGGATCGAATCGCCGCCCAGCTCGAAGAAGTTGCTCCCGGCGCCGATGGGTTCCACACCGAGGACCTCGGTCCACACCTCGGCGAGAGCCCGTTCGGTCGGCGTCCGGCCCTCTGTGGCGGCACTCTCGCCTGCGGGCGCCTCGAAGACCGGCTCGGGAAGAGCCGCCCGGTCGAGCTTTCCATTGACGTTGACCGGGTACTTGCGCAGCGGGACGTAGGCCGTCGGAAGCATGTAGTCGGGCAGACGCTCCTTGAGGTGCGACCGCAGCAGCGGGACGACGGCTCGTGCCCATTTGTTGAAGACCGGGTCGCTGGCGAGTTCCTTCCACCCGAGCTGCGGAGCGTGCGGCGCAACGGCGGACCAGCGGTGCTCCTCGCCGTTGGGGGCGAGCACCACCGCATAGCTGCCGTCGGTGCGATGCGGCATCCAGTCGACGGTCGCCGTGCACCCGACGCGTTCAGCCAGCTGCCACCACTCGTCGGGGTGGATGCCGTGACGGCTCCCGGGCAGGCGGGAGTTGGGCACACCCAGGACGGCCAGGGTCCGGTCGGGCTCCGCACGCAGCCGCTTTTCGGCCACCGCGAGCACGTCCGTTCCCTCCGCCCACTCGACGCGGCTCTCCGGTACGGCCGGCGGGTGCTCCGCAGCGCCGACGCGCAGCACCGCGTCATAGCGGTAACGGGTCATCTCGTTGTCGTGCGTGCCGCGCCGCAACTGGGTGGACACGGACACCAGCCGCGGCTCCTCCTGCTGGACGGCCAGGAAGAAGTCCGGGTCCAGGACCAGTTCCTGGTCCTGCGCGATGCGCCGCCTGACCCGGGCACGCAGCCGCTCGGGGCTGAGGGCGTCCGCGCCGGGCTGATGCAGCTCGACGTCGGTGTGGAACGTCTCCAGCAGAGCGAGGTGGCGTACGTCACCCACGAACACGGCTCCACCGTCGGCGACCAGCGGCAGGGCCTTGGCGAGGACGTCCCGCAGGTACGCGGCGTCGGGGAAGTACTGCACGACGGAGTTGACGACGATCAGATCGAACTGATTTCCGGTGAACGCGGAAAGGTCGTCGGCGGCTCCCTGGTGCAGCCGCACATGGGCGAGGTCGGCCCTGGGCTCCACCAGGCGGCTGCGGACGTGGTCGAGGGCGGTCGCCGAGATGTCGGTGCCGTGGTAGGTCTCGCAGTGCGGGGCGACACGGGACAGAAGCAGACCCGTGCCGCAGCCGATCTCCAGCACCCGGCGGGGCCGCAGGGCCAGGATGCGCTCCACGGTGGTGTCCACCCACTCGCGCATGTGCTCCTCGGGCAGCCTGCGGCCGTCGAGGCTGCTGTCCCAGCCGCCGATGTGGAAGTCGTCGGTGACGGTGTCCAGTGCCTCGTCCTCGCCGTAGACGCGGTCGAAGACGGCCTGCCATTCCGTTCCCCGGGTGGAGTCCTCCTCACCCGCCCGGGCGTCCGGCACGAGGTAGGCGACCAGCTGCCTGGTGCCGCTGCCGGACTCTTCCCGGGCGAGGACGACGGCCTCGCCCACGGCCGGATGCGCGGCCAGGGCGGCCTCGACCTCGCCCAGCTCGATGCGGTGGCCACGGATCTTCACCTGGTCGTCCGCGCGCCCGAGGTACTCGAGCTCCCCGTCGGAGGTCCACCGGACGAGATCGCCACTGCGGTACCAGCGGGTGCCGTCAGCGTCGCGCAGGAAGCGTTCCTCGGTCAGCTCGGGCCGGTTGAGGTAGCCGAGGCTCACGCCGGCGCCGCCGACGTACAGCTCCCCGCGGACACCGACGGGAGACGGGCGGCCGTACCGGTCCAGGACGCGCACCCGCAGGTCGGGCAAGGGCCGGCCGATGGGGCTGTGCGCGGCGGCACGATCGAGGTCGGCGCGGGTCAGCGGGCGGTAGGTGACGTGGACGGTGGTCTCCGTGATGCCGTACATGTTGACGAGCCGGGGTACGGCGTCCCCGTGCCGCTCGAACCATGGCCGCAGAGCCCGGACGTCGAGCTCCTCTCCCCCGAAGATCACCAGGCGCAGGCAGAGGGCACCCCGCTCGACGTCGGAGAGATGACGGAAGGCCAGCGGCGTCTGGTTGAGCACCGTGACGCGTTCGTCCCGCAGCAACTCGTAGAACGCCTCCGGAGAGCGGCTCACCCAGTGCGGGACCACGACCAGCCGGCCGCCGTGCAGGAGCGCGCCCCACAGCTCCCACACGGAGAAGTCGAACGTGAAGGCATGGAACAGCGTCCAGGTGTCCGCCCGCCCGAAGCCGAACCACTCCTCGGTGGAGGAGAAGAGCCGCACCACGTTGGCGTGGCTGACCAGGACGCCCTTGGGCAGTCCGGTGGACCCGGACGTGTAGATGACGTAGGCCGGGTCGTCAGGACGCGCGTCCGGTGCGCGCGGCGGGGTTTGTTCGTCGGTCTGCCCGTCCAGCAGCACCAGCGTCGTGTCGTGACCGGACAGGCCGTCGGCCACGTGCGGTTGGGCGACCACAAGCCGCGCGCCACTGTCGGAGAGCAGATAGGAGATCCGCTCGGACGGGTAGGCGGCGTCGATCGGCAGGTAGGCGGCACCGGACTTCAGGATGCCCAGAATGCCGACGACCAGGTCCGCGGACCGCTCGGCGCACAGGCCGACGAGCGTGCCGGGCCCCGCTCCCAGATCGCGCAATCGGTGGGCGAGCGCGTTGGCCATGCCGTCGAGTTCGCGATACGTCAGGTGGCTGCCGTCATGGGTGACCGCGACGGCGTTCGGCGCCTCCGCCACCCGGGCCTCGAAGAGTTCGTGCAGGAAGGCCGCGGGGGGCCGGTGCGAGGGCGGACCGTCCTCTCGCTCGAAGCGGACGAGGTCGGCCGACGGCACGATCGGCACGTCCGCCACGCCCAGCGCGCAGTCTTCCGACACGGCTTCGAGGACGAGGCGGTAGGCGTCCATGAGTCGCTGCACGGTCTCCTCGTCGAAGACCGCGGAGTTGTACTCGACTTCGACCAGGAAGTCCCGGTCGCGGTCGACCACGCTGATCCACAGGTCGAACTTCGAGGTGCCGTTGCGCACGCCTTCGATCGCCTCGACGCTCAGGTCCCCGTCCGAGACCAGCCGGCGGGCGGGCAGATAGCTGAAGGACACCTGGAAGAGCGGGTTCTGGCTGAGGTAGCGCTCCGGCTGGAGGGTCTCGACGACCGCCTCGAACGGCACCTCCTGGTGCTGGTGAGCCCCGTTGACGACCTCGTGGACCCGACGCAGCACCTCGCGGAAGTCGGGCTCCCCGGACAGGCTCGTCTTGTAGACCAGGGTGTTGACGAAGAATCCGATGAGTTGCTCGATGTCGAGGTGCGTGCGGTTGGTGACAGGGGAGCCGACCGCGATGTCGTCCTGGCCCGTGTACCGGTGCAGCAGCACGTTGAGGGCACCGAGCAGCACGGTGAACAGATTGACTCGCTCCCGCTTGCACAGGGCTGTCAGCGCGGACCGCAGCGAGGCCGGGAAGACCGTCCTCAGGTCGCTTCCCTCGAAGTTCTGCACCGGCGGCCTCGGCCGGTCGAAAGGGAGTTCCAGTGGTTCGGTACCGTCGCCCAGCTGTCGGCGCCAGTAGGCCAGCTGCTGCTCCAGCCGTTCGCCGCTGAGGTGGTCGTGCTGCCAGGCGGAGAAGTCCGCGTACTGGATGCGCAGTTCGGGCAGCGGCGAGGGCCGTCCCTCCGAGAACGCCTGGTACAGCGTCAGCAGTTCCTGCCAGAACAGGCCGAGCGACCAGCCGTCGACGACCACGTGATGGGCGTTGAGCAGCACCACGTGCAGCTCGGGCTCCAGCCGGTAGAGGGTGACACGCAGCAACGGACCGGCCGCCAGGTCGAAGGGGCGTCGGGCCGCCTCGGCGACCAGCGCGTCCAAGGCGCCGGGATCGGCGGTGAGGTCCACGAACTCGACCGGCACGTCGGCTCGCGGCAGGATCCGCTGCCACGGTTCGCCGTCCTCGCTGGGCAGCACCGTGCGCAGCGACTCGTGGCGGTGGACGATCTCGTCGACGGCGCGCTGCAGGACCTCGCGGCGCAGTGGCCCGCGCAGCCGGAAGCTCATCGGGACGTTGTACGCCGGGCTGCCCGGCACCATCTGGTCGAGGAACCACAGACGACGCTGGGCGAAGGAGAGTGGCGGCCGTTCCTGGGCGGGGCGGCGCGGAATCCGCGTGGGCGGGGGCGCGGGGGAGGCGGCCGTGCCGGCAGCGGCGTCCGTCGGCGGGGCCGACCCGGTCAGCTTCTCCAGCAGCGCCCGCTTCTGCGCGGACAGGCGTTCCTTGCGCGCGACCACCGATTCCTGCTGGGCGAGCGCGTCGTCGTGGGACATGGCGGGAAGGGCTCCTCTCGGTCGTGCGGACTGTGCGTCGCTCAGGCCAGCAGGGTGTTCACCGCGTCGTCCGGCAACTGGTCGATCTTTTCGATGAGTTCGGCCTCCATGAGGCCGGCCATGTCCGCGAGGGTGCGGGCCTGGAACAGTTCGCCGAGGTCGAGTTCGACCGGGAAGCCGCTCTTCAGGCGGGAGATGATCTGGGTCAGCATGATCGAGTCGCCGCCCACTTCCTGGAAGTCGTCGTCCGGCCGGACCGAGGTCAGCCCCAGCACCTCCCGCCAGGCGGCGGCGACCCGCTCCTGCATCGGACTGTCGAAGGCCGCACCGTCCGCCGTACCGCCCGCCTCGGCGGCGGCACCGGCACCCGCGTCCGCGGTGGGCGTGACCGGGTCGGCGGCCTCGGCGGCGGGCCCCGCCGCGGTCCCGGTGACCGTGTCGGCATCGGGCGTGCCCGCCTGCGCGGCGTCCCGCACCGACGGGGTGGCCGCCGCGACGGCGCCCTCCTTCTCCGCCAGCACCACGGCCTGGAACGCCCGGTCCTCCCGGACCGGGGCGGGCGACAGGCTGCGCACCCCGCGGAATCCGTTGCGCTCCAGGGCCTGCCGCCACAGCGGCACGCTGAGCAGCGGCGAACCGGGAATCCGGCCGTCGTCCTCGGCGGCCCACCACCCGCTCATCAGGCCGAAGGTCAGCGTGAAGAAGTCCTGCTTGCGGGTGGTCTCCAGCACGATCAGCACACCGCCGGGGCGCAGCAGCTGCCCTGCGTGGGCGAGCGTGTCGTCGATCCGCCGGGTGGCGTGCAGGACGTTGCAGGCCAGGACGACGTCGTAGGTACCGGGCTCGAAGCCCTGCTCGGCGGGCGGCTGCTCGATGTCGAGGGGCCGGAAGCTGACGAAGGGGTGGTCCGCGCCGTACCGGCTGCGGCCGTACTGGGTGAAGCCGCGGGAGATGTCGGTGTACACGTAGCCCAGCCCGCCGTCGAGGCCGTCCAGGGCGGGGAGCACCTTCGCGGTGGTGCCGCCGGTGCCCGCACCGATCTCCAGGACCGACACCGCGCTGCCGGGGTCGACGGCCCTGCGCGCCCGGACGTACTCCGCGATCAGCCGGGCGACCAGGCCGTTGGTGTCGTGGTCGCTGTGGTAGACGGCTTCGACGGCGTCGAACGAGCCGTCCGGGAAGAGCACCTCGTGCGCCTTCTTCCGCCCGGTCAGCACATCCGGCAGGTCCTCCAGGCACAGCGTCAGCAGCCGGGCGTAGCCGTCCATCTCGGAGTGGCGCGCGACCACCTCGTCGGTGACGGCCGTGACCTGCTCCGGGGTCCACTCGAGGAGGTCGGGCCCGGTGACCAGGTCGGTGGTCACCAGCTCCTCCCCCTCGGCGCGCAGCAGGCCCGCGTCGGTGAGGACGGCGAGCAGCTCCCGGAACAGCGGGCGGTACTCGGGGACGACGGACAGCTGCCGTGCCAGCTCCTCGGGCCGGTGGCGCTCGCCGGGCGCGGTGAAGGCGTCCAGGCGGCGCAGGGAGGCGAACAGCAGGGTGCGGCAGACCGTGGCCAGTTCGCGCACCATCGCCTCGGAGCGGTGCGCGGCCTCCAGGTCGCCGGCCTTGGGATCGTCCCGCAGCTGGGCCTCGGCCGCCGCATCGAGCGCCACCAGCACGGACGGCACGGCGGCCGCGTCGGGAACCTCCGGGGCGGGTGTGCCGGCGGCCGGGGCGGGGGCGGTGCCCTGCGACCAGACGTGCGGAAACGTCTCACGCTCGAACGGATGGGACGGCAAACCTGTGCGCCGTGGTGCCGTGCCGGTGTGCAGGCGGGGCCAGTCCACGTCGGCGCCGGTGACCCAGGCCGCGGCGAGGGCGTCCAGGTCACGGCCGGCCAGCGGGTCCTCCCGGGTCCGGATGTGGCGCTCGGGCGCCTGGCCGCGGTGCACGGAGTGGGCCGTGCCGCCGTCTGCGGCGAACTCCTCCAGGCGGTCGGCGAGTTCACCGAGGGTGTCGGCGCACACCGCGAGGCGTTGCGCGAACGGCTCCCGGCCCACCTGGAGCGTGTAGGCGACGTCCGGCAGGTCGGCGTCACCGAGGCCGCCGCTCCTGAGCCGGGCCGCCAGCGCCCGTGCCTTGGCGCGCAGTTGCTCCTCGCTCCTGGCCGACAGCGGTACCAGCTGCCGCCTGCGGCGCGCAGCGGTACGGCGGACGGGCTCCGGGTACTCCTCGACGACGACGTGGGCGTTGGTGCCGCTGTATCCGAAGGAGCTGACGCCGGCGAGCCGGGGTGCGCTGTCGTCTGCGGTCCAGTCGGCGAGATCGCGGTTGACGCGTACGGGGGCGTCGGTGAAGTCGGCGTGTTTGTTCTCGGTGCGGAAGTTGGCGGCGGGCGGGAGCTTGCCGTGCCGCAGGCACATCAGCACCTTGATCAGGCCGAGGACGCCGGCGGCGCCCATCGTGTGGCCGATGTTGGCCTTGACCGAGCCGATGGCGCAGAACTCCCGGCGGTCGGTGAAGTCCGCGAACGCCTCGACCAGGCCCTGCACTTCGATGGGGTCACCCAGGCTCGTCCCCGTGCCGTGCGCCTCGATGTAGCCGAGGCGGCCCATGTCGATCCCGGCCCGGCGGTAGACCGCGCGCAGCAGGTCGCGCTGGGCGCTGGAGCTGGGAGAGGTGATGCCGGAGGTCCGGCCGTCCTGGTTGGTGCCGCTGCCCCGGATGACGCCCAGAATCCGGTCGTGGTCGCGCACCGCGTCCGACAGCCGCTTCAGGACGACCACGCCGACGCCCTCGCCGAGCAGCATGCCGTCGGCGTCGGCGTCGAAAGGACGGCACGAGCGGTTCGGCGAGACCGTGCCGAGCGCCTCCATGGTGACGAAGGTGCCGGGGTGGTTGGCCACGTACACGCCGGCCGCCAGCGCCAGCTCGGCCTCGCCCGCCAGCAGCAGGCGGCGGGCGATGTCCACGGCGACGAGGGACGACGAGCAGGCGGTGTCCACGGTCATCGCGGGCCCGCCGAGGTCGAGGTGATAGGCGAGGCGGGCGGCCATGATGCTGGTGTCCGCGCCCATCAGCGCGTGCGCCGAGTACTCGGCCTGCGGCGCGAGCCCCGTGCTGCCGACGACGGTGGCGACCGCGCGGCCGCGCAGGGCGGAGGCGTCGAGCGCCGCGTCCTCCAGGGCGTGGTAGGAGGATTCGAGCAGCACGCGCTGGGCGGCGTCCATCGCCTCGGCCTCGCGCGGGGAGACGCGGAAGAAGGCCGGGTCGAACAGTTCGGTGCCGGCCATGGCGCCGTAGCGCGGCACCGCGGCGTCCGGGAAGTGCTCACGGAACAGCGCCAGTGCGACCGGGTCCGTCACCTCGGTGGTGCAGTCCCGGCCCTCGCGGATGACGTCCCACAGTTCGTCGGGGTCGTCCGCGCCGGCCGCACGGCAGTGCATCCCGATCACGGCGACGGCGTCGGCGGGCTCCTGGGCGGCGAGCTGTGCCGCTACCCGTACCGCGAGGCCGTCGAGGCCGTCGGACCCGGTGACCGCGCTGGTGGGCAGCGTTGTGCCGAAGCGGCTGTTGACCGCCTCGGTCATCCGCACGGCCGTGTCGGGATCCAGGCCGCGCAGATCGGCCCGGCCCGCCTGGGCGGCGGAGACGTCGAGGACGCGGGCCGCGATGTCCGTCAGCGCCTGCTTGACGTGGGGCGACATTGAATCGACTGCTCCTTCAGTTCCGGGCGTCGCGCGGGTGCGCGGCGGTGTCGGCCAGGTGTGCCAGGTTCAGCCGGAGCCGCTCCTCGTGCGTGGCGGAGGACAGCTTCCGCAGCCGGAACAGGCGGTGGACGACCCAGCCCCGCTGCAGCGGTCCGGCCAGGTCGGGATCGGGGTGCGTGAGGTCGTACGAGGTGACCTCGTCGATCACGAACCGGTTGCGGGCGAACTGGTCGGCCCAGGTCCGCGCGGTCGGTACGGCGATCCCCGCCTGCTCGTTCACGAAGTCGCCGCTCAGGGTGCAGACGAAGTCCGCGAGCAGCAGGTCGCCGCCGTCCACGACGGCCGCGTCGAGGTGGGCGAGGAGCGCCCGCTTGTCCTGGACGCGGACGCATCCGTGCACGGCGAACACCACGTCGTACCGGCCCGGTACGGGCTCCAGCGTCTCGTCCGCCGCGATCAGCTCCACGCGGTCGTCCAGTCCCCGCTCGGGCAGCGAGCGGGCGGCCTGATCGACGAGTTCCTTGTCCGGCGTGACGCCGTGGACCAGCAACTCCGGGTGGTGCTCGGCGAGTTCGGTCAGCCCTCGGGTGTCGCGACAGGCGAACTCCAGCACGGCGCCGATCCGGTCGAGGTCCTGGCCGCGCAGGAGCGCCCGGCGCACCTCGGCGTGGCCGCCCGGGGCCGGCGCTCCGGCCGCTGCCGGGGGCTCCGTGGCCGGGACGGCCGCCGGGTCCGCTGTGGTGTCCGCCGGGGTGTCCGCCGGGGCCGGTCCGGTGTCCGCCGGGCCGGTCGGATCGGCGGTGCCGGAGCCCGCCGAGGCCTCGGGTTCCGGTGAGGTCCGCCGGGGGGAACGGGCCGTGCGGGCGATGCGGTCGGCGAGGTGGTCGGCGAGGGAGCCGGGGGCCGGGTGGTCGAAGACGAGCGTGGCGGGCAGCCGCAGGCCGGTGACCCGGTTCAACCGGTTGCGCAGCTCGACCGCCGTCAGGCTGTCCAGGCCGAGTTCGACGAACCCGGTGCCAGGGCCGACGGTGGCCGGGTCCGCGTTCAGCACGGCCGCCACCTCGTCGCACACCAGGTCCAGCAGCGCGGCGCGCCGTTCGTCCTCCGACGCCCCGGCGAGGCGGTCGGGCGTGGCCTCCCGCGAGGCGGGCGCGGGACGCCGCGCGGTGCGGACGAGGCCGCGGTGCAGGGGGTGTCCCTGCCCCGCGTCGGCCTGGTCGGCCAGCGCGCCGAGGTCCAGCCGCATGGGGACCTGCAACGGCACGTCGGCGCCGCACGCCGTGTCGAACAGCGCGAGCCCCTGCTCGGTGGACATCGGCAGCAGGCCGCCGCGGGCCATCCGCCCGGTGTCGCCCTCGGTCAGGTGCCGGGTCAGGCCGGTCGCCTGCTCCCAGTAGCCCCAGGCCAGTGAGGTGCCGGGCAGTCCGTGCGCCCTGCGGTGCTGGGCCAGCGCGTCCAGGAAGCAGCTCGCCGTCGCGTAGTTGGACTGGCCCGGGTTGCCGAGCACCCCTGCCGCCCCGGAGAACAGCACGAAGGCGTCGAGGTCCCTCTCCCGCGTCAGTTCGTGCAGGTTCAGCGCCCCTTCGGCCTTGGGCCGCAGCACCGTGGCCAGCCGCTCGGGCGTCATCGCGTCGAAGACGCCGTCGTCGAGCGCGCCGGCCGTGTGCACCACGGTGCCGAGCGGATGCTCCGCGGGCAGGGCGTCCAGGACCTGCCGCAGCCGCTCACGATCGGCCACGTCGCACGCCACCACCGTCACCTCGGCGCCGGCGGCGGTGAGTTCACGGGTCAGCCCGGCCGCCGACGGGTCCTCGGGGCCGCGCCGGCTGAGCAGTACCAGGTGGCGTACACCGCGCTCGGTCACCAGGTGCCGGGCGAGCATCCCGCCCAGCACGCCGGTGCCGCCGGTGATCAGCACGGTACGGCTCGGGTCCGGGCGCCGGGGCACCGTCAGCACGATCTTGCCGATGTGCCGGGCCTGGCTCATGAACCGGAACGCCTCGGGCGCGCGCCGCAGGTCCCAGTGGATCCTGGGCAGGTGGGTGAGGACACCCTCCCGGAACAGGCCGAGGATCTCCCGAAGGATCTCGCCGATCCGCTGCGGTCCGGCATCGACCACGTCGAATGCGCGGTAGCGGACGCCGAAGTGCGCGGTGGCCACCTCCTGTGCGTCGCGGATGTCGGTCTTGCCCATCTCGACGAACCGGCCGCCGCGCGGCAGCAGCCGCAGCGACGCGTCGACGAACTCACGGGCGAGCGAGTCCAGCACCACGTCCACCCCGCGGCCTCCGGTCACCTCCAGGAACCGGTCCGCGAAGCCGAGGTCGCGCGAGGAGGCGAGGTGGTCGTCGCCCACCCCGAGCTGCCGGACGGCGTCCCACTTGCCCTCGCTCGCGGTCGCGAACACCTCGGCACCCAGGTGCCGGGCGAGCTGGACGGCGGCCATCCCGACACCGCCCGCGGCGGCGTGCACGAGCACGGACTCACCGGCGCGCAGCCCCCCGACATCGACGAGGCCGTAGTACGCGGTGACGAACGCGACCGGAACCGCGGCGGCCTGCTCGAACGACCAGCCGTCCGGGATGGGCGCGACCGTGCGCGCGTCGGCCACGCACACCGGTCCCAGGCCGCTGGGGAACACCCCCATGACCCGGTCACCGACGCGGAATCCGTCGACGGAGGGGCCGACGGCGGTGACCACGCCCGCCCCCTCGGCACCGAGGGTGAGGTCACCGGGGTACATGCCGAGCGCACCGAGCACGTCGCGGAAGTTCAGGCCCGCGGCGCGGACCTCGACCCGCAGCTGGCCGGGCGCGGGCGGGGCGTCGGCGGCCGCCCACGGCACCAGCGCGAGGTTCTCCAGCGTTCCGGCGCCGACCGTGTCCAGCCGCCAGGCGGCGCCGTCGGACGGCGGAACCAGGGCTCCGTCGGCGCCCAGCCGGGCCAGCCGGGGCACGCGTGCCTCGCCGGCCCGCAGCGCGAGCTGCGACTCCTCGGCAGCCGTGGCAGCGGCCACCGCCGCGGGCAGCGCGGCGAGCGAGGCGTCGGTGCCGTCCGTGTCGACCAGCAGCAGCCGGTCGGGGTGCTCAGCCTGTGCCGCCCGCAACAGGCCCCAGACGGGGGCGTGCACCAGGTCGGTGACGTCCTCGCCGACCCGGGTGGCGACCGCCCCGCGGGTGACCACGACGAGGCGTTCCGCGCCGCGCTTGTCGTCCGCCAGGAGCCGCTGCACCTCTGACAGCACCCGGGCGGTGGCCTGGCGCAGCGCGGCCGGCAGGTCGTCCGTCGGCTCGGCGGCCAGGGAGACCAAACCCGTGTCGCCCGGCAGTTCGGACACCTCGGCGCCCGCACGGCGCAGCGCCGGCGCCAGGCCGAGGTCGTCGGGGCCGGCCACGCTCCACCGCCCCGGGCTGTGCCCCGCCGTGTCCAGCACGGTCCAGTCGATCTCGAAGATCCCGTCGGGCACGGGGACCGGGCCGACCTGCTTCTCGCCCCCGACGGGGCGCAGCACCAGGGAGTCGAGCACGGCCACCGGCCGCCCGTCGGAGTCGGCGATCTGGGCGGAGACCGCGTCGGTGCCCGCCGCGGTGAGCCTGATCCGCACGGTGGCCGCGCCCCGGCCGGTCAGCCGCCAGCCGCTCCAGGAGAACGGCAGCAGTCCGCCTCCGCCGCGCACGAATGCGCCGAATCCCATGGCGTGCAGGGCCGAGTCCAGGAGGGCCGGGTGCAGTCCGTAACGGCCGGCGTCGTGGGCATCCGTCGCCGCGGCCTCGGCGAACACCTCGTCACCGCGCCGCCAGACGGACCGCAGGGCGCGGAAGGAGGGACCGTACGCGTATCCGGCGGCGGCCATGGTGTCGTAGTAGCCGTCGACGGGCAGCGGCTCGGCCCCCGCGGGGGGCCACGCGGTGAAGTCGAAGTCCGGTCCGGCGGCGCGCGTTCCCAGGGCGCCGGTGGCGTGCCGTGTCCACGCCGGCTCGGCGTCGCCGGCCCCGCCCGGGTGGGCGGGCCGCGAGTGCACCTCGACGGCGCGGCGGCCGGTGGCGTCGGGCGGTCGTACGACGACCTGGATCAGCACCCGGTCGGTCCGGGACAGGGCCAGCGGAGCTTCCAGGGTCAGCTCCTCCAGTTCCCCGCAGCCCAGGTCCCGACCGGCGTGCAGCGCGGCCTCCACGAATCCGGTGCCGGGGAAGATCACGGTGCCGGACACGGTGTGGTCGGCGATCCAGGGGTGGGTGTCGAGCGAGACCTCACCGCTGTGGGCGACCCCGCCGTCGGCGAGGGGCACGGCCGAGGTGAGCAGCGGGTGCCCGGCGGCGGTGCCGCCCGGGGACGCGGACGCCACGGACTCGGCGGTGGTGTCGATCCAGCAGCGCCGGGGCTCGAACGGGTAGGTGGGCAGGCCGGGTACGCGGCCGGGGGCACCGTCCTCGTACAACCGTTCCCAGTCGACCGCCGCGCCACGGACCCACAGGTCGGCCAGCGCGCGCAGGTCGCGCCGGCCCAGCGCCTCGTCCACCGCGGCGGTGTCCACCCGCCCGGCGGTGCCGGAGACGACGGCGTCGCCCGGCCGGCCGCGCCGCCAGCGCGTCAGGTGGCCGGTCAGCTCCTCGACGCCGGAGGCGAGCACGGCCAGCCGGTGGGTGAGGTCGGTGCGGCCGGCCTGGAGGGTGTAGGCGATCGCGTCCAGGCCGACGGCCGGACGCTCGCGCAGGAACTCCAGCCACTGGTCGACGTGGACGGCGAGCCGCTCCTCGGTGTGCGCGGACAGCGTCACGAGGACCGGGCCGCGCGGGCCCGGGCGGGCCGGGGCGGGGGCGGGCGCCTCCTCGACGACGAGGTGGGCGTTGGTCCCGCCGCCGCCGATGCCGGTGATGCCCGCCCTGCGCGGCACGGGGACGCCGTCCACGACGACCGGTTCCCACTGCGCCGGGGTGCCGGACAACTCGAAGGGCAGCCGCTCGAAGTCGATGGCCGGGTTGAACTCGTGCGGCAGCCGCGTCGGCGGCAGGGTGCGGTGCTGGAGGGCCAGGACCACCTTGAACAGCTGGGCCATGCCGGAGGCCGCTTCCGCGTGGCCGACGTTGGGCTTCAGCGAGCCGACGCGGTACGCGCCACGTGTGCCGTCCCGGTCGGCGAACGCCTGGGTGAGGGCCGTCATCTCCACCGCATCACCGATCTCCGACCCGTTGGCGGTGGCCTCGACATAGCTGATGGTGCGCGCGTCGACGCGCGCGTCGCGCAGCGCCTCGCGGATCACCTCGGCCTGCCGCTGGGCGCTGGGGCTGGTGAAGCCGATGGTCCGGCCGTTGTGGTTGACGGCGCTGCCGCGGATGACGGCCCGCACCGGGTCGCCGTCGCGCAGGGCGGCACGCAGCGGCTTGAGGACGACCGCCGCCACGCCCTCGCCCGGGACGATGCCGCTCGCCTCGCTGCCGAACGAGGCGCAGTCGGAGCGGCCCGACAGCAGTCCGACCGTGGCGAGTTCCACGTAGGTCGACGGGTGCAGGTACAGGTTGACCGCTCCGGCGAGGGCCATGTCGCAGCGCCCGCGGCGCAGGTTCTCCACGGCCTGGTGCAGTGCCACCAGGGCCGAGGAACAGGCGGTGTCGACGGCCTCGCTGGGCCCGCCGAGGTCGAACTGGAAGGAGACCCGGTTCACCATGTCGCCGAAGGAGGTGCGCGGCATCTCCAGCCGGCCCTCGGAACCCAGGCGCTGGAAACCGTGCTTGGCGCCGCCCGCGAAGACCCCGATACGGCCGCGGGTCTCGGCCGGCAGCTTCGACGGGGCGTAGCCCGCGTCCTCCAGGGCCTTCCAGCACTCCTGGAGAAAGAGCCGCACCTGCGGGTCGGTGTTGCGCGCCTCCTGCTCGGTGAACCGGAACAGCTCCGGGTCGAACTCGTCGAACCCGTCGAGGAAGGCGCCCCACTTGGAGTGGCTCTTGCGGACGAAGTCCGCGCCCTCGGGCCGCGGGTCGTAGTGCTCACGCCAGTCCCAGCGGCTGGGCGGGATCTCGGTGACGGCCGTGCGTCCGTCCATGAGCAGCGACCAGTAGCCGTCGAGGCCGGCGGCACCGGGGAAGCGTCCGCTCATCCCGATGATCGCGATGCCGTCGTCTTCGACGAGGTCCGTGTCGTCGTCATCGCCTCCGGTGACCGCGCCGGGAACGACGTCGGCGACGGTCGCGGCGTCACCGTCCGTCCCCTGCTCCGCGGCGGGCGGCGCCTGGACGGGCCCGGTCTCCGGTTCCGGTACGGAGGGTGCCGCCTCGGTGCCGGACGGGGCCGGCTCGGTCCCGTCCCAGCCGAGGAAGGCCCGGCAGACGTCGGGGAACCGCTCCGCCAGGTGGGAGGCCACGCCCTCGGGCTTCGGGTACTCGAAGAACAGTGTCCGGGAGGCTCCCGGGAACGCCTCGGAGAGCTGGTGGTTGAGGCGGGTACGGGTGACGGAGTCGATGCCGTAGCGGTCGAGCTGTTCCCGGGCGTCGACCGTGTCCGCCGGCACGTCGATCAGCTCGGCGGCCATCCTGACGAGCCGCTCCTCCATCGCCCGGTCGAGCCGTTCGGGCGCGCGGGCGCCCGCCGCCGCCGGCGGGCCGGCCGGCTCGGGGCGCGGTGCGGTCGGCGCGACCTGCGCGGAGCGCGCGGCGACCGCCGTCGCGTCCTGCGCCGCGGCCACGGGTTCCGACCCGGGTGCGGGCGCGGTCGCGGGCTGCGTCACCGGGGAGGCGGAGGTGCGCGGTGCGGGGTCGGCGGCGGTGATGCCATGCCGGTGCCTGGCGAAGGGGTACCCCGGGAGGGGGACGCGGTGGGCCGGTCCGGGGCCGTGGAGACGGCGCCAGTCGACCGGGCCGCCGCTGACCCACAGTTCGGCGACGCGAGCGAGCTTGCCCCTGTCCAGCCACTTGCCCACGGCCTCGCGCAGCTCGTCCTCGTCGAACAGCCGGATCACGTCGCCGCGCGTGTCGGCCTCGCCGATCCAGCAGTTCGCCGGCAGCTCGCGGCCGTCGGCCAGGGCCTGCAGCCCGGCGAGCAGTTCGGTCAGGTCGTGGACCACCAGGGCGGCGCGCACCGGCAGCGCCGCCCGGCCCAGCTGCAGGGTGCGGGCGATGTCGGCGAGTCGCGGCGGGCGGGGGGCCGTGGCCCCGGACGCCTGCATGACCTCGCCCCCGCCGTCCGGCCCGCCGTCCGCGGCGGCGTGCGCGGCGGCGAGCCGGCTCAGCTCGCCGACCGTGGTGCCCTCGTGCAGCACGCCGGCGTCCGGCCGGAAGCCGGTGACCGCCTCCAGCGCGTCGCCGATCCGGGCGAGTTGCTCCGGCAGCACGCCATAGGAGTTCAGCCGCTCGTCGAGGGCGACGTCCGGTACGGCGACATCGAGGACCTCCGCCACCACGGCGCGCACCCGGTCGTCGTCGGCGGGGCGCACGGCGGGCGCCGGATCCAGTGGCGCGGCGAGATGGTCCGCCAGCGAGCGGGCGAGGGCGCGCAGCCGGTCGGTGTCGAGCGCGGACAGCGGGACGATGTGCGCCGAGCCGTCGTCCCCGTCCGGCGGCGCGGCGGCCGGCAGGTACTGCTCGACCACGAGGTGGGCGTTGGTGCCACTGTGGCCGAAGGAGTTGACGGCGGCCATCAGCGGGGCCCCGGTGGGCGACCGCCAGGGCCGGGGCCCCTGGTCGGAGACGAACGCGGAGTCGTCGAAGCCGATCAGCGGGTTGAGGCGGCGCAGGGTGGGCATGCCGGGCAGCAGACCGTACCGCATGGACAGCAGCACCTTGATCAGACCGACGACGCCCGCGGGCGCACCGGTGTGCCCGATGAACGACTTGACGCTGCCGACGGCGCAGAATCCGCGAGCGTCCGTCAGCTTCCGGAAGGCCCGCACCAGCGCGTTGGCCTCGACCGGGTCGCCGAGCGCGGTGCCCGTGCCGTGCGCCTCGACGTATCCGATGCGCTCGGCCTGGATGCCGTGGCGCCGGTAGACGTCGAGGATCAGTTCCTCCTGGGCGGCGCCGTTAGGCGCGGTGATGCCGTTGCTCGCCCCGTCCTGGTTGAGCCCGGTCGCCCTGATCACACCGTGGACGTGGTCGCCGTCGGCCACCGCGTCGGCCAGCCGCTTGAGGACGACGACCGCGACCGCCTCGGAGTAGACCGTGCCGTCCGCGTCGGCGTCGAAGGTGCGGCAGGCGCCGGTCGGCGACATCGCGCCGCTGTCGACGAGCAGGTTCAGTCCGCGCGCGTCGAGGCCGGCGTTGACACCGCCGGCCAGGGCGAGGGAGGACTCGCCGGAGCGCAGGCTCTGGCAGGCGAGGTGCACGGCGGCCAGCGAGGAGGAGCAGGCCGTGTTGACCACCAGGGCGCTGCCGCGCAGGTCGAGGAAGTAGGACAACCGCGAGGCCACGAGCGCGTCCGACGCGCCGACGAACGACTCGTGCGGGTAGCCGGTGGGTTCGGCGCCGATGAACAGGCCGGTGCGCGAACCGGCCAGCGCCCTGGGATCGAGTGCGGCGTCCTCCAGGGCGTGCCAGCTCTCCTGGAGCAGCAGCCGCTGGTGGTGGCTCATCAGGTCGGCGTCGTGCGGCCGGATGCCGAAGAACTCCGGGTCGAAGCAGTCCCGTTCGGCGAGCGCGCCGCCCCAGCGGTAGGTGCCGGGATCGTCGCCCGCACGGTAGTGCTCCGGCAGTTCCCCGTAGGCGACGCGGCCCTCGCTGAGGTTGTGCCACAGGGTGCGGACGTCCGGCGCCCCGGGAAACTGCCCGGCCATGCCGATCACCGCGATGTCCAGCGTCCCGGTGGTCTCCGGGCCGGGGGGCACGGGTTCGGCGGCCGGGTCCGGGCGGCCGGCGGCCAGCAGGCTGCGTGCCTGTTCGGCGTCGACGGCTCCCCTGGCATACCGGTCGAGGATGTCCCGGACGTTCGTGCTGCTGCTCATCGTCGCTCCTCCGTGGCCAGCTCGGCATCGAGCAGGTCCAGCACTTCCGTCGCGGACAGCTCACCGGCCGCGAAACGTGCCTCCAATGTCGCGATCAGGTCCTCCGGAACCGGGGCTCCGTCGGCTGCGGGCGGTGTGCCGTGTGCGGCGCCCGCGGGGGCCCGGTCCCGGGCCGGTACGTCGGGCTCCCGAGCGGCGGCCAGCTCCGCCAGGTGGCCGGAGAGCCGTGCGACGGACGGGAACTCGTACAGGGCACCGGCGTTCACGTCCACGCCCAGCTCCTGAGCGATCTCCGTGACGAACGCGGCACCGGTGATGGAGTCGACCCCGAGGTCGGCGAAGGCCACCGAGGGCGACAGCTCACCGGTCGGCACGCGCAGCGTGCGCGCGAGTCGCTCCACCAGCAGCCGCTCGATCTCGGGTCGCCGGTCCACCGCGGCCGGTACCGGGCGGAGCGCGTCGGCCGCGCGGCCGGCGTCGGGCCGGCCGTCGGCCTCGGTCCGGCCGTCGGTGTGGCCCGTGCGGTCGGCGGGCACCCGCAGGGCGATGACCTGGTGGTGCCGGCCGGCCCGCAACAGGCGGACCGCGGTGTCGAAGCAGGCCGCGCCCTCGTCGTCCTCCAGGAAGCCGAGCATCGGGAAGTTCCGGGCCGCGTCGCCGAACGACGAGCGCCAGGCTCCCCAGTTGACGACGCCGACGGGGAACGCGGCGGTGCGGCCCACGGCGCGGGTGAAGGCGTCGGCGAAGGTGATACCGGCCGCGTAGGCGGGATGGGTGCCCGCGCCGCCGAACGCGAAGGCCTGCGCGGAGGAGAAGTAGCACAGGAAGTCGAGCGGTTGGTCCACGACCGCCTCGTACACGTGGCGGGCGCCCGCGGCCTTGACGTCGAAGTGCGCGCGGAACTCCTCCTCCGCCAGATCGGCCACGCCCACCAGCGCCCCGGTGATCCGCGTGGCACCGGCGAACACCACCCCGTGGATGTCACCGAGCAGTCCCCGGGCCGCGTCCAGCGCCTCCCGGGCCTGCCGCGCGTCCGTCACGTCACCCCGTACGTAGCCGATCCGGCCGTCGGCCAGGGCGGCACGCACCTCGGGATCGTCCTCGGCACGGCGCCCGACGAAGACGACCTTGGCGTCGTAGCGGTCGACGAGATGGCGGCCGACGGTCCGGCCGACGAAGCCGGTGCCGCCCACCACGACGTAGTGGCCGCCCGGGCGGATGCCCGCGAGCGCCGGGTCGGCCGCCTCGGCCGACGCGACCGGCCGGACCTGCTGCCGGTAGCGACGTCCGCCGCGCAGCGCGACCAGTTCCCCGTCGGCGGCCGGCTGTTCGGCGGCGACGGCGGCGGCCAGCGCCGCACGGGCCTCGGGGCCGGTCAGGTCGGCGGCCGACACGTCCAGGTTGCGGACGGCGAACCGGCGGCCGTCCCGGGCCAGGAAGTACGCCAGCCCCGCCAGGCCCGCGCCCCGCGTGCCGCTCGGCTCCCCGGCCACCGACTGGGTGTCGTGGGTGACCAGGAACAGGTCCGTGCGCACGTCCGGGGCAGCGTGTGCCAGCGCCCGGACCAGGCGCAGCACCGCGCGTTCGGCCTCGCCGCCGGTGCCGGGCCCCGCACGGTCGGGGCCGATCACGACGTGCACGCGGTCCGGCCTGGCTCCGGCGACGTCGTAGGGGCCGTCGAGCGGGCGTCCGGTCACGTCGGTGCCGGCCTGCCGGTAGTGCGCGGCCAGGGCGTCGGCCAGCGGTGTTCCGGCCTCGTCGGCAAGGATCAGGACGCGGCCGGGCGTGGCCGGCGCGCTGGGCGCGGCAGGTGCCTGCGTCCAGTGCGGCACGGTCAGCAGCCCGCTCGGCGGCACCGGCACCACCGCCGCGGGCGCCGACGGGCGCGGATCTTCCTTCCCCGCGGGCGCCGCCACGACCGGGTCAGGCGCGGCAACGGGCGCCGCTGGACGCCGTTCTTCCAGCCCGGGCGTCACCGCGGCCAGGTCCGTCCCGGACCTCGTAGCGCGCCCCGGGTCGTGCGCGGGCACCCAGTACCGCTCGCCCGCGAACGGGTAGGCGGGCAGGCTCACCCGGCGCGGCCGGGCCGTGCCGTGCGGTGCGGGCCAGTCGACCCGGTCGCCCTCGGCCCAGCGGCGGGCCGTGTCGTGCAGGGGGGTGCCGGAAAGCTCCGGACGGATCCCGTGCCGGGCGAAGTCGTCCAGGCGGTCCAGCAGCCGTCCGGTGTCGTGCTCGACGAACGCCACGCGCACGGGGAACTCGGTGCGGCCCACCTGGAGCGTGTGGGCGGTGTCGGCCGGTGACGGGGCGCCGGGGGCGGCGAGCGCGTCCCGCAGTCGCGCGGCCATCTCGCGCAGGCGGTCCTCGCTGCGAGCCGACAGCGGCACCAGCACGGGCTGGCCCGGGGAGGCCGGCCGGGCGGAGGGCTGCTCGGCCGGGACGTACTCCTCCAGAACGAGGTGCGCGCCCGCGCCGGTGGCGCCGAACGAGCTGAGCCCCGCGCGCCGCGGCCCCTCGGCCGGGGCCGGCCAGTCGGCCGTCTCGCGCTGGAGCCGGAACGGGGTGCTGTCGAGGTCGAGGAGCCGGTTCGGGGTCTCGGCGTGCAGCGAGGGCACGAGCACCCGGTGGTGCAACTGGAGCGCCACCTTGGACAGTCCGGCGATCCCGGCGGCGGACTCGGCGTGTCCGATGTTGGACTTCACCGAGCCGAGTGCGCAGAAGCCGGTGTCCTGGGTGTCCCGTTGGAAGGCGGTGACCAGGCCGCGCACCTCCACCGGGTCGCCCAGCGCGGTGCCGGTGCCGTGCGCCTCGACGTAGCCGATGGAGCGGGCGTCGACACCGGCCTCGGCGAGGGCGGCGGAGATCACGTCGGCCTGCCCGACGGGGCTCGGCACGCTGAAGCCGCTGACGGCACCGACGTGGTTGACGGCCGACCCGCTGATGACGGCGTAGATGTGGTCCCCGTCGGCTTCGGCGTCGGCGAGCGGCTTCAGGACGACCGCGCCCACGCCCTCGGCGGAGACGTAGCCGTCACCGCCCTGTCCGAAGGAGCGGCAGCGCCCGTCGGAGGAGTGCATGCCGACCATGCCGTAGGTGCGGTACTTCCCGGGGTGCAGCGAGAGGTTGACGCCACCGGCGATCGCCACGTCGCACTCCCCGCGGCGCAGGCTCTGCACAGCGAGGTGGACCGCGGTCAGCGAGGAGGAGCACAGGGTGTCCACGGTCAGGCTCGGGCCGTGGAAGTCGCAGACGAAGGAGACGCGGTTGGCGATCTGCCCCTGGTTCAGGCTGAGCGGCACCGGCACGGACGCCTCGGCGCCGATGAGCGTGTAGTCCTTGTGCATCGCGCCCGCGAAGACGCCGACCGCGCGGCGGCGGTGCGGTCCCTTGGCGGCGGCGAGGGTGGCCGGGGTGTATCCGGCGTCCTCGATCGCCTCCCAGCAGGTGCGCAGGAACCAGCGCTCCTGCGGATCGGTGATCTCCGCCTCCTGCGGGGGGACCCGGAAGAACGCGGCGTCGAACCGGTCGACCTCGTCGAGGAATCCGCCCCAGCGCGACGTCCCGGTGCCGTCGGGTTCCGCCCAGCGTTCGGCCGGCACCTCACGCACCGCGTCGCGGCCCGCCTTGAGGTTCTCCCAGAAGGCGGCCAGGTCTGCGGCGCCCGGGTAGTGCCCGGCCATGCCGACGACGGCGAACCGCTCGACGTGGGCGGCCGGCAGCCGGCGCCGCGTCAGCCGCGGACGCTCCACCGGAGGGCGCCCGGCGGGACCGTCGTAACCGGCCAGGACGGCGTGTGCGTTGGTCCCGCCGTCGGCGAAGCTGGAGACGGCCGCGACCAGCGGGGCGCCGTCGGGCCAGGGCAGCGGCACGCGCGTGAACCGCAGGGGTACGGCGTCGAAGTCGAAGTGCTCGGGCGGCTGTTCACCGCTCCGGAAGGGCGTGATGCGGCGGTTGCGCAGCATCAGCACGGTCTTGATCAGTCCCGCCATGCCCTCCGCGCACTGCGGGTGCCCGATGTTCGGCTTGACCGAACCCAGGTAGCAGGGGGTGGTGCCGGCGGGACGGTAGACGTCGGCGATCGCTTTCAGTTCGATCAGGTCCGGCACGGCGGACCCCGCCGCGTTGGTCTCGATGTGCGTGACGTCCTCGGGACGGACCCCGGCCCGGGACAGCGCGCGCAGCATGACGGCGCGCTGCGCGGCCGGGTTGGGTGTGGCCGGCCCGGCGGTGCGGCCGTCGTTGTTGACGGCCACCGCCTTGATCACGGCGTGTACGCGGTCACCGGCGGCCCGGGCTGCGTCCAGCGGCCGCAGCAGCAGCACGCCGACGCCCTCGGCGGGGGTGAGGCCGCGCGCTCGGCGGTCGAAGACGTGGAACTCCGCTTCGGTGTTGAGCAGTCCGCGGCGGCCGAAGAGCCGGTGCCCGCCCGCGTCGGGCAGGAGGCCGACCCCGGCGACCACGGCTCCCTCGATGTCTCCCGCGCGCATCGCCTGGACGGCCTGCTGGAGGGCGACCAGCGCCGAGGAGCAGGCGGTGTCCACCACCACACCGGGGCCGCGCAGGTCGAAGTGGTGCGACAGGTTGGCGGCGAGGTAGTTCTGCCCGATCGCCACCACGGGGTTGCGGCTGCGGTCCAGCACCGTCCGGCTCGGGTTGTGCCGGCTGCGGCCGCCGACGTACACGCCGATGTCGCGGCCCTTGACCTCCTCGGGCCGGTAGCCGGCGTCGCACAGGGCGAACAGCGTCTCCTCCAGCAGCAGCAGCGCCTGCGGGTCCATCGCAGCGGCGTCCGTGTCGGAGAGGTGGAAGCGGGCCGGGTCGAACCCGTCGAGGTCGAGCAGGCCCGCCATGAGCCCCTCGCCGTCGCGCCAGCGGCCCGGGGGCACCGGCCCCAGCGCCGACCGCCCTTCGTCGAGCAGCCGCCAGTAGCCGTCGAGGTCGGCGGCGCCGGGGAAGCGGCCCGACATGCCGATCACGGCGATGTCCCCGGCGGCCTGGTGCGGCTCGTCGGCACCGGACGGTTCGCGCACGGCGGCCAGGGCGCGTACGGCACCCCCGGCGGCGTCGGCCGCCACCGTGTGACCGGGGCCGGAGGCGGACGGCTCACCGGCGGCGGAGCCGAACGCGGCGGTCAGGGCGGGACCGTGACGGGTGGCCAGCCAGGCGGTGAAGGAGTCCACGGTGGGCTGTTCCACCAGGGCGTCCGGCGCCAGCTCGGCACCGAGCCGGTCCCCCACCCTGCGCAGGACCTGCACGGTCATGATCGAGTCGGTGCCGTAGTCGGCGATCGGCACGTCGGCGGCGAGGCGGTCCCGGTCGTAACCGACCAGCTCCGCGAGCTGGTCCAGGATCCAGGAGGCCGCGGCCGCGCGGGCGGTCGCCAGATCCCCGGTGAGCGACGCCGGCAGGTTCTGTGACGTGGCTGGGGACGCGGGCCGGGCGGCGGGCGGCCCGCCCGGGCCGGCGCCGTCGCTGGCCGGTCCGGCCAGGCGGCGCGGACTCCAGCCGGCCTCGACGACGGCCGGCAGGACCACCGGTCCGGCGCCGGTGGCCAGGATGTGGTCGAGTATCCGCAGCCCCTGCTCAAGGGAGAGTTCGCCGAGGCCGGTCGCCTGGTAGCCGGGTCCCGGGCGCTCCGTGCCCATGCCGACGCCGCGCCAGCTGGGCCAGGCGACGCTCACCAGAGGCAGCCCGTGGGGCCGCCGCCGGGCCACCGCGTCGAGGTGGGCGTTGGCCATGGCGTAGTCGCTCTGGCCGACCGCGGCGGCGGGCACCAGCGAGGCCACCGACGAGAACAGCACGAAGAACCGCAGGGGGTCGTCGGCCACCGCGTCGACGAGGGCGTCCACTCCGGCCGTCTTGGGCGCGAGCACCGCACGGACGGCGTGGACCGGTTTGCTCACGAAGGCCAGGTTGTCCCGGTCCACCAGCCCCGCCGCATGCAGCACGCCGCCGATCGGGCCGAAGTCTCGGCGCAGTTGTGCGAGCGTCGCGCCGACCGCCCCGGCGTCCTCGCCCAGCGGCAGGGACAGCACCCGCAGCCGGGCGCCCTTCGCGTCGAGTTCGCGCTCCAGCGCACGCAGCCCACTCAGCTTGCGACCGAGCGGCGAGTCGTCGCCGTGCCGATCCCACTCCTCGCGCGGCGGCAGCTGCTCACGGCCCGTCAGCACCACGGTGCGGGCTCCCCACCGGTCCACCGCGTGGCGGGCCAGGGCGAGGCCGATTCCGCGGGTGCCGCCGGTGATCAGCAGGACCTCGTCGGCGGGGAACCGGACGGGTCCGCCGGTGCCGGCGGGCAGCTCGGCCAGGGCGGCGCGGTGGCGCACACCGTCCCGGTAGCTGACCTCCACCTCGTCGCCCGCGTCGGCCAGTTCGCGTCCGACCAGTTCGGGCAGCCCCGGGTCGGCGGGGTCGGCCTCCAGGTAGCGGGAGCGCAGCCGCCGGTACTCGTGGCCCAGCATCCGGTACAGCCCGGCGCGAGCGTCACCGGGGCCGACGCCGAGCAGCAACGCCCCCCGGCCGGCCATCCGCTGCAGGGCGGGCAGCCAGTCCGCCAGATCGGTCCCGCCGAGGTCGACGAGGGCGTCGAACCGGTCGTCGAGCTCGGCGGCGGACGCGACCGCCACGGCATCCGGCAGGTTCGCGGCGAGGCGCTGGGCGGCGTCCTCGGGGCCGAGGACGGCCACGGCAGCCGGCGCCCGGCCGGGGGTGGTACCGGCCGGCTCCCAGGTCCGGCCCAGCAGCCGCGTACCGGGCGGCGGCACAAACTCGTCGGGCCGCTGGGCCACGAACACCTCGCCGAACGCGTCGGGTTCGGCCACCGGCCGCCAGATGTCGGCGAACCCGGCGTCCCGCAGTGCCTCCTGCCAGCGGGCACCGGTCAGGATCGGCGCCCCGGGCGTGCGTACCTCGGTGTCGTCGTAGCGCCACCAGCCCTCCAGCAACCCGAAGGTCAGGGTGAGCACGGCCGACTTGCGGGTGATCTCGTTGACCACCAGCAGGCCGCCCGGCCGCAGTGCGGCGGCCAGGTTGCGCAGCACCCGCCGGATGTCGCGGGTGGCGTGCAGCACGTTGGTGGCCACGATCACGTCGAGTCCGCCACCGGTCACCCGCTCGCCCGCGCCCGGCTGCTCCACGTCCCAGCGGCCGTAGCGCAGGTACGGCCGGCCGGCGCCGAACCGGCGCTCGGCCTGGTCCAGGAAGGCCGGGGACAGGTCGGTGTACCAGTACGCGAGGTGCCCGGCGTCCGCGTCCAGTCGGGGCAGGACGACGGCGGTGGTACCGCCGGTGCCGGCCCCGACCTCGGCGACGTGCACGCTCGCCGTGGGCTCCGCCGTCCGGCGCTGCCGCACCGCCGCGGCCGTCACCTCGGCCACGACGTCGTTGAGCCGGTCGGCCACCGGGTTGCCCTGGTACACCGCGGTGAGCTTGGCCATGGAGCCACCGGGAAAGAGCACGTCGGTCGCGGCCAGTGCGCCGGAGAGGATCTCGGGCAGCCGGTCGACGCACTCCTCGACCAGGGAGAGCTGGGCGTTCCAGTAGGGGTCGGCGGCGCAGCGGTCGCGGACCGCGCGCCAGC
This sequence comes from Streptomyces sp. NPDC006385, assembly GCF_040612485.1. NCBI lineage: Bacteria > Bacillati > Actinomycetota > Actinomycetes > Kitasatosporales > Streptomycetaceae > Streptomyces > Streptomyces sp. NPDC006385. The sequence goes on from NZ_JBEXQG010000025.1 coordinate 52,757, forward strand.
CGGAGTCGTCGTGCGCTGCGTACGCCACCGGCTCCAGCGTGCCGTCGGGGCGTTCCCGGAGCAGCCCGGTGGCAGTGAGCAGCCGGACGGCCTCCTCCAGCCAGCGCCGGTAGGCGTCCTGGACGCAGAGCCGGTCAGCGAGCCGGTCGAGCGTCGTCGCCGGGCCGTCGCCGAACGCTCCGGCCGCGTGCAGGCGGGCGAGCACCTGCCCGGCTACGAGACGGTCGAGTTCCTCCGCCCGCAGCGGGCCGGGCGCCGGGGCGGGCGGTACGGTCACGGCCGCCCGGAGCGGGCTCAGCCCGGTGGGTGCGGGGGCCGCGGCCGGTGCCGCCGTCGGGGCGTCCGTTCCGGCACGGCCCTGCCCGCCGGGCGGGAGGGCGCCGGGGTACGTGTGCGCCAGGTGGACCGCCAGGTCGTGGACGGTGGGGAACTCGAAGAGCAGCGTCGGCGGAAGCTCCCGGCCGAGGGCCTTCTGGAGGTCCTCCACGAGGGCGAGCACCTGCACCGATTCCAGCCCGAGTTCGTAGTAGCCGGCGGTGACCGGGATCGCCTGCGGCTCACGGCCCAGGGCGCCGGCGAGCAGCCTGCGCACCAGGTCCTCGGCCGCGCCGACGGCATCGGAGGGTTGCGTCCCGTCCCCGTCGGCGCCCTGCGCGCTCCACCGGTCGGCGGCACCCGCGGGTGCGGGCGGCGTGGACTGCACGGCCTTGCTCGACAGGCCGGACAACTCGGCCACCTGGCGCCCCTCCTCGTCGAAGAAGTCCAGCGACATGCGGACGATCTCGCCCCGCCGCTCCACCGCGTCGCGCCGGACCCGGACCGTACGGCGCCCGGTCAGCGGTCCGGCGGTGCGGAACGAGGCGACGTGCAGCGGCAGGTACGCCCGGCCTTCGGTGTCCAGCAGTGCGCCGGCGGCGACCGCGGCGCCGAGCAGCAGCGCCGGGTGTGCCAGGTGCTCCTCGCCGCGGGGGGCGACGAGGTCGGCGACCAGGTCCCCGGCGTCGTGCCACAGCGATCCCTCGGCGCGTGCCGCGCCGGCGTACACCTGCCCGTTGGCCTCGTCCCGCGCGTACACCTCGGACAGCGGGCGGGGCGTGCCGTGCGGGCGGGGCGTGAGACGGTCGGTGAAGGGCGGCGGATCACCCGCGACGGCCTCGGCGGTGGCGCGGACGGTGCCGTCGCCGTCGGTGACGGTGACCCGCCAGCGGCCGGGCCCCGCCACGGCGCAGTGGATCCGCGCGGTCACCGGCGCGTCGGTCGCGTCCAGCGGCTGCACCACCGTCAGGTCGCGCAGGGTGAGGCGCTCCACGGGAAGTCCGTGCTCGGCGAAGACCTGCGCGAGGAGGTCGCAGTAGGCCAGCGCGGGCAGCAGGGCCCGGCCCTGCACCCGGTGCCCGGCGATGACGGGTGTGTCCGCGGACAGCACCACCTCACGGACCAGGTCGTGCTCCGGCGGCCCGGGGACGGCGGCGGTCTCCTGGCGTACGGCGACCGAGTCGCCCGTCGTATCGCGCACCGCGGCGGCGGGCACCCAGCAGCGCTCCCGGGCGAAGGGGTAGCCGGGCAGTGCGACGGGCTGCCCGACCCGCGGCCAGCGGACGTCCGCGCCGCGGACCCAGGCGGCGGCCAGCTCGTGGGGGGTGCGGTCGGCCGGAGGCTGCGCCGCGCGCTCGGCGACCCCGGTGAGGACGTGGGGCGAACCGGCACCGGACAGGTGCGCGTCCAGCGCCTTGACCAGGCCGGTGACGGTGTCGAAGACGACGGCCAGCCGGTGGGCCATGGGTTCGCGGCTCTGCAGGGTGCGGGCGAGCCGGCCGGGCGGCGTGTCGCGCCCCTCGGCGCGCAGGAACCCGGCGATGCGTTCCGCGTACTCGGTGAGGCGGTCCGCGTCCCTCGCGGACAGCACGCACACGTACGGCGCCTCGTCGTGGTCGGCCTGCTCGGTCGGCACGTACTCCTCCAGGATCACATGGGCGTTGCTGCCTCCGGCCCCGAACGCGCTGACCGCCGCGGTGCGGGGCAGCGGGCGGCCGGCCGCGTCGGCACGTGGCGTCCACGGGGCGAGACGGCGCTGGACGTGGAAGGGGGTGGTGTCCAGGCCGAGTTCCGGGTTGAGCCGTTCCGCGTGCAGGGAGGGCGCCAGCTCGCCGTGGCGCAGCTGCAGCAGCACCTTGGTGAGGGCGGCCATGCCCGCGGCGGCCTCGGCGTGTCCGATGACGGACTTCACGGAACCGATCGGGATGCGCACGCCCCGCAGCTCGTGTCCCTTGAAGGCGCGTGCGAGGCCGGCGATCTCGACCGGGTCACCGAGCGAGGTGCCCGTGCCGTGCGCCTCCAGGTAGTCGAGTTCGGCGGGGGTCAGCCCGGCACGGCCGAGCGCGTCGCCGATGACCACGGCCTGCGCCCGGGGGTTGGGCACGCTGTAGCCCTTCCCGGCGCCGCCGTGGTTGACCGCGCTGGCACGGACCACGGCGAGGATCCGGTCGCCGTCGGCCTCGGCGGCGGAACGGCGTTTGAGCAGGAGCGCGCCGACCCCTTCGGCGGGCACGTATCCGTCGCCGCCCTCGCCGAAGCTGCGGCACCTGCCGTCGGTGGACAAGAACCCGCCCTTGGCCAGCTGCAGGTACTTCAGCGGATGGCTGGAGACGTTGACGCCGCCGGCCACGGCGACGTCGCAGTCCCCGTCGCGGATGGCCTGGCAGGCCAGGTGCAGGGCGGTCAGCGAGGACGAGCACATGGTGTCGATCGCGATGCTGGGCCCGTCGAAGCCGTAGAAGTACGACACCCGGTTGGCCACCGACGCGTACGACGAGGAGGTGGCGGCGCCGGTGCCGCGCAGCGCCTCCTCGACGCCGTACAGCTGGTAGTGGCCGTACATGAGCCCCACGAAGACGCCGGTGCGGACCGAGGACAGAGCCGCCCGGGAGGTGCCGGCGTCCTCCAGCAGATGCCACACGGTCTGCAGGAACAGCCGCTCCTGCGGGTCGATGTGGTCGGCCTCCGCCTTGGACATCCGGAAGAACATCGGGTCGAACGACCCGACGTCGGACAGCCAGCCGCCCCACTTGCCGTAGGTCTTGCCGGGGGCGTCGGCGTCCGGGTCGTAGAACTGGTCGTGGTTCCAGCGCTCGCGGGGCACCTCCTCGACGCAGTCACGGCCCTGCCGGAGGTTCCGCCAGAACTCCCAGAGGTCGTCGGCCTTGGGGTAGCGGCCGGCCACGCCGACGATCACGATGTCGTCCCGGTCGTCGGCGGGTATGGCGGTGTGCACGGCCACGGGCCGCGCGGCGGTCTCCGCGGGCAGCGTCCGCCCGGCGGTGCGTGGAGGCTCGGAGGGCGTGGCGGGGACCGGCTCGCTCACCGGCCCGGTGCCCAGCAGCTCGCGCAGCGCCGCCGGGTGTTCCTCGGCCAGGTAGCCGGCGAGTTCCCGGGTGGTGACGTACTCGAAGAACAGCGTCTTCGACAGCGGTCCGAAGTGTTTCTCCAGCGCCCGGGTCAGGCTGAGCACCAGCAGCGAGTCCACACCGTAGTGGTCGAACGGCTCGTCCTCGGCGATGTCCTCCACCGCCGTCTTCAGCTCCTGGGCGAGCAACCCGCGCAGGAACTCCACCGCGCCCGCCCGCAGGTCCCCGGCGGGCTCGGCGGGCTCCGCGGGTGCGGGCGCCGCGGCCGGCGGCGCGGCCTGGGGGGCGTCCGCGCGGAGCAGGGCCGCGCCGATCCGGGTGGCATCGCCCGCGGTGAGCAGGACCCGGGTGGCGCCGTGGGCCAGGGCAGCCTCCAGCGCGTCGAGCGCCGCTTCGGTGGGCAGCGGCTCCATGCCGAACTCGCGGCGCATGGCACGCCGGGCCTCGGCACCGAGGGTCATGCCGCCGTCCTGCCACAGCGACCAGTCGACGGCCAGTCCGCGACCCGGGCGGCGCTGGAGGTAGTGGTCGAGGAAGCTGTTGGCGAAGGCGTAGTCGGTCTGCCCGGCGTTGCCGAACACCGCCGCGGTCGAGCCGAACACGACGAAGTAGTCGGGCTCGTCGGCACGGGTCGCCTCGTCGAGCAGCACGGCACCGAGCACCTTCGGCGCGAGCACGGCCTCGGCGTCCGCGTCGCTCTTGTGCAGGACGAGGGCGTCCCGCAGGGTGCCGGCGGCGTGGACCACGCCGGCCACCCGCCCGAACCGGTCCCGGGCCGCGCGCACCGCCCGTGCCACGTCGGCGGGCACGGTGACGTCGGCCCGGACGTGCAGCCAGCCGTCCGGAAGCGGGCCGGCCGGCGCGGACCGGCTGACGAGGACGATCCCTGCGCCGGGATGCCGGTCGGCGATGCGGCGGGCGACGTGCAGAGCGAGCCGCCCGGACCCTCCGGTGATCAGGTGCGCTCCGTCGCGGGCCAGCGGCGAGACGGCGGGAGCGGGCAGGGCCAGCGGACGCCAGGCACGGGACAGACGGCGTCGGCCGTCCGTGCGCAGCTCCGGTCCGGCGCCGCACAGCACCTCGGCGCGCACCAGCTCGGCGAGGTCGCGCGGGGAGCCGGAGGCACCGGTGCGGGCCACCACGCTCATCCGGATCTGCGGGTGTTCCTGTCCGATCGAGCGGGCGAAGGCGTCGAGAGCGGCATGCGCCGCGCCGGCCGCGCCGGGCTCGTCGTCGTGTACGTACAGGTAGCGCAGCGGCCCGCCGCGCCCGGCGATCCGGGTGCGGCACAGCGTCAGGGCGCGGTGGAAGCCGCTTCGCAGCGCCTCGTCCAGATCGCTGCCGGAGGCCAGGTGCACCAGGTGCGAGGCGCCGTCGGGGTCGCCGGTCCGGATGTCCCACTCGGGTGCGAGCGCGCTCAACTCCGCTCGCAGCGTCTCGGCGCGCTCGTCCCCGGTGTCGAGGATCACCAGCCGGTGGACCTCGGCGTGCACCGCGGCGGGTGTGTCCGCCGCCTCCTCCCATACCGGTTCGAAGGCGTGCGTCCGCCGGCCGGCGCCGGGTACGGGACGCAGGACGAACCGCTCGATTCGCGCCAGGGGGGTGCCGTCCTCGGCCGCGAGGGTGATGTCGAACGCCTGGCCGTCCGGGCCCCGCTCCACGGCCACGGCGTGCACCAGGCAGGTCTGCGGCCAGCCGGCCGCCGGTTCCGGTGCGAACAGCCGTACGGCGCCGATCGCGTAGGGCAGATGGGCCGCGGTGCCCTCGGCCAGCCAGCCGGCGGCCTGCAGGGCGCCGTCGAGCAGGGAGGGGTGGAAGGCGAACCGCGGGCCGAGGCCGGGATGCCGCAGCACAGCCAGTGCCTCACCGTCGCCGAGCCGCAGCTCCTGAAGGACTCGGAAGGCCGGGCCGTAGTGGAAGCCGACGCCGGAGAAGCGGGCGTAGCACTCCTCGGGCGTACGGCTGTCGCGGCACCGCTCGCGCAGCGCGGCCACGTCGACGGGTCCGGGAACGTCGGCCCCGGTGGGCCGCCGGTCGTCGAGGACGAGCCGTCCGTGCGCGTGCGGGTGTTCGCTGCTGATCTCGAACTCACCGGACGGCGCCACCGTCACCCGCAGCTCCTGGTTCCGGCCGGGTGGCAGCGTGAGCGGGGCGGCCCACACGACGTCCTCGACGTGCCGGACGCGGGCCCGGCCGTGGGCACGCTCGCCGGCCTGCCGGGCCAGTTCGAGGTACAGCACACCGGGCAGGACCAGGTCATCGCCCACCCGGTGATCGGCCAGGTAGAACTCGGTTCCGGTGAGGCGCTTGACGAAGGCCGTGGTGCCGAACGTCGAGACGTTCTCGTCCAGCAGTCCGCCGTCTCCGTCCCCGGCCTGTTCCGTCCCGGTCCCTGCGGACGTGTCGAGCCAGTGCCGCACGGGCTCGAACGGGTAGGTGGGCAGGCCGATCCGGCGGGCGGGCGGCAGGTCGGACCAGTCGACGTCCGCTCCGTCGGTCCACAGTTCGGCCACGGAGCGCAGGTCCCGGTCGGCGGCCAGCGCGCGCACGAAGTCCCGCCAGGCCGCGCCGGAGGCGGCCGAGGTGCGCCGCCGCCCGGTCCGCGCGTCACCGCGCAGCACGTCCGGCTCGGTCCGGCCCTCGGCGCAGGTGTCCAGGAGCCGCAGCAGCTCGACACGGTCGCGCGCGACGAAGGCGAGCCGCTCGGGCATGCTCTCGCGTCCGACCCGCAGGGTGTGGGCGATGTCGGCGAGCGCGGGCCGCTCCCGGCGGACGAACGCGGCCAGCCGGCGGGCCTGTTCGCGCAGGGCGCGCGTGGTGCGGGCGGAGAGCACGTAGAGGTCCTCGTGCTCCGGCTCCGATTCGGAACCGGCGCCCGGCGTGTCCGGGGCCTCTTCGAGCACCACGTGGGCGCCCGCGCCGCCGAAGCCGAAGGAACTGACCCCGGCCCGGCGCGGCAGTGGCCGGCCCTCGGCGTCCACCGGGGAGGGCCAGGGGCGGGTGGTGTCGACGACCTCGAACGGGCCGTCGTCCAAGCGGACGTAGGGGTTGCGCTCCCGGAAGTGGAGGCTGGCGGGCAGGGTCCGGTGGCGCAGCGCCAGGACCACCTTGAGCAGCCCGGCGATGCCCGCGGCGGCCTCCAGGTGGCCGATGTTGGTCTTCACCGAGCCGATCCCGCACACCGGCCCGTCGGGCCGCGCGGTCCGGTCGAGCCGGGTGAACGCCTCGGTCAGGCCGGTGACCTCGATGGGGTCGCCCAGCTCGGTTCCGGTGCCGTGCGCCTCGATGTAGCCGACCGAGTCGGGGTCGACGCCGGCGGCCCGGTAGGCCCTCTCCAGCAGGTCGGCCTGGGCGTCGGGGCTGGGCGCGGTCAGCGAGGTGGTGCGGCCTCCGTGGTTGACCGCGGTCGCCTTGACGACCGCGGCCACCCGGTCGCCGTCCCGGCGGGCGGCGGCGAGGTCGCGCAGGACGACCACGCCGACCCCCTCGCCGCGCACGTAGCCGTTGGCGGAGGCGTCGAAGGCCTTGCAGCGCCCGTCCTCGCTGAGCATCTCGCCCCGGCTGAGCGCGGCGTAGAGCCCGGGGTCGAGGATCAGGCTGGCCCCGCCCGCGATGGCCAGGTCGCAGCTGCCGTCGCGCAGCGCCGTGACGGCCTGGTGCACGGCCGTGAGGGAGCTGGAGCAGGCGGTGTCCACCGCGAGGCTGGGACCGCGCAGGTCCAGGACGTAGGAGATCCGGTTCGGGATGACCGACTGCGCGGCCCCGGTGAGGCTGTGGGCCTCGGCCGCGTGCCCGGTGGACCGCTGGAGCTGGGCGTAGTCGGAGTTCGTCGTGCCGATGAAGACGCCGACCCGCCGGCCGCGCAGGTCCGAGGCCCGGTAGCCGGCGTCCTCGATCGCGGACCACACCACCTCCAGCAGCAACCGCTGCTGCGGGTCCATCAGCTCGGCCTCGCGCGGCGAGATGCCGAAGAAGGCGGCGTCGAAACGGTCCACGCCCTCCACGAAGCCGCCCCACCGCGACCGGGACACGTCGGTGTGCGCGCGCCAGTCCCAGCGGTCGGCCGGGATCTCCCGGATCAGGTCGTGCCCCTGGACCAGGTGGTCCCAGAACTCCGAAAGGTCGGCCGACCCGGGCAGCCGGGCGGCCATGCCGACGATCGCGATGTCGCCGGCCGTGCCGTCGGGCAGGTCGCTCCGGCGGGACGCGGGGAGCTGCCCGGCCGACGCTTCGGCGGCGGCCGCGGGGTCAGGGGCGTTCGGACCGTCCACGGGTACCGCGGTCTCCGGGTGGTCCGGGGCGTCCGGGGCGGTCCCGTCGTTCTGCTGATCCTTCCGGGCGAGGTGGGCCACGACGGCCTCGATGGTCGGACAGCGGTAGAACAGGGTGGGCAGCACCTCGATGCCGTGGTGCTCCGTGATGCGGGTGCTGAGCGCGGTGAAGCTCACCGAGTTCATGCCGAGTTCGCCCAGCGAGACGTCGTACGGCAGCCCTGCGGCGTCCACGTCGAGGATCTCGGCGACCAGCCGGGCCAGGTCCTGCGCGCGGATCGCGGGCGCCGCCGCCCCGGCCGGGGCGTGGCGGTCGGGGGTGGCGGAGCGGCCGGGCTGCTGGGACGCGCGCAGTTCCTCCAGCGGCGCGTCGCGCAGTGCGGCGCGGTCCACCTTCCCGTTGAGCGTGTACGGCAGCGCCGGAACGGACACCAGCACGTCGGGGACCAGGTAGGCGGGCAGCCAGGTTCCCAGGTCCTCCCGCGCGGGCGGTCGTGCGCCCTCCGCCGGCACGACGAAGGCGTAGAGCGCGTTGTCGCCGCCCACCGGGCGGGAGACCACGGCGGCCTCCCGCACCCCGGGCCGGGCCCGCAGTACGGCTTCCACCTCGCCCGGTTCGATCCTGAAGCCGCGTACCTTGACCTGGGTGTCGAGCCGGCCCAGGTACTCGATCCGGCCGTCCGGGAGCGCGCGCACCAGGTCCCCGGTGCGGTAGCGGCGCTCGCCGTCCAGGGTGACGAACCGCTCCTCGGTCAGCTCGGGACGGCCCAGGTAGCCGATGGCGAGGCCGGCGCCGCCGATGTACAACTCGCCCGGCACACCCGTGGGGACCGGTCGGCGGCGGGCGTCCAGCACGTGCAGCGTGGTGTTGGCGATCGGGTGGCCGATGGTGACGCCCTCCCCGGGCGTGAGCCGGCTGACGGACGACCAGATGGTGGTCTCCGTCGGCCCGAACATGTTCCACACTTCTCCCGCCCGGGCGAGCAGCCGCTCGGCGGTGTCCTGTTCCAGCGCCTCGCCCCCGCACAGCGCCTTCAGTCCGGGTGTGCCGCGCCAGCCGGCCGCGAGCAGCATCTTCCAGGTGGCGGGGGTGGCCTGCATGACGGTGGCGGGGCTGTTCTCCAGCAGGCGGCGCAGCAGCACGCCGTCCCGGGTCACCTCGGCGGGCAGGATCTCCACCCGGGCGCCGGTGATGAGCGGCAGGAACAGTTCGAGGGCCGCGATGTCGAAGCACACGGTGGTGAGCGCGAGCAGGTGGTCGCCGGCCGACAGGCCCGGCTCCTCGGCCATCGACAGCAGCAGGTTGGCGAGCGCCCGGTGCGGCACCTGGACGCCCTTGGGACGGCCCGTGGAGCCCGAGGTGTAGATCACGTACGCCGGGTCGTCGGGGGCCGGGCCCCGGGAGCGGACCGCGCCGCCGCCGGGGAGCGCGGACGCCTCCTCGGGGACCTGGTCGAGCCGCAGCACGGGGACGCCGAGCGAGGGAGGTGTCCCGGGGCCGGTGAGCAGCAGGTGCAGTCCCGCGTCCTCGGCCATGTAGCGCAGCCGGTCCTCCGGATAGCCTGGGTCCAGCGGTACGTACGCTCCGCCGGCCGCGAGGACACCGAGCAGGGCGGCGAGCATGTCGACCGACCTGTCGACCAGCACGCCCACGGTACGTCCCGGCCGGACCCCCTGCCGCCGCAGGTGTGCCGCGAGTTCCTCGACACGCTCGAGAAGCCGGCCGTACGTCAGCTCGGTGGTGGAGTCGGCCGCCGCCACCGCGTCCGGGCTGCGCCGGGCCTGCTCCGCGAACAGCTCCGGCAGGACGGCGTCCTCGGGCCAGGCCCGCCGCGATCGCCGATCCCGCTCGCGCTCGAGGTGCCGCTCCGCGGGCGTGCGTACGGCGAGCCGGTCGAGCGCGGTACCGGGCTCGGCGATCGCGGCACCGGCCAGCGCCTCGAAGTGCTCGCCGAACCGCCGTGCGGTGTCCTCGTCGAGGAGGTCGGGGTTGTACTTCAGGCAGTAGCGGGCGCCGTCCGCCTCCTCCACCACCTCCAGGGTGAGGTCGAACTCGCCTTCCTGGTGCACTCCCGGGAAGACCCCGGTCACGGGCGCGGTGCCGGAGCCGGTCTCGACCCAGTTCTGGAAGTAGAAGGCGGTGTCGAACAGGCGCTGGGCGCGCAGGTCCTGGGCGAGTGTGAGCAGCGGGTGATCGCCGTGCTCCAGCGCTTCGAGGGTGACGTCGCGCACCGACCGCAGCAGGCCACGGAAGTCCTCCTCGGGCGCGATGTCGCAGCGCAGGACGACCATGTTCACGAAGTAGCCGATCACGTCGGCGTACTCGGGCGAGGGCCGCCCCGCGACGGGGGTGCCCACATCCACGCGGTCCTGCCCGCAGTAGCGGTGCAGCAGTGCCGTGTACGACGCGAGCAGCACGCAGAAGAGGGAGGTCCCCTCCGCGTCGGCGAGCCGCTTGGCCTGCCGGACGAGGGAGCCGCTCAGCCGCCCCTCGACGGACGCGCCCCGGTGGCTCGGCACGGCGGGGCGCGGGCGGTCCCACGGGAACCGCAGCTCGGGGCGGTCCCCCTCCAGCCGCCGCAGCCAGTACGAGCGCAGCCGCTCGCCGCGGGGCGAGGCGGGCAGTTGCTGCTGCCAGGCGACGAAGTCGGCGTAGGTGCGCTCCGGGCGCTCGGTCGGCGGCGCCCCCCGGTAGAAGGCGGACAGTTCCCGCAGGAAGACGGCGATGGAGACGCCGTCGAAGACGATGTGGTGGAACACCAGCAGCAGGACGTGCCGCCCGTCGGCCAGGGTGAGGACGGCGGCCCGCACCAGCGGCCCGGCCTCAAGGTCGAACGGCTCGCGGGCGAGCAGGCGCGCCTCCTCGCGGAGCGCTGCCACGTCGTCCGTGTCCAGCCGCCGGTGCGTGAACGGCACTGGCAACGCCGGCTCGATCCGCTGCCGGTCACCGATGACCCGGGCCCGCAGCTGCTCGTGCCGGTCGGCCAGGGCCTGGAGTGCCGCACTCAGGGCGGTCAGGTCGGTGTCCGGTTCCAACCAGAACGCCAGCGGCAGGTTGTAGGCGTAGGTACCGGGGCTGGTCCGCTCGATCACGGCGAGTGCGCGCTGCCCGGCCGAGAGCGGGAACTCCCGCGCGGTGAGCGCGTCGGCGCCGGGTGCGGCCGGGCGGGCGAGCGGCTGCGGGGCCGCGTCGGCAGCCGCCGCCGGTTCCAGGAAGTCCGCCAGGTCGCGCAGGGTGGGGTGCCGCAGCAGGTCGCGCAGCGGGACGCGGACCCCGAGGGTTTCCTCGATCGCCGCGGCGACCTTCATACCGCTGAGCGAGTCGAAACCGTAGTCGGACAGCGGCCGGTCGGTGTCGAGGGACGCCTCGAGCTTCAGCGAGTGCTCGACGATCTGGGCGAGCCTGGCGAGCAGGGCGCCGCCGGCGGGGACGGTGGCGGGGGCCGGCCGCCCGGTCGCGGGCACGGCCGGTGCCGCCTTTCCGGTATCCGCCCGGTCGGCGTTCTGCGCGACGATCACGTGCTGGCCGAGGGGGAGGTCCCGCTCCAGGACGACGGCGTCGGTGCAGCCCTCCTCCAGCACCAGGCGCTGCCAGGTCGCCGCGGTGGCCAGCGGGGCGTCCGGGATGCGCAGACCGGCGTCGGTGAACGCCCACCAGCCCTCGAGGACCCCGCCGGTGACGGTGATGCTGCTGCGCACCGCCGTCAGCTCGTTGAGCACCAGCCGGCCGCCGGGGCGCAGCAGTTCCCGGGCCGTGCGCAGGGTGCGGCGCAGGTCCGAGGTCGCGTGTACGACGTTGGTGGCGACGACGACATCGGCCGTGCCGGGCGCGAACCCCTGGTCGGCCAGGGGCCGTTCGAGGTTGAGGGTACGGAAGACGGTGAACGGGTAGGTGTCCGCGAACCGCTGCTCCGCCGCTTCCAGGAACTGCGGCGAGATGTCTGTGAAGACGTACTCGACCCGCCGGGGGGCGCCGGACAGCACGGGCAGGACCCGTTCGGTCGTCGCGCCCGTCCCGGCACCGAGTTCCACCACGCGCAGCGGCTCCCCGTGGTCCGGCCCGGACAGGCGCGGGCGCGCGTACTCGGCGACGGCGTGGGCGACCAGTTCGTTGAAGGAGTCCGTGAGCGGGTTGCCGCGGTAGAAGTCCCGGACCAGGTCCATCGACGCGTCGGGGAACATCACTTCGGTGGCCCCGACCTCGCCGCGCAGCACCTGCGGGTAGCAGCGCAGGAACAGACGGGTGAGCGTGACCGTGGCCGCGATGTCGGGGTGGTCGGCGGCGATCTCGTCGAGTTCCCGCTCCCAGTCGTCCGGGTCGCTGCCCGCCGCGGCCGGCAGCACCTCCACCTCGTCGCCGCGCACGGACACCTGGCCGGCGTCGGCGAGGATGTTGAGCAGGGCCCGGTGCAGCCTGCGGTACTTGGGCAGGATGCCGAGCCGGTCGGCGAGGGCGGAGACGTCGTGCCGCTCCCCCGGCCGCAGCAGGGCCCCCATCCGCCGGTAGACGTCGAGCAGCGCCCGGTCGCACAGGGCGGCCAGCCGGTCGTAGCCGCGCAGGACGGCGGCGGCGCCGGGGCCGGCCGGTTCGGGGCGGCCGAGGCGGCGGGCCAGTTCGGACGGGCGGTGCCCCAGGGCCTGAAGCGCGCGGCGGCCGGCCCGTATCGGCAGGACCTGGACCGGGCCGTGCGCCAGTATCCGTTCCAGGGCGTCGAGCCCCTCGCGCACCGGGAAGGCATCGATGTCGGCCCGCCGGAACACCTCCGTCAGGCCCGGCTGCGCTCCGGAGCCGACCTGCCCCCAGTAGCCCCAGTTCACGACGTGCACCGGATGGGGGCGACGGGTGGCGAGCTGTCTGCCGTAGGCGTCCTGGAAGGCGCTCGCGGCGACGTAGGCGGCGTTGCCCGCGGCGCTGACGAAGGAACCGACGGAGCTGAAGAAGACGAGGAAGTCCAGGGGTTCGCCGTCCAGTGCCTCGGCCAGGGCGACCGAGCCGTCCACCTTGGCGGCGAGGGCGGTGCGCAGTGCGGCGGTGCCGAGTTCGGCGATGGTGCTCGCGTTGAACGTCATGGCCGCGTGGAAGGCGCCGTGCAGCGCGCCGAAGTGTTCCTTGGCCTTCGCCACGGCCGCGCGCAGCGCTCCGGCGTCGGCGGCGTCGGCCGTCAGGTGGAGGACCTCGCCGCCCGCCTCCCGCACTCGGGCGATGGATCTCTTCTGCTCGGGGCCCGGTTCGCTCCGGCTGATCCACACCAGGTTGGCGCGGAACCGCCGGGCGAGGTCCTCGGACAGGACCCGCCCGATGCCCCCGGTGCCGCCTAACAGGAGATACGTTCCTCCCTGTCGGTACGGGGACCGGTCGGGCCGGGGCAGCGGGCTGTCCACCAGACGCCGTACGTACCGTCGGCCGTTCCGCAGCAGCGTCGCGCGGCCGGCCGGGTGGGCGGGCTCCGCGAGGATCGCGGCGAGGGCCCGCTCCGGGTCGGCGTCCTGCACGTCGACGCAGGTGATGTCCAGGTCGGGCCGCTCGGCGGCGAGCACCTGGACGAAGCCGAGCAGCGCCGCGGCCGACGGGTTGTCCTCGTGGGCGCCCTCGGTCACCACGGTGAGCCGCGAGGCGGCCGCGTGGGTCGCGAACAGCGCGAGCACGCCGTCGCGCACCCCGGTCTCCAGGTCTCCCGGACTCCGTGTGGCGCCCAGGTGGTACAGGTGCGCCACCGGCTCGGCGAGCAGCACGGCCGGGTCGTCGCGGTCCAGCCGGATCAGCCGCGCTCCGGGGTGGTGGCGGAGGAGCGCCTCGGCCAGCGCGTCGGGCTCCCCCGCCGTGAGCACGGCCACCGGGCCCTCGGCCCGGCCGACCGGGCCGGCCCGGTCCAGGTCCTCGGGGCACCACACCGGCTGCAGGCACCGCAGTTGGCGTTCCTCGGTTCCGGCGGCGCCGGCCACCTCGGCGGTCTCGATCGCGCCCGTGCGCGCGGTGGAGGCGCCGACCGCCGCGGTGTGCTGAGCCCTCGCCGGCGCGGGTGCGGCCGCGTGGGGCGGACGAGGCTGCGTCACCCCGGCCGCACGCGTGGCGTCGGGCAGCGGAAGCCAGTAGCGCTTGCGGGCGAAGGGGTACGTCGGCAGGCCCACCCGGCGGGCACCGGTCACCGGCCAGGCGGCGTACGCGCCTTGGGTCCACAGCCGGGCCGCGGTCCGCAGGTCGCCGTCGGCGAGGGCGCGGGCCAGGCGCTCGCCGGCGTCCGGCTCCAGCGTGCGGCGGGTGGCCCCGGCGTCGTTCAGCTCCACGCCGGTCTCCGCCTGGCGGGCCACGGCCCGCAGCACCGCGCGCATCTCGGCGAGGTCCCCCGCCGGGAAGGCGAGCCGGACGTCGAGCTGCTCGCGGCCCACGCGCAGGGTGTGGGCGACATCGGCAAGGGCGAGTTCCGGTTCCCCGCCGGATGCCAGGTCGCGCAGCGTCGCCGTACCGGGAACCGTCGGCTCCAGTCCCAACTCCTCGCTAAGTTCGGCGAGTTGGGCGGGCGAGAAGCCGTAGTCCGCCAACGGGGTGTCCGGATCCAGGTCCTCCGGCCGCGCCCGCAGCACCTCGGCGGCGGTGCGGGCGCTGTCCTGGAGGGACGCGCCGCCGGCCGGGCGACCGTCCAGGAAGTCGGCCAGTTGCCCGGCGTAGGTGCGCAGTCGTTCCTCGCTGAGGGCGGAGAGCACGACGAGTTCCGTACCGCCGCCCTTCCGGCCCGGCGGCCGGGCGCCCAGGTACTCCTCGACGATCAGATGCGCGTTGGCGCCTCCGCCACCGAAGGAGCTGATGCCGGCACGGCGCGGGAACTCCCGCTCCCGCCCTGCGTCGTCCCGCAGCACGGGGCGCGGCCAGGGTGCGGCCTCCTGCTGGACGCGGAAGGGGGTCCCGGACAGATCGATGTCCGGGTTGAGCTGCTCGGAGTGCAGCGAGGGCGGCACCACCCCGTGGCGGAGCTGCATCAGCACCTTGGCGAGTCCGGCGATGCCGGCGGCGGACTCCAGGTGGCCGATGTTGGACTTGACCGAGCCGATGGCGCACTCGGGCCGGGCGTCGGCGGGGGCACCGCCCAGCAGCCCCTCGCGCAGCCCGGCGATCTCGATGGGATCACCGAGCGGAGTGCCGGTCCCGTGGGCCTCCACGTAGGTGATGGTGCGCGGGTCGACACCGGAGCGGCGCACAGCCGCGCGGATCACCTCCGCCTGCGCCTGGGGGCTGGGCACCGTGTAACCGCTGGTCCGGCCACCGGAGTTGATCGCGGAGCCCTTCAGGACGGCGTAGATCCGGTCACCGTCCGCCTCCGCCGCGCGCAGCGGCTTGAGCAGGACCGCGCCGACGCCCTCGCCGTCGACGAATCCGTCCGCTGAGGCGCCGAAGCTGCGGCACCGGTCACCCCGCGAGATCATCTGACGGTCCGCCAGCATGTCCAGGTGCGCCGGGTGGAGGATGAGGTTGACGCCGCCCGCGAGGGCCATCTGACACTCGCCTCGCCGCAGGCTGTCGCAGGCCAGGTGGATGGCGGTGAGCGAGGCGGAGCAGGCGGTGTCCACCGTCAGGCTGGGGCCGCGCAGGTCCAGTACGTAGGACACCCGGTTGCTGATCGACCAGTGCGGGGCACGGGCGTTGGTGCGCGTGCCGAAGGCGTCGGCCTGCCCCGCCAGCCACTCGTAGTCGTTGTTCATCACGCCGGCGAAGACACCGACCGGGCCGGCCTCGGCCAGGCCGCGCGGCGCGTAACCGGCGTCCTCTGCCGTCGCCCAGGCGGTTTCCAGGAACAGCCGTTCCTGGGGGTCCATCTCCTCCGCGTCGGAGGGAGAGATCTGAAAGAGCAGCGGGTCGAACTTGTCGACGTCCTGCAGCCAGCCGCCCCACTTGCTGTAGCTGCGCCCGTCCGCGCCGTCGGGGTGGTAGTGCTCGTCCACCGCCCAGCGGTCCGCGGGCACCTCGCCGATGCAGTTGCGTCCCTGCAGCACGTTGCGCCACAGGTCCTGCGGTGTGGCCGCCCCGGGATACCGCCCGGCCAGCCCGATGACGGCGATGCCCTCAGCCTCGTTCCCGGGGACGGCCGCCTGCCGCACGGAAGCCAGCAGTTTCAGCAGAAGAGCACGCTTGTCATCCATACCTTCGCCTTGTCCGAATGGGCTTGGGGCTACCGGTCTCGCGTCGGCTCGACGCAGGATTCGATGCGTACCTGAACGCGAGAGGAACTCTTTCTGAATTCCCGAAGAGGACACGGATAGCCGCAGTAGAGGCAAATGAGGGCCGCAAGAGAGGCGGGCAAGAGCGCACCCGGAAAAGGGTGACGCAAGGCGCCGACGCGCAAATAGGAGATTCAGCTATAGAGAGTCTGCACGATTACATCTATCCCCCGTTCGATCTTCACTTACGCCGGACCGTAACACCCTCCATTCTCGACAGGCAAGAGTGCAACCATCCGGCGCCACCGCCGCTCCACCTCTGGAATGGTCGAGTAAGGCCAGGTCACGGCGTCGGAGAAGCTATTGAAGATCGTCCTGAATCCGCCGCCGACAATGCATCGGCAACGCTTTTGCGCCACATCGCAAATCTTCGGACAGCGCTTATTCATCATTCACCCCCGCCCATTGCGCATAAAATCGGACATCTCGGAACGGCCTTTTCGTGCAGTTGGCCGCAGCAACTGCGGTGGGTAATTGCAACCTGTCCGAAGGTCGACCTATGGTGTTACGGTCACTGTGCGGATGATCCAGGGGGAGGACCGTGGCACCTTAGTGCAGCAGATGCGACCACCGACCGGGATGCCGCTTTCCCCTCTGGACCGCACGACAGAGTTGCCTCCGGACCGCGCGAGATAATTGCCTCGCCGCGTGACCGCGGCGGTCCGGCTCGGGGCCGAGTTCCGCGACGGCGGCACAGCGCATCACCGTTCCTGCCGCCTCCCGGCGCCCCCGTCAGCCCCGGCGCCTCCGAGTCCCGTCTCAGGCGTGACCGGCGCGGGTGGAAGAAGTCCAGTTCAGACCGATTGCCCGAGCGAACGACTCATCGATGCCCACCGAGGGGTGGGGGAGGTACGCGCGGTGACAGAACAACAGGCGGCTCCGCGGCTCGCCGTACTGGGAGCCGGGGTGATGGGGGTCAGCATCACGACCCTGGCACTCGGCCGGGGTGTGCCGGTGGTCCTCGTCGAGACGGACCCGGCCCGACGAGCGCGAATCCGGGCCCGGGTCGAGCACGAGCTGCGCACGGCCCAGCTCATGGGCGTGCGTCCCGACGGGCCGCCGGGCGAACTGACGGTCACCGCCGCGGCGGCCGACTGCCAGGGGGCGGACGCGGTGATCGAGGCCGTCACCGAGGACGCCGAGGTGAAGGCCAAGGCACTGGCCGAGATCGATCAACTGACGGGACCTGACGCGGTGTTGGTCACCAACACTTCGTCCATCCCCGTGGACGAGCTGGCCGACCGGATCAGCCGCCCCGAAAAACTCGTCGGGGTGCACTTCATGAACCCCTCCTACCTGATCGGCACCGTGGAAGTGATCCACGGACCCCGCACCGGGCGACCGGCGCTGGACGGCGTGGCACGGCTGCTCGGCGCGCTGGGCCGTAAGGGCGTGCACGTCGCCGACGGACCAGGCTTCGTCACCAGCCGGCTGCTGCACCGCATGATCAACGATGCGGCCCGCATCGTGGAGTCGGGTCAGGCCACCGCCGAGGACGTGGACATCCTGATGCAGGACTGTCTCGGCCACCGTACCGGCCCGCTGCGCACCGCCGACCTCATCGGCCTGGACAACCTCGTGGACTCCCTGTGGGTGCTGCACCGGCGCACCGGCGACGAGGGCTGCCGCCCCTGCGAACTGCTGCTACGCAAGGTGCGCGACGGTGAGCACGGTCGCAAGAGCGGCCGGGGCTTCTACACGTACACCGCGGGCGGGTGGACCTGATGGCCGGCCAGCTCGCCCTGGACGACCGGCTTCACGACTACGTGCGGGCGATGTCGCTGCGCGACGACGACGTGCTGCGCGACCTGCGCGCGGAGACCGCCGGGATGCCGATGCTCCAGGCGATGCTCGTGCTGCCTGAGGAGGCCCAGTTCCTCGCCCTGCTGGTACGGCTCACCGGCGCCCGCAACGTCCTGGAGGTCGGCACCTTCACCGGCTACAGCAGCCTGTGCATGGCCCGCGCCCTGCCTGCCGGCGGCACCCTGGTCACCTGCGACAACAGCGAGCGCTGGACTCGCATCGCGACCCGCTACTGGCAGCGCGCCGGGGTGGCCGACCGGATCGACCTCAGGCTCGCCGATGCCGGCGAGACCCTCGACCGGCTCACGGCGGAGCACGGCGCCGGCAGCTTCGACCTGGCCTTCATCGACGCCGACAAGGCCAACTACCCCCGCTACTACGAGCAGTGTTTGACGCTGTTGCGGCCGGGCGGCCTGGTGGTCCTGGACAACACGCTGTTCTTCGGCCGGGTTGCCGACCCGGCCGCCCAGGACGCGGACACCCAGGCCATCCGCGAACTCAACGCCCGGCTGCGCGACGACGACCGCGTGGAGATCTCCCTGCTCGCCGTGGCGGACGGCCTCACCCTCGCCCACAAGAAACCCTGAGAGGAACAGGACATGAGCGAGCCCGCAACGGCCCGTGAGATCACGGCAGAGCAGGTGGAAGCCGACCTCACCCGCTTTCTCGAAGAGCACACCCGCAGTACCTGGGACGCCGACACCGACCTGTTCGGCACCGGCGGCGTGTCCTCCATGTTCGCCATGGAACTCGTGGTGCACATCGAACAGACCTTCGGTGTCGTCGTGGAGGGGCCCGACCTGCGGATCGACAACTTCCGGACGGTCCGTGCCATGACCGCCCTCGTGCTGCGCCTGGCCGGCAACCGTGAGTGAGGAACCGGCAGCGCTCGTCACCGCGGCGATCGGTGACCGAGCCGCGGCATGGGACACCGAGGGCGCCATCCCCGAGCCGGTGCTGCGCGAGCTCGGTGCCCACGGCGTGCTGTGCGCCGAGGTCCCGCAGGAGTACGGCGGACGCGGATGGTCGAGCCGCCGCAACGGCGAACTGACCGCCCACGCGGGCAGCATGTGCAGCTCACTGCGGAGCGTGATGACCTCGCAGGGCATGGCCGCCTGGACCATCCAGCGGTTCGGTACCCGCGAACAGCGCGCCGGCGAGCTGACCCGGCTCACCGGGGGTCGGCTGGCCGCCGTGGCCTTCAGCGAGCCCCAGGCGGGCAGCGACCTGTCGGCGATCAGCACCACGGTCAAGGACGACGGCGACAGTGTGGTCGTCAACGGGCACAAGGTGTGGTCCACCGCCGCTGCCTACGCCGACGTGGTGGTGGTCTTCGGCCGCTACCGCGACGGCGCCGCGGCCGTGCTCGTACCGACGCGGGCCCAGGGTGTCACCCTGCGGCCCGTGACCGACGCGCTGGGATGCCGCGCGGCCGGGCATGCCGACCTGCTCCTGAACGATGTACGCCTCCCCGTCTCCAGTGTCCTGTCCGGCACCGGACTGCCGCTCGGCCTGCTGACCACCATCGCCCTGACCTACGGGCGGATGTCCGTGGCCTGGGGGTGCGTCGGCATCATCCGCGCCTGCCTGCGGGCGGCCGCGGCCCATGCCCGCGACCGGGAGCAGTTCGGCAAGCCACTGGCGCGGCATCAGCTCGTCGCCCGGCATCTGGCCGAGCTGTATGTGGCCGAGCAGACGGCGACCCGGGTCTGCGAGGACGCCTCCGACCGCTGGGACACCCACGCCCCCGACCTGTCGACCGCCGCGGTGCTCGCCAAGCATGTCTCCGCGGGCGGTGCGGCACGGGCCGCCGCCACGGCCGTACAGGTCCTCGCCTCCGCGGGCGCGCGGGACGGCGAGACGGTGGCACGCGCTTACCGGGACGCCAAGTTGATGCAGATCATCGAAGGCAGCGAGGAGCTCTGCCAGCTCATCCTCGCGGAGCGAGCGCTGGAGGAAGCGGCATGACCAACGGACCGGACGAGATCGGCATAGGCGCGGTGCACTGTCTGCTGCCGGAGGACCGCACCGCCGTCGTCGACCTGCCCGAACTGTCCCGGCTCAGCCAGGAGGAGCTGAAGTTCGCCGAGCAGGCCGGGGTGAAGACGGTGGGCGTCTTCCCGGACACCGAGCCCACCGAACTGGCCGCCCGCGCATGCCGGGAACTGCTCGCCGGGCTGCCGGAGCCCCCGGACCTGATGGTGCACATCGCCTCCCGCGCACCGGACGTGCTGATCGGCTCCGACTCCGGCAAGATCGCGCATCTGGCCGGGCTGACGGGCGTCTTCCCCTTCACGGTGGACGGTCTGGGCTGTGCCGGTTCCTCGGCCGCCTGGGGACTGGCCCGCGACCTGCTGCTCGGCGATCCCAGTCGCAGGAGCGTGCTCCTCACCTACGGAAGCCGGCCGACCGCTGCCGACCGGGTGCGCCGGCCCGTCACCGTGATCGGGGACGGCGCCTTCGCCATGACCCTCGTTCGAGGCGGGCGACCGGTGATCAGGGCACACCGCATGGAGGCCGACAGCTCCTTCCACGACCTGTTCCGGGTGGACTACAAGTCGCGGCCGTGGTCCCAGTGGCGCGAGGAGTGCCTCGACAACGACCGCTACTCCTTCGAGCTGGCCATGCACAGCCGCAACCGGCTGGGCCGCATGGTCGACGAGGTGCTGGCCGACGCCGGCCTCACCAAGGCGGACGTGTCCGCCACGCTGATGCAGAACGTCACCGCCAGCGCGTTCGACTTCTACCGCGTCAGCCTGGGCCTGCCCATCCATCCGGTCTGCGCGGCCCACCTCGCCGACTTCGGGCATCTCGGCCCGATGGACGTGGTGCTCAACCTTGACCGGCTGCTCGCGCTCGGCGAGGTGGAGCCGGGCGGGCACGTGCTGGTCCTCAGCAACAGTCCGGTCGCGGCCTGGACGGTGACCCTGTGGGAAGTATGACGATGGCCACCCGCCGAGGAGGGAAGCGGCCGTGACGCAGCAGCCGACCGTCAAGTGCCTGGTCTGGGACCTGGACAACACCCTGTGGCAGGGCACCCTGCTCGAGGACGGCGACGTGGACGTGCCGACGGCGGTGCGCGAGGTGGTGCGCGAGCTGGACGCCCGCGGCATCCTGCAGTCCGTGGCCAGCCGCAACGACCACGACCACGCCTGGGAGCGGCTGGAGAAGCTCGGGCTGGCGGAGTTCTTCGTCCTGCCGCAGATCAACTGGGGCCCCAAGTCGGCATCCGTGCGGGCGATCGCCGACCAGCTGAACTTCGCCCTGAAGACCATCGCGTTCGTCGACGACCAGCCCGCCGAACGCGCCGAGGTCTCCCACCACCTTCCCGAGGTCCGCTGCTACCGCGCCGAGGAGGTCCCGGAGCTGCTGAGCAGGCCGGAGTTCACGCCGACCATGGTCACGGCGGACGCCCGCAACCGCCGGCTGATGTACCAGGCGGGCTTCCAGCGGAACACCGAGCGGTCTGAACACACCGGCACGGACGAGGAGTTCCTGCGTTCGCTCGGCCTGGAGCTGAACATCCACCGGGCGAGTGAGGAGGACATCGCGCGCGTGGAGGAACTGACGCTGCGCACCAGCCAGATGAACGCGACCGGGGTGCACTACTCGGACGAGGCGCTGCGTGCCCTGCTCTCGGACCAGCGGCACGAGGTGCTGGTCGCCTCGCTCACCGACCGGTTCGGCCCGCACGGTGCCGTCGGGGTGATCCTGCTGGAGCGGCTGACCGAGGCCTTCCACATCAAGCTGCTGGCCACCTCCTGCCGTGTGGTGTCCTTCGGGGTCGGCGCCGCCCTGCTGCGCTGGCTCACCGACGAGGCAGCCCTGGCCGGCACCGGGCTGACGGCTTCCTTCCGGCGCACGGAACGCAACCGGATGATGGAGATCGCCTACCGGTTCGCGGGGTTCGAGGAGGCGGAGCACACGCAGGAGGGCGAGGGGATCCGGACATTGCGCCTCGCGCCCACGCGGCAGCAGCCGCCCGCCCATCTCAGGGTGCTCGCGCCCCGGCTGTTCGCCGAGGAGAGCGGCCTGACCGAATGGCGGCCGACGACCGCCTGACAGACGCCTCCCTCCGCACGAACCCGACCGTCCCGACCGCCGCGGCGTCGCCGACGGCTGGGTCCTCCCTCGGGATCCAGCCGTCGAGCACCGGCATCTGCCCATTGGTCCAGACCTATTGACCAATGGTTCAGACCTCCCTACCCTCGCAGCACTGCAGGCTGACAACTCAGTCATGCCCCTGACATCCCGCTATCGAGGGAGGCGCAGCATGCGCTTCAGACACAGAGCCGCGGCAGGCTTCGCGACCCTGTTGCTCCCGCTGGCCGGCCTCGTCGGCCTGGCGAGCCCCGCCGAGGCCGCGACGTCCGCCACCGCGACCTACACCAAGACCCAGGACTGGGGCTCCGGTTTCGAGGGCAAGTGGACGGTGAAGAACACCGGCACCACGAGCCTCAGCTCCTGGACCGTCGAGTGGGACTTCCCCTCCGGCACCTCGGTCACCTCCGCCTGGGACGCCGACGTCACCTCCTCCGGCACCCACTGGACCGCCAGGAACAAGTCCTGGAACGGCACCCTCGCCCCCGGCGCCTCCGTCTCCTTCGGCTTCAACGGCACCGGCTCCGGCTCCCCCGCGAACTGCAAGCTCAACGGCGGCAGCTGCGACGGCGGCAGCGTCCCCGGCGACAACCCGCCCTCCGCCCCGGGCACACCCAGCGCCTCCGACATCACCACCACCTCGGTGAAGCTGAGCTGGTCGGCCGCCACCGACGACAAGGGCATCAAGAACTACGACGTCCTGCGCGACGGCGCCAAGGTCGCCACGGTGACGAGCACGTCGTACACCGACACCGGCCTCACCGCCGGCACCGACTACTCCTACACCGTCCGGGCCCGTGACACCGCCGACCAGACCGGCCCCGCCTCCGGCGCCCGCGCGGTGCGCACCACCGGCGGCGGCACCGACCCTGGTCCGCAGCCCGGCACGAAGATCAACCTCGGCTACTTCACCGAGTGGGGCGTCTACGGCCGCAACTACCACGTCAAGAACCTGGTGACGTCCGGCTCGGCGTCGAAGATCACGCACATCAACTACGCCTTCGGCAACGTCAAGAACGGCCAGTGCACCGTCGACGACACCTACGCCGCCTATGACAAGGCCTACACCGCCGACCAGTCCGTCAGCGGCACCGCCGACACCTGGGACCAGCCGCTGCGCGGCAACTTCAACCAGCTGCGCCAGCTGAAGGCCAAGTACCCGCACATCAAGGTGCTGTACTCCTTCGGCGGCTGGACCTACTCCGGCGGCTTCGGCCAGGCCGCGGCCAACGCCGCCGCCTTCGCCAAGTCCTGCAAGGCCGTGGTGGAGGACCCGCGCTGGGCCGACGTCTTCGACGGCATCGACATCGACTGGGAGTACCCGAACGCCTGCGGCCTGACCTGCGACACCTCAGGACCCGCGGCGTTCAAGAACCTCATGCAGGCACTGCGCGCGGAGTTCGGCCCGAACTACCTGGTCACCGCGGCCATCACCGCCGACGGCTCCTCCGGCGGCAAGATCGACGCGGCCGACTACGGGGGCGCCGCACAGTACCTCGACTGGTACAACGTGATGACGTACGACTACTTCGGCGCCTTCGACAAGGACGGCCCGACCGCCCCGCACTCCCCGCTCACCTCGTACCCGGGGATCCCACAGGCGGGCTTCAACTCGGCGGACGCGATCGCCAAGCTGAAGTCGAAGGGCATCCCGTCCGCCAAGCTCCTGCTCGGCATCGGCTTCTACGGCCGCGGCTGGACCGGCGTCACCCAGTCCGCCCCCGGCGGCACGGCGACCGGCGCGGCTCCCGGTACGTACGAGGCGGGCATCGAGGACTACAAGGTCCTGAAGAACTCCTGCCCGGCGACCGGCACCATCGCGGGTACGGCGTACGCGCACTGCGGCAGCAACTGGTGGTCGTACGACACCCCGTCGACGATCGCCGGGAAGATGACGTGGGCCGAGAACCAGGGCCTCGGCGGCGCGTTCTTCTGGGAGTTCAGCGGTGACACCAGCAACGGTGAGCTGGTCACCGCCATCCACAACGGCCTCAACCAATAAGCGAACAGGCGAACAGGCGAATAGGCGAATAGGCGAACTAAGCGACATTGACGCGCTGACCGGGCGGGGCTGCCTCAAGCCACGCGAGGAAACCGGTCAGCGCGTCTTCGCTCATGGCGAGTTCGAGACGCGTGCCCCGGTGCAGACAGGTGAGGATCACCGCGTCGGAGAGCAGCGCCAGCTCCTCCTCGCCGTCGGGTACGCGACGGCCGGCCACCTCGATCGCGGAGCGCTCCAGGATGCGGCGCGGGCGGTAGGCGTAGGAGAAGACGCGGTACCACTCGATGCGGTCGCCGTTGTAACGGGCGACGCCGTAGCTCCAGCCCTTACCGCTGGTGTCGGGTTTCTCCGGCACGTCCCAGCGCAGGGAACAGTCGAACGTGCCGCCCGAGCGCTGGATCAGCCTGCGGCGCAGACCGAAGACGAACAACCCCAGCACCACAAGGGCGACGACGATTCCGCACACAGTCAGAGCGAGGACCATCGACACCGACCTCCTCGTCTCCTAGGTAACGGAACGGAAAAAACTTCCATATCTGCCTCAGCCGCGACCGGCACCGGATTGCTCCGGTCCCAGCCGCGGCTGAGTGACGTCATCGCGTGCGCTCTCCCAGACTAAAGGGCCCGGGCGGTACCCCCAGGGGTCAGCGCGCCGTCGCCGTCCGCAGGCGGACCTCCGCGCGGCGCTCGGCGGCGGCGTCGCCCTCCGCCTTCGCCCGCTCGAGTTCCCGCTCCGCGTGCTGGACATCGATCTCGTCCGACAGCTCGGCGATCTCGGCCAGCAGCGACAGCTTGTCGTCCGCGAACGAGATGAAACCGCCGTGCACCGCGGCGACGACCGTTCCACCTTCACTCGTACGGATGGTCACCGGGCCCGACTCCAGCACACCGAGCAGCGGCTGGTGACCGGGCATGACGCCGATGTCGCCGGACGTGGTGCGCGCGACGACCAGGGTGGCCTGGCCCGACCAGACCTCACGGTCGGCGGCGACCAGCGCGACGTGCAGCTCAGCAGCCAAGGTGGCTCCTCGGGTCACCACCCGGCGGTTCTGCCGGGTGTTGGGTCAAATTCTAGTGGGAGTACGACGAGGGGCGGGACGCGGCCCGCCCCTCGTCATGAGTCACAGCGCTCAGTGAGTCACCGGACTCAGGAGACGCCCAGCTCCCTGGCGTTCTTCTTGAGGTCCTCGAGACCACCGCACATGAAGAACGCCTGCTCCGGGAAGTGGTCGAACTCGCCGTCGCAGATCGCGTTGAACGCGGCGATCGACTCGTCCAGCGGCACGTCCGAACCGTCCACACCCGTGAACTGCTTGGCGGCGTGGGTGTTCTGGGACAGGAAGCGCTCCACGCGGCGGGCACGGGCCACGACGAGCTTGTCCTCCTCGCCGAGCTCGTCGATGCCGAGGATCGCGATGATGTCCTGGAGGTCCTTGTACTTCTGCAGGATGTTCTTCACGCGCATCGCCGCGTTGTAGTGGTCCTGCGAGATGTAGCGCGGGTCCAGGATCCGGGACGTGGAGTCCAGCGGGTCCACGGCCGGGTAGATGCCCTTCTCGGAGATCGGACGGGAGAGCACCGTCGTCGCGTCGAGGTGGGCGAAGGTGGTGGCCGGGGCCGGGTCGGTCAGGTCGTCCGCAGGGACGTAGATCGCCTGCATGGACGTGATCGAGTGACCACGGGTCGAGGTGATGCGCTCCTGGAGGAGACCCATCTCGTCGGCCAGGTTCGGCTGGTAGCCCACCGCGGAGGGCATGCGGCCGAGCAGGGTCGACACCTCGGAACCGGCCTGCGTGAAGCGGAAGATGTTGTCGATGAAGAACAGCACGTCCTGCTTCTGCACATCGCGGAAGTACTCCGCCATGGTCAGACCGGCCAGGGCCACGCGCAGACGGGTGCCCGGCGGCTCGTCCATCTGGCCGAAGACGAGGGCGGTCTTGTCGAGAACGCCCGCCTCTTCCATTTCGGCCATGAGGTCGTTGCCCTCACGGGTGCGCTCACCGACGCCCGCGAAGACCGACACACCGTCGTGCAGCTTCGCCACACGCATGATCATTTCCTGGATCAGCACGGTCTTGCCGACACCGGCACCACCGAACAGACCGATCTTTCCACCCTTGACGTACGGGGTGAGAAGGTCGACGACCTTCAGGCCGGTCTCGAACATCTCGGTCTTGGACTCGAGCTGGTCGAAGGCCGGGGCCTTGCGGTGGATGCCCCAGCGCTCGGCGTCCGCGACGCAGGACGGGTCGTCGTTGAGGACCTCGCCCAGCGTGTTGAACACACGACCCTTGGTCACGTCACCGACCGGCACCGAGATGGAGTTGCCCGTGTCGGTCACCTGGGCCTGGCGGACCAGGCCGTCGGTGGGCTGCATGGAGATCGCGCGGACCAGGCCGTCGCCCAGGTGCTGGGCGACCTCGAGGGTCAGCGTCTTCCTCGCGCCCTCGTTGGCCGGGTCGTCGACCTGCACGTGCAGGGCGTTGTAGATCTCCGGCATCGCGTCGACGGGGAACTCCACGTCGACGACCGGGCCGATGACCCGGGCGACGCGGCCCGTAGCCGTGGCCGTCTCAACAGTGGTCGTCATTACTTGTCACTCCCCGCGGTCGCGTCGGCCAGGGCTGCGGAGCCACCGACGATCTCGCTGATTTCCTGGGTGATATCGGCCTGGCGGGCCGCGTTGGCAAGCCGGGTGAGGTTGGTGATCAGATCCCCGGCGTTGTCGGTGGCCGACTTCATCGCGCGGCGCGTGGCGGCGTGCTTGGAAGCGGCCGACTGCAGCAGCGCGTTGTAGATGCGGCTCTCGACGTAGCGCGGCAGGAGGGCGTCGAGGACGTCCTCCGCCGACGGCTCGAAGTCGTACAGCGGAAGAAGCTCGCTCTTCTTCACCGACTCCTCGGCCACCTCTTCGAGGCTGAGCGGCAGCAGGCGGCTGTCGACCGCCGTCTGCGTCATCATCGAGACGAACTCGGTGTAGACGATGTGGAGTTCGTCCACGCCGCCCTCGGCCGTCTCCTTCTTGATGGCCTCGATCAGCGGGCCGGCGACCTTCTTGGCGTCCGCGTACTCGGGCTGGTCGGTGAAGCCGGTCCACTGCTCCGTGATCTTGCGCTCACGGAAGTTGTAGTGGGCCACACCGCGGCGGCCGACGACGTAGATGTCGACCTCCTTGCCCTCGCCCTCCAGGCGGGCCGTCAGCTGCTCCGCGGCCTTGATGGCGTTGGAGTTGAAGGCGCCGGCCAGACCGCGGTCGCTCGACAGGAGGAGCACCGCGGCACGGGTCGGCGACTCCGCCTCGGTGGTCAGCGGGTGCTTGGTGTTCGAGCCGGTGCCGACCGCCGTGACCGCGCGAGTGAGCTCGGTCGCGTACGGCGTGGAGGCCGCCACCTTGCGCTGCGCCTTGACGACGCGCGAGGCGGCGATCATCTCCATCGCCTTGGTGATCTTCTTGGTCGCGGTGACGGATTTGATGCGACGCTTGTAGACCCGGAGCTGGGCTCCCATGAGTCAGGTCCCTTCCGTCGTCACTTGCCGGCAGCGGCAGGAGCGTCCTCGCCGAGCAGCTTGCCGTCCGAGGTCTCGAACTGCTTCTTGAACTCCGCGATGGCGTCGGCGACAGCGGTGATCGTGTCGTCCGACATCTTGCCGCCCTCCTTGATGGAGGTCAGCAGGCCCTGCTCCTTGCGGTGCAGGTACTCCAGGAGCTCCTTCTCGAAGCGGCGGATGTCGGCGACCGGCACATCGTCCATCTTGCCGGTGGTGCCGGCCCACACGGAGACGACCTGGTCCTCGGTGGCCATCGGCTCGTACTGGGGCTGCTTCAGCAGCTCGACCATGCGCTGACCGCGCTCCAGCTGCGCCTTCGACGCGGCGTCCAGGTCGGAACCGAAGGCGGCGAACGCCTCCAGCTCACGGAACTGGGCGAGGTCCACGCGCAGACGGCCGGAGACCTGGCGCATCGCCTTGTGCTGGGCGGAGCCACCGACACGGGAGACCGAGATACCGACGTTCAGGGCCGGACGCTGACCGGCGTTGAACAGGTCGGACTCCAGGAAGCACTGGCCGTCGGTGATGGAGATGACGTTGGTCGGGATGAACGCCGACACGTCGTTGGCCTTGGTCTCGACGATCGGCAGACCGGTCATCGAGCCGGCGCCCAGGTCGTCGGAGAGCTTGGCGCAGCGCTCCAGCAGACGGGAGTGCAGGTAGAAGACGTCGCCCGGGTAGGCCTCGCGGCCCGGCGGACGGCGCAGCAGCAGCGACACGGCACGGTAGGCGTCGGCCTGCTTCGACAGGTCGTCGAAGATGATGAGGACGTGCTTGCCCTCGTACATCCACTGCTGACCGATGGCGGAGCCGGTGTAGGGCGCCAGGTACTTGAAGCCGGCCGGGTCGGACGCCGGGGCGGCGACGATGGTCGTGTACTCCAGCGCGCCGTTCTCCTCCAGCGCGCGGCGCACGCCGGCGATGGTGGAGCCCTTCTGGCCGATGGCGACGTAGATGCAGCGGACCTGCTTGTTCGGGTCGCCGGTGCGCCAGTTGTCGCGCTGGTTGATGATCGTGTCGACGGCCAGGGCGGTCTTGCCGGTCTGGCGGTCACCGATGATCAGCTGACGCTGGCCGCGGCCGATCGGGGTCATCGCGTCGACGGCCTTGTAGCCGGTCTCCATCGGCTCGTGCACCGACTTGCGCTGCATGACCGTGGGGGCCTGCAGCTCAAGGGCACGACGACCGCTGGTCTCGATCTCGCCGAGGCCGTCGATCGGGTTGCCGAGCGGGTCGACGACGCGGCCGAGGTAGCCCTCGCCGACGGCCACGGAGAGCACCTCGCCGGTACGGGTGACCGGCTGCCCCTCCTCGATGCCGCTGAACTCACCGAGGACGATGGCACCGATCTCGCGCTCCTCGAGGTTGAGGGCGAGGCCGAGGGTGCCGTCCTCGAACTTCAGCAGTTCGTTGGCCATGGCCGAGGGCAGACCCTCGACCTTCGCGATGCCGTCGCCGGCAAGGGTGACCGTACCGACCTCCTCGCGCGAGGCCGCGTCCGGCTTGTACGACTGGACGAAGGTCTCCAGTGCGTCCCGGATCTCCTCCGGCCGGATCGTGAGCTCCGCCATCTGGGTTCCCTGCTCTCCTTGTTGGGCCCGAAGTTTCACTTTGGGGGTCTGGGGGCGACCCCCAGGATTCTTCTGCACGGCCCAACCAGGGCCGTCGTGAGTACGTCTTGCCTATTGAGTTGCTGCTCAGCTCGCCAGTCGGCGGCCGGCGTCCTCGATGCGGTCCGCGAGGGAGCCGTTGATGACCTCGTCGCCGACCAGCACCCGCATCCCGCCGACGACCTCGGGGTCCACGTCGAGGTTGAGGTGCATCGTGCGGCCGTAGAGCTTCGCGAGAGCGCCGCCCAGGCGTCGCTTCTGCGCGTCGCTCAGCGGTACCGCCGAGGTGACGACGGCCACCATGCGCTCCCGGCGCTCGGCGGCGAGCTTGGACAGGGACTCCAGTCCCGACTCCAGGCTACGTCCACGCGGCGCGGTCACAAGACGCGTCACCAGACGCTCGGTGGTCGCCTTGGCCCGACCGCCGAGCAGGTTGCGCAGCAGCTCGCTCTTGGCCGAGGGGGTGGCGGCACGGTCGGTCAGCGCGGCGCGCAGCCCGGTGTTCGAGGAGACGATCCGGCCGAACCGGAACAGCTCGTCCTCGACGTCGTCGAGCGTGCCGGCCTTCTGCGCGGCGGTGAGGTCGGCGGTGTTCGCCAGCTCCTCCAGCGCGTCCACCAGGTCACGGGACTGCGACCAGCGGGAGCGCACCATGCCGGCCAGCAGGTCGGCTGCCTCGCCGCTGACCTGTCCGCCGAGCAGGCGCTGGGCCAGCTCGGCCTTGGCCTCACCGGCCTGCGCCGGGTCGGTGAGGACCCGACGCAGCGACACCTCGCGGTCGAGCAGCGCGGTGACGGCGGCCAGTTCTTCGGCGAGCTCGGCCGCGTCGACGGACGTGTTGTCCGTCAGCGCGTCGAGACGCTCACGTGCGGCTGCCAGGGCCTCGCGGCTCGCTCCGTTCATCGTCCGGCCTCGGCCTTCTCCTCGAGCTCGTCGAGGAAGCGGTCGATGACACGGCTCTGCCGGGCGTGGTCCTCAAGGGACTCACCGACGAGCTTGCCCGCCAGGTCGGTGGCGAGCTTGCCGACGTCCTGGCGCAGCGCGGAGGACGCGGCCTTGCGGTCGGCCTCGATCTGCGCGTGACCGGCGGCGACGATCTCCTCGCGCTGCCGCTGGCCTTCCGCCCGCATCTCGGCGATGAGCGCGGCACCCTGCTCCTGCGCCTCCTGGCGCAGACGCGCGGCCTCGTGCCGGGCCTCGGCGAGCTGGGCCTTGTACTGCTCGAGCACGCTCTGGGCCTCGGTCTGAGCGGCCTCGGCCTTCTCGATACCGCCCTCGATGGCCTCGCGACGCTCTTCCAGAACCTTGTTGATGTTCGGGAGAAGCTTCTTGGCGAGGAAGCCGAAGACGATGACGAAGGCGAGCAGGCCGATGACGAGCTCAGGGATCGGCGGGATGAGGGGGTTCTCCGCCGCCCCCTCGGTCGCCGCCAGAATGAGCTGCTGGCTCATGTCGTTGCCTTTCGTCTGGATTGCTGGTCGTCAGCCTGAGGTGATCAGACGCCGTAGACGAACGGCATAACCAGACCGATCAGGGCGAGCGCCTCACAGAAGACGAAGCCGAGGATCTGGTTGGCGCGGATCAGACCGGCCGCCTCAGGCTGGCGGGCGAGGGCCTGGGTGCCGTTGCCGAAGATGATGCCGACGCCGACGCCGGGGCCGATGGCGGCGAGGCCGTACCCGATGGATCCGAGGCTACCGTTGACAGCGGCGAGAGTCTGGGACATGCCAGTTCTTCCTTCTCTTTACGGACCGGTGGCGGTCAGCCACCGGACAGTTAGGGGATGGTGAATACGGGGCGATCAGTGGTGCTCGGCGAGCGCGCCCTGGATGAAGGTGCAGGCCAGGAGCACGAACACGTACGCCTGGAGCGCCTGGATGAAAAGTTCGAAGGCGGTCATCAGGATCACCATCACGAACGAGACGCTGGCATAGGCAATGCCGATGCCGTTCAGCAGGTACCAGCTGGCGATGGTGAAGAGAAGCAGCAGCGTGTGACCAGCGAACATGTTCGCGAAGAGTCGAACCGCGTGCGTGAAGGGCCGGACGAGCACGTTCGAGAAGAACTCGATGGCCATGACCAGCGGCAGTACGGCGCCAAGGGACTTGTCGTAGCCGGTCAGGTTCTTGAACCCACCGACGAAGCCGTGCCGCTTGAAGGTGATCGTCATCCACGTGACGTAGACGATCGCAGCCAGGGCCGCCGGGTAGGAGATGATCGACGTCACCGGGAACTGGGCCACGGGAATGATGGACCAGAGGTTCATCATCCAGACGAAGAAGAACAGCGAGACCATCAGCGGGACGTACTTCTCACCTTCTTTCCTGCCGATGGTCTCGTAGACGATGCCGCGCCGGATGAAGTCGTACCCCGCCTCAGCGACCATCTGCAGCTTGCCCGGCACGACCTTCGGCCGGCGGAAGGCGGCCCAGAAGAAGCCGATCACGATCACGGAGCCGAGCAGCGCCATCAGCATCGTCTTGTTGAAGTAGACGTTGCTGTCCGCATCGCCCCAGAGCGGCTCGAACAGGAACGAGTGCAGGCCCGGAGCCGGGAAGCCACACCCGTCGAAGATGTGGCAGTCGGTCTCGAAGGCGAGCACCTGCGTCGGGTCAGCACTCACCGCGGGCTCCTTCAGCGTGACGCATGGGTACGGCAACCTCGTTGTGTCGGCGCGGCGCGCGGCCGCGGGTCGGCACTGGACTGGTGTTTCTGGTATGGGGGCGGCGGTTCGGCGTCGAGCCTCGCGATGGAACAGGCGTCAGCTCGGATGCCCGCGCCCGCAGTGCCGCAGTTGGCACCGGACGATAGCAGTTTGTCGAACGCGGCTTTATCCCGGCCCTACCCTTCACGATGAAGGACCCGCCTTTTCGGGCTTGCCACCCTCGACGGAGTCCGGTTCGACGTAAAGGATCTTGGACTTCATGTGCGCGACCGTCTGCGCGCCGACCCACACCAGGGTGGTCGCGATGAGCGTCAACGCGAAGGCCCGCGGGTGGAACAGCGACGTGTTCTTGAAGGCGGCGAGGAAGACGAACAGCAGCAGGATCTGAGCCGCGTAGAGCATCAGGCCCATCGCCTGGAACAGGTGCGGAAGCGATTTGGCAGTGCGCTGGAGGACCAGCAGGCCGATGCCCATGAAGAGGATCGTCACCAGCGCGGCCACGATGGACCCGACGGCCCCCTTGCCACCGGCCACCACGCCACTGACGACGGCGGCTACAGCGCCGACGGCGGCTGTGGGCACAGCAGCCTGGGCCAGGGTCCGGACGTCGTTGGACGGCATGGCGGCAACTCCGCTTTCAAAGGGGGCAGGGGTGTCGTCATGGACGAGCGTAGCCCCGGATGGAGAGAGGACCTCACGCCGCCGGACCGCCGCATCACGGCCCCTCGGCTCTACCCGGGGGTTCTCGTGAACGGTATCACAAACTATTTGATGCAGTCTTTACTCAACAGCGTGCCTGCCGTCACACATGAGAGCGAACCTGCACGTCAGGGCGCGATCATGGCAAACTTGTCCGGTATTGTGGCACTTGGCCTGTGCCCCGAATGCCCATGACTCGGCAATGCTCTCGTCAAATTCTTACCTTAGCGCCGCTGCGAGCTACCGTTCATCGCCGTCGAACTTCCGGCGCACGTACGAAAGGTCCGCGAGGAGGTCCGCCGAGCCGAACCGTCGACGACGGGGCCGTTGCCGGGTGGTGAATGGCAGCGCGCCGGTCGACTCCCAGCGCAGACGTCCGTCAGCGTCGATGTAGCTGCGGGTCCGGCCCCGGTTGTCGGGGTGCAGACAGTAGGGGATGTCGAGGTAGCCCTTTCGGAACGCCAGCAGCAGGGCACGACCCACGTCCGGGGCAAGGTCCAGAACGGCGCCCACCAGAGCCGAGGCCTCCCCATACACCTCCGGGTCGGCCGTGGCCCCGGCCGGCGGCCGCAGCGCCCGCCGGGCCACCCAGGCTGCGTACTCCAGGGCGCGGACGTTCACCTCGATGCTGGGGATGCGCTGCGACTCCGCGGCCGTCTTGACGATCAGCCGCTGCGCGCCGCCGTCGACGGCAAGTTCGGCCGCCTGTCCCAGCAGGCGGTAGGCACCGTCGTGCGTCTGCGGGTACAGGCCCATGTACGCGTATACGACGATGTGCCAGTCGGACACCGGCAGCAGTTCCCGGCACAGCCGCCGCAACGCCGCGAGCGCATCGCGGTCCTGCCCCGGGTGGGTCTGCTGGGCGTAGCTGACGGAGATGCTGCGGATGCCGTGCTGGGCGAAGAAGAGAGCCTCCAGCACGCTGATGGCCACGAGCTGGCCAGGTGGGCACAGTTGCCCCAGCATGCAGCCACCGAAGGTCTCCAGGTGCGGCTCCAGCCCCTGGTCGCGGAGCCGGGTGAGCAGCTCGCAGCCGCGCGCCCAATTGTCGACGGACTCCGCGAGCGGCGTACGGCCGTAGGGCAGGCAGTAGGAGACCGGCCCGCCCTCGGTGGCGCCCAGGCCCACGGCGAGCATGGCGCGGAAGATGCCGAGGGGGTCTGCCGAACCATGGCGCACCTGGACCGGGAAGTCCGGGCCGTGGAGGCCGGCCAGCACCTCGGCGGTCGTCGCCACGGGGTGAGTGACCAGGGGATAGCCGTTGAGGGCGACCCCGTCGCGCAGCGCGCTCTCGACGGCGGCCAGGTGACCCACCCGGGTGTGGGCGTCGACCGTGATCGTGCCGACCGTGCGGGCGGCCGCGCCGCGGGTGGCCGCGAGCCCGGCGCGCATGGTCGCCGGATCGCCGAATCCCATCCGCGGCTGGACGACGAGCCGACCGGCTTCGGCCTCGGCCCTGACGTACGCGCCGAAGTCCGCGGTCTGCGGGGCGCTCATCGGGCGGCGGGCAGCGTGACCGGGCGTCGGCCCGGCGCCACGGCCCGAGGAAGCGAGGCGGCGAAGGCCGCCAGGGCGGTGGCCGGGTCTGTGTCCTCCTCGAAGACCTTGTCGAAGCCGGCCGACCTCAGCTCTCGCGCGCGGGCCGAGTCCTGGCCGGCGACGCCGAGCTTGCCGCCGATGACCACAGGGGTGGTGGCCAGGTCGGGGTGGGAGCGGAACGTGCCGATGACGCGCAGCCCGTCCTGGTGCCCGTGCCCGTTGACGCTGCTGATGACGACGAACGCCGGGCGCACGGCGGCGCAGCGGGAGACCAGCAGGTCGTCGGGGACACAGGGGCCGAGGTTGACGACGTCGTAGCCGAGTTCCTCCAGGAGCAGTTGGAGGAACACCAGGTTCCAGGTGTGGGAGTCGGAGGCCATCGAGGTCACCACGACGGTCTGCCGCGCCGTCGTGCGAGCATCAGTCATGTTCCCGTTCCACCTTCCGATAGGTCCGTACGTGTTCGATACGGGAGACGGAGACCACGTCGTCGGCGCGTACCACGGCCTCGGCTGGAGCGGGCCTGCCCAGGAACATCAGGAGGCTGGCGGTGGGGCCGTAGGCTCCGGTGTTGGGGATGGCGACGAGGTCGCCGGGGCCGAGGCCGGCGGGGACCACGACGTCCCGGCCGAGGGTGTCGCCGGGGGTGCACAGCGGCCCGGCGAGGGTCACCCGCTGCGTCTGCCCGGCGTCGGAATCGGAGTCGATGCGGACGGACACCGGGAGGATGCGGCCGAGGCCGGACAGTCCGCCGAAGGTGTTGATGCCGGCGTCGAGGACGACGAAGGTCCGGCCGCGACCGGTCTTGACGTTGCTGACGGACGCCAGCAGGGTTCCGCAGTCGCCGACCAGGTAGCGGCCCGACTCGACGGCGAGCCGGGGGGCGCCCTGCCGCCAGCGCGGGAAGTGCGTGTCGAGGGCGGTTTCGAGCGCCGCGCGCAGGGCGGGGTAGGCCGTGCGCTCGCCGTGCTGGCCGTACGGCGAGGCGAAGCCTCCGCCGATGTCGAGCAGGCGCAGGGGTATGCCGAGTTCCCGCTCGATGCGGGCGGCGGTGTCGATGGTGTGCCGGAACTCGGCGATCAGGGCGTCCTCGTCGGAGGCGTTGCTCTGGGTGAACAGATGCAGACCGGCCAGTGAGGTGCCCGGCACCGCGCGCAGCCGGGGCCCGAGGCCGGCGATGGTCTCGCTGTCGAAGCCGAACTGGGTGGGTCGGCCTGTCATCCGGACACCGGTGGCCGCCCGGGCGGTCTCGTCGTTGACGCGCAGCAGGCAGTCGGCGACCGTGTCGTGGGCCAGCGCGGCCTCGCCGATGTGTTCGAGGTCGGTGAGCGATTCGGCGGAGAAGAGCCGGACGCCCTGTCCGATCGCCTCGTGCAGTTCGCCGGGGGTCTTGCCGGGCCCGGTGTAGAGGATGTCCGCGGGGTCGTGGCCGGCCTGGAGGGCCGCGGCGAGTTCGCCGGTGGAGCTGATCTCGGCGCGGCAGCCGGGGCCGTCGCCCTCGCGCAGGGCCTGGACGAGATCGACGTGCGGATTGGCCTTGAGGGCGTAGAAGACGTCGAACTCGTCGGGCAGCCAGCCGAACAGGTCCCGCCGGGCGGCGTCGAGGCGGTCGAGGTCGTAGACGTACAGGGGGGTGCCGTACGCGTCGGCCAGTGCGCGCAGGCGGGTGCGGTCGGTCATGCGCGGTCCTCTCCCTCCAGCAGGGCCGCGAGCTCGCGGCGGGCGTTCTTGCCGTGCAGGGTGAGCGGGAACTCCTGCAGGACCCGGCAGACGGTGGGCACCTTGGGCAGTTCGAGGCGCTGGGTGAGTTCGGTGATGACCTGGTGGGCGTCGAGGTCGCTCTCCACGAACAGGGCGAACCCGTGTCCGTCGCCGGGCGGCAGCGCGGCGGCGGCCCGCACGCCGGGGATGTCCATGGCCGCGCTCTCGATCTCCAGGGTGCTCATGCGGAAGCCCTTGTGCTTGAACATGTCGTCGCGGCGGCCCTGGAAGTAGAGGTAGCCGTCGTCGTCCAGCCAGCCGTAGTCGCCGGTGTGCAGCAGGGGCTCCCCGGTGCGCGGGTCGCGGCGGAAGGAGCGGGCGGTGTCCTCGGGGTTGCGCCAGTAACCGGCCATCACGTGGGGGCCGGTGGCGACGATCTCACCCACCTCGCCGGCGGGCAGCGGGCTGCCGTCGTCGTCCAGGATCAGCACCCGGGTGCCGGGCAGCGGCAGGCCGACGGAGTCGGGGCGTTCGCGGTCGGCCTCGGGCGGCATGACCGTGATGCGCTTGGCCTCGGTCTGGCCGTACTGCCGGACCACGCGGGCGCCGGGGAAGTGGGTGCGCAGGGCGTCGATGGTGCTCTGGGGCAGCGCGGCTCCGGTGTTGGTGAACATGCGCACGGGCGGCACGGGCCGGGTGTCCCGGCCGGCCAGGCGGACGATCATCGTGGCTAGGGACGGCACGATCGGTACGACCGTGACGTCGGTCTCCCGCATGCGCTGCAGCAGCAGGAGGTCGGACTCGCCGTCGGCGAGGACGATCTCGCAGCGGGCGACGCAGGTCATCAGAACCTTGCACAGACCGTAGTCCCAGGACATGGGGAAGCGGCAGAAGACGACGTCGTCCGGGCGGTAGCCGAGCACCTCGGTCAGGGCGCGGCAGGCGAAGGTCACCTGGGCGTGGGGGCACATGACCGCCTTGGGGGCGGCGGTGCTGCCGGAGGTGTAGATCAGCACGGCCAGGTCGTCGGGGGCGACCGCCTCCGCCTCGCCGGGGTCTTCGCCGACCGGCACCAGGTCCGGCCGTACGTCGGCGATGTCGTGCACCGGCGCGGTGCTGACGCGGCGCAGCACCGGGGCGCCCGCGGCGTCGGTCAGGAGCAGCTTGGGTTCCGCGTTGCCGACGACGGAGCGCAGGTGGAACTCCTTCATCGCCGGGTTGAGCGGGACGAAGACGGCACCGACGCGGGAGGTGCCGTAAAACATCGCGGCCAGTTCCCGGCTGGTCGGTAGCTGGACGACGACGCGGTCACCGCGGCCGATCCCCTGGCCGCGCAGCCAGCGGGCGAACGCCCGGGCGGCGGCGTCCAGCTCGCGGTAGGTCCAGCGGCCGGCTGCATCCCGGATCGCCGGGGCGTCGGGCGTCTCCTGGACTGCGGCGTCGAGCAGGGAGTGGATGGTCTGACCGTTCAAGCGTGTTTCCCCCAGTTTCAGCGTGCGCGGGCGGTCATGAGCATGTCCCGCAGGGCGCGGCGGTCGATTTTTCCGTTGGCGTTCAGCGGCAGGTCCGCCAGCACGGTGAGGGTGCTGGGGATCATGTACTCGGGCAGGCGGGCGCGCAGGGAGGCGAGGACATCGGCGGGATCGACGCCGTCTCCCGTGCACACCGCCACGAGGCGGGTCTCGTCGCGTGGACCGGGGAGGGTGAGCGCGACGGCGTCGCGGACGTCCGGGTGGGCGCGCAGTTCGCTCGCCACCTCCCCGAGCTCCAGGCGGTAGCCGCGCACCTTGACCTGGTCGTCCAGGCGGCCGAGGTGGGTGAGGCCGTTCTCGTCGAGGCGCACCCGGTCGCCAGTGCGGTACCAGAGGCGATCGTCCGGATCCGCTGCGGCGTCCACCGCCGTGGCGCGGCTGTCGCCGGGCTCGTACCGCAGGAAACGGCCGACGTTGTCGGCGGGGTCGAGGTAGCCGGGGAAGCGCTGGACGCCTCGGACGCACAGCTCGCCCTCGGTGGCGGGGCGGCCGTCGTCGTCCACGACGAGCTGTTCCAGGCCGGGGTAGAGCCGCCCGATCGGCACGGTGCCGTGCGCGGGCAACTGCTCGGCCGGGGTGTCCGTCAGCCGGTGCTGAGTGCAGCTCAGGGTCAGTTCGGTGGGGCCGTAGAGGTTCTCCAGCACACTGCCGGGGGCGGCCGCCCGCCAGGCCTCGGCCTGGGCGGTGGTCAGGGGTTCGCCGCAGAACAGGCTCCAGCGCAGCGTGGGCATGCAGCCGGGGGTCAGGCCGCGCAGCCGTCGGGCGAGGGAGATCACCGAGGGCACGGAGAACCAGTGGGTGATGCGTTCCCTGGCGACGAACCGGGCAGGGGCGAGGAGGTCGCCGCGGCCGGGTACGACGACCGTGGCGCCGCTGCTCCAGGCCGCGAACAGATCGAAGACGGAGAGGTCGAAGGTGAGGTCGAAGGTCTGGGAGAGCCGGTCGCCGACCCCGATGCCGTAGCGGGCGGTCACGTGGTCCAGGTAGGCCGTGACGTTGCGGTGCCGGATCGGGACGCCCTTCGGGGTGCCGGTGGAGCCGGAGGTGAAGAGGATGTAGCAGAGGTCGTCCGGCCCGGCGTGCCGCGTCTCGCCCGGGGGGGCCGGGGCGGGCGCCGTGACGTCGGGGGCCAGCACCGGTACCGGCAGCTCGACGCCCGCGCGGTCGGGGTCGGTCAGCACGCAGTCCAGCTCGGCCGCCTTGGCCGTCGCCGCCGTGCGCGGGGCCGGGAAGTCCGGGTGCAGCGGGACCACGGTGGCGCCGAGGCGCTGTACGGCGAGATAGCCGGCGTAGGCGGTCAGGGTGCGCACGGCGAGCAGGCCGACCCGGCTGGGGCCGGGGCCATCCGTGCCGGCGACCAAGGCGGCGGCCAGGCGGGCGGCGAGGGCGTCCAGTTCGGCATAGGTGTGGGCGGCGCCATCGAGTTCGAGGGCCACGGCGTCCGGGTGCCGACGGACGGTGGCGGCGAACCGCCCGTACAGGGTGTCCTGGTGGGTCATCGGCCGGTCTCCTCCCGCTGCTCGCTCTCCAGTCGCTCGACGGTGCCGATCAGCTGCTCGAAGGCCTGCCGCACGACCCCCTCGCGGTACCGGCCGCGCTCGGCCGAGGCGATGCCGAAGCGGACGGCTTGCGGCAGGGATCCCCACGCTGCCGCCGCCGCGGCGACGCCCGCCGCCTCGGGGCGGGAGGCCAGCCGGAAACGCTGGTGGCGGGCGGCGGTCCAGATGTCGTCGGCGTAGCGGGTGAGGGCGTCGGGGTCGGCACACACCGTGTCGGCCACGAGCCGCAGCGCGGGCAGCGGCCCGTCCACCCAGGTTCCTTCGGGGGTGGACCTGTCCGGTGTGTCGCCGAGTTCGAGCCAGCGGTAGCCGGTGTACGGCGCCAGTTCGGCGGCCTCGCCGAGGGCGTGGCGGTCGCGGCTGACGGCCTGGGCGGTCGTACTGGACAACGGGGTGAGGAGGGCCTGGAGTTCGGCGTCGTCCAGGAGTCCCTCGTAGGCGGTCTGGGTGCCGTGCGGGGTGAGGGCGTCGAAGTCGTCGCGCACGTGCCACGTGGCGTCGCCGTGCCGGCGGAGCACCACCCAGTGCGAGGTCTGCGCGCCACCGTACGACGGGGACCAGGGGATGTGGCGGGTGTTGCCGACGGCGAGCACGGCGCCGTGCCGGGCCAGCTCGGCGTCGAGCGCGGCGCGGGCGGCGGCCCAGTCGTCGGCACCCCGGTGGACGAGGCCGCGGCCCCGGCCGTCGATGTCGACGCGGGCGTGGTGGGAGAACGCCAGTCCGCCGTCGGGCGGATCGGTGCGCACCCGCAGGCGGACGGCGGCCGCGAGCCGGTCCCGGATGTCGGGGACCTGGGGTTCCAGATACGCCACCAGCCCCGCCGTGTAGCAGCTCAGCTCGGCCGAGGGCTCACTCACTGTCGTTCTCCAGGGGGCGTTCGATGGGCGGGGTCGGTGCGGAAAGCGGTGTGTAGGCGCAGCTGAGCGGGATCGGCGACTGCTCGCGCAGGCTCACCCACCGGTGCCGGCCCGAGGCGCCGTGCCGGCTGTACGGGGTGATGTCGGCGGTCCACAGCCCGCCCGCGACGCCGGTGCCGTCGGCCTTGACGATGGCCTCGCGCACGGTCCACAGCCAGGCGAACTCCCTGGTGCGCGCGGCCATGGGCAGGCGGGCGAGCCGCTCGGTGTGGGTCTTGGCGCAGCGGCGCAGCATGCCGTCGGACACGGTGTCCGGCGGGTGCTGGAGGTCGACGCCGACGGCGTGGTCCAGGGCGGCGCAGGCGGCGACGGCCCCGCCGTCGTGGCTGACGCTGATGCCGATGCGGGGCTGGTCCACGAGGCGGGGGGCCCCGCGGTCGGTGTAGGCGACGGGGGCGTGCCGGGCCTCGGGGAAGTGGGCGGCCAGCAGGCTGCGCAGGGCCCGGCGCGCGGCGAGGAGTTCACGGGCGCGCCACTCGGGCAGGTGCTCGGCGTCGGCCAGGTCGTGCGGGGTGAGCCCGGCCGGGTCGTCGGCGGGGGTGCCGACCGGTTCCACGGCGACCCAGACGCCGGGAGCCGCCTCGGTGTGGAGTCGGGTCCCGGCGGCGGCGGAGGAGGCGGTGGCGGCGGTCATGGCGTCAGCCCGTCCAGGACCTGGTCGAGGCGTTCGGCGACGGTGTCGAGGACGATTTCGGTGGCGCCGCCGCCGATGCCGAACACGGCCGCCTCGGCGCGCAGCCGCTGCGCTCCGCCCCGGTCGAAGCCGTCGGCTCCCTGGAGATGGCCGCATGCGGTGAGGACGTGTTCGACGGTCATGCCGGACAGCGCCTTGAGCGTGGCGGCGGCGGTGGCGTCATGGTGGCGGGCGATGCGGTCGGCGGACTGTGTCCACAGCGCGTCGAGGGCGCTGAGACGTACGGCGCAGTCCGCGAGCCGCTGGCGTACGGAAGACGACCGGCGCAGGGGTGTGCCGTCGATGGACCGGTCCGCGAGCCGGCGGTCCGTGTCGGCGACGGCCCTGCGGCACAGCGCCACCGCCCAGGCGGCGGAGGCCAGGCGTTCGACGGTCAGGTGCCGGGCGAACAGGGCCAGGCCCCGGCCGGGGCGGCCGAGGACGTGTTCGCGGGGCAGCCGCACGGAGTGGAAACGGAGGTGGCCGAGGCCCGCGCCGTCGAAGAGGTCGGTGTCGGCCGCTTCCGCGGTCACGCCGGGGGCGGTCAGCGGTACCAGGACCCAGGTGAAGCTGGTGAAGTGGCGGCCGGGGCGGTGCCGGGCCAGGACCAGGGCGTGGCCGGCGGTCAGGGCGGAGGTGACCCAGCGCTTGCCGCCGTCGAGGACGAGGTCCCCGTCGGTGCCGGAGAGGTCGACGGTGGTGCCGAGTGCGGCGAGGTCGGAGCCCGGGGCTGCCGTGTCGGTGGCGGCGAGGGCGAGCAGTTCCTCGCCTTCGAGGGCCGCGCGCAGCGTGTGCGATGCGGCCGGGCTGTCGGCCATCTCGGTGAGCAGCGGTGTAGCGCTGGCCAGCTGAACGAGCAGCGCGAGGACCGTGCCCGTCGGGCTCTGCGCATCGGCCTCGCTGAGGATGCGGCGCAGCAGCAGCGGGTCGAGGCGGCCGGTCGGCTCCTTGCCGTAGAGCTCGGTGAGCGTGCCGGAGGCGGCGAGGGCCTTGAGGATCCCGGCCGCGTCGTCGACGGGCAGCCCGAGGGGCCGGTCAGGCAAGGGACACCTCCGCATCGAGCAGGGCGAGCCTGCCGTCGGCGAGGTGGAGCCGGTCGTTGCTGTAGTTGAGCGCGGCGGACCTGAGGTCGCGCAGGGCGCGTTCGAGTCCGGTGGGCGAGCTCTTGAGGTAGCCGTGGCGCAGGCCGACGGCGTCGACCAGGTCCTCGACGGTGCGGTGGCACTCCTCGGACGCGGTGATCTTGAGGGCGTTGACCAGCATCTGGTACTTGGGCCGGGAGAGGTCGTCGCCGTCGTCGGCGGCCCGGGAGAGGGTGGTCGCGGTGTGCCGCAGCAGGGCGTGCACGGTGTCCAGGCGCTGCCGGGCGCGGGAAAGCCGGGTCAGCAGTAGCTCGGAGTCGAGGTTGGCGCTCTTGCGGCCGACCGGGCTGCGCAGGGTGTGCAGCACCCGGGACAGGGCGCCGGCGGCGGTGCCCAGCCAGGTCGCGGCCCAGCCGAGGTGGGCCAGCGGGCCGAAGGTGTCCAGGACGACCTTGCGGAACTGGCCGTGCTCGCCGACGACCTGATGCCCGGGCACCTGGCCGGTGAGCTTCAGGGCCACGCTGTGGCTGGCACGCATGCCGAGCGGGTCCCAGTCGCCGGAGACGCTGATGTCGAGCTGGTCGCGGTGGGCGTAGACGAGGGAGACCTCGTGCGGGGAGCGGGCCGTGGGGCTGAGCATGGTGATCAGGAAGCCGTCGGCGTGGGCTCCGCCGGTGACGATCGGTGCGACCCGGTCGATGACCAGCCGGCCGTCCTGTGTGGCGAGTTCGGCGGCGGAGGTGAGCAGGTGGCCGCCCTTGCCGGCCTCGGTGGTGACGGAGGCCAGGTAGAGGCGTCCCGCGGCGATCTCCGGGAGGAGTTCGGCGGCGAGCCGGGGGGACGCGTGCCGGACGATGCCGGCGACCTGCTGGCAGTGCATGGTGAAGATCATGGCGACGGACATGTCGACGCGGCCGAGGGCGATGCCGGCGTCCAGGACGTCGTCCACGCCGCCGCCCATCCCGCCGTGGGCGGTGGGCACCATCAGGCCGAGCAGCCCGGTCCGGCGCATCTCCTCCAAGGCCGCGAGGGGGAACTCTGCGGCCTCGTCGCAGGACGCGGCGTGCTTGCGGGCCGTCTCGCACACCCGGCGGACCGCGTCCGCGGTGGCCTGCGCGTCGAAGCCGGTGCGGTCGAAGCCCCTCATATCGCGTCCCCCGTGCCGGCGGGCATCGCGGCGACGGCCGCGTTCCACAGACTGCCCGCGGTGGCGAAGGTGGCCTCGGTGAGGGCGTCGTCGGGCAGTTGCACGCCGAAGGTGTCCTCCAGCGTGAACATCAGCTCGATGGCCTGCATGGAATC
This sequence comes from Streptomyces sp. NPDC006385, assembly GCF_040612485.1. Classification (NCBI taxonomy): domain Bacteria; kingdom Bacillati; phylum Actinomycetota; class Actinomycetes; order Kitasatosporales; family Streptomycetaceae; genus Streptomyces; species Streptomyces sp. NPDC006385. The sequence continues at coordinate 95,377 of NZ_JBEXQG010000025.1, forward strand.
CAGCCCGAGTTCGCGCAGCGGGGTGTCGGCCGTGATGGGCTCCTCGCCGAGGAAGGGCAGGAAAGGCTTGAGCATCTCGGTAAAGCGGGCGTCCACGGAAGAGGTTTCCCTTCGATGTAACTGGCTTCTATTCATGGTCGAGTGCGCGGTTCAGCAGTGCGCACAGGCCCGCAACGCTCTGCAGGTTCTCGGGCACCAGATCGGCCGGGTCGAACTCCACGGTGAACCGTTCTTCGAGGATCTCCACGACTTCCACCATCCGGATCGAATTGAATTCCGGATGGACCGTCAAATCACCGTCGACGAGAGCCGTTTCGTCGATCTGGAGGACGGAGGCGACGACCTCGCGCACGGCCGCACCGGCCCCGAAGGCCACGGCGTCCTGCGCGAGCGCCTCGGCGGCCCGCTCGAACAGGCCCGACGGTTCGGCCCGGCCGCGGTCCACGCGCCGGAAGGCGAGGTAGGCGTGCTCGACCAGGCCGTCCCAGCGCCGAAGGTGCTCGCGCACCGGCTCCGGCAGGCCGGCCCCGCGCCGCTCCTCCAGGTAGGCGGCGTGCAGCCGGCGGGTGCGGGCGAGCAGCCAGGTCTCCAGGGTGAAGGCCTCCAGTGCCGCCCGCCGGTCGGGGTGCTCGGCGTAGCCGCGCAGGTACTGCGGCGGCGGGCCGGGCACGGGCCCGGGCTCGGGGGGTGCGCCGAGCGGGCGGGGGGTGAACCGCACGGTCTCGGCGCCGTCCGGCAGCGCCTTGAACAGGGCGGAGAACTCCGCGCGCGCGTAAGGCAGTCGAGCGGGGCGGGCGCGGCCCCACTGGGTGTCGTTGTGGTAGGCGTCGCTGATCAGGAGGGTGTCGCCGCCGTCGTCGTCCACGACGAAGCTGTGCTCCACGTGCTTGGTCCCGTGGTAGGGCACCCAGGGCAGGTGGTAGGCGTCGGCGACGACGTACAGCGGCCCTCCCGAGGTGTCCGGCACCTCGCCCGGGCCGGTCCGGCGGCGGTCGGCGACGTCCAGTCCGAGCAGGGCCGCGGCGTCGGCGAGCTGTGCGTCGAGGGTCGGCTCGACGGTGAGCAGGCCGGCCAGGGGCCCGTCGGTCAGCGGGCGCGGCGCGCAGCGGGGTACGGCGCCCAGGCGGGTGTGCGTGCCGGTGCCGTGGTGCCGGTCGGCGAGCAGGGCGAGGTTGGCCTGCAGGCAGTCCAGGTGCTGGGCGTGGGCGGGGAAGGCGGTCACCGGGCCGGGCTCCCTTCGGCGCCCTCGACGGCCAGGTCCACGAGGTCGCGGACGGTGTCGTAGGAGCGGCCGGCGAACAGGTCGTCGGGCAGGGGGGTGTCCAGTTCGTCCTCCAGCCGGGTGAGGATGCCCAGCAGGCGCATGGAGGAGATCCGCAAGCGCTCGCCGCCGAGCGGCTCGTCCTCGCTCAGCGCGGACGGCTGCAGGCCGGACCCGCTCTCGGCGGCGATCACGCGCTTGACGGCCTCGACGATGCTGTCCCGGTCGGGATTCACTTCTGGGTTGACCTTCCGTCGTGTGTTCGCGGTACGGCGGCGGGGCCGCTCAGCGCGCCGCCGTGGAGCCTGCGGCCGACATGTGCTCGGTGATGGCCCGGATCACCGCGTTCGCCTGGGAGTTGAGGTAGAAGTGGCCGCCGGGGAACACGGTCATGTCGAACGGTCCGCTGGTGTGCTCGGCCCAGGACCGCGCCTCTTCGGGGGTGACCTGGGGGTCGGTGTCGCCGATAAGGGCGAGGACCGGGCAGCTCAGGGGCGGGCCGGGGCGGTAGCGGTAGCCCTCCACGGCCCGGTAGTCGCTGCGGATGACGGGCAGGATCATGCGCAGCAGTTCCTCGTCGGCGAGGATCCGTTCGTCGGTGCCGTCCAGCCGCCGGATCTCGGCCATCAGCCCCTCGTCGTCCCGGAGGTGCACCAGGTCGGGGGCGGGCCGGACGCAGGTCGGGGCGCGGCGGCCGGAGACGACGAGTCCCCGGGGCGCCCTGCCCTCGGCCTGAAGCAGCCGGGCCGCCTCGAAGGCGACCATGGCGCCCATGCTGTGCCCGAAGAGGGTGACGGGCCGGTCGAGCCAGGGCGCGAGCGCGTCCACGGCGGCGCGGGCGAGCGCCTCGATGGAGCCGAGGAAGGGTTCGTTACGGCGTTCCTGGCGGCCGGGGTACTGCACGGCGAGGACGTCGGTGTGGCCCGCCATGGCCCGGGCCACCGGTACGAAGTACGACGCGGCGCCGCCGGCGTGCGGGAAGCACACCAGCCGCCGGGGGGCGTCGGGCGCCGGCTCGTACCGGTGGATCCACTTGCCGGTGTCTACTGCGCCCACGCGGGCAGCTCCCGGATGGTGAGGACGGCGGAGGAGCAGACCCAGCCGGGGCCCTGGGAGGTCACCAGGACGTGATCACCGACCTGGACCTCGCCGGTGCGCACGGCGTGCTCCAGGGAGATGAGGATGTCGGCGCCGCCGGCGTGTCCGACGGAGGCTCCGTACTCCCAGACCAGCCGGTCCACGGGAATGCCGAGCGGGCGCAGCAGGGCGTGCTCGATCATCCGCTTGTCCACGTTGATCGTGATGACCTTGGAAATGTCCGCGGCGGTCATTCCGGCGTCGATGATGGAATCGTTGATGACGCCGAGATCGAATTTCGTGAACGTCTCGAATAGCTCGGTGAAGCCCATGACATTGTCCACGAAATACTGCGACCGCTCCCCCACGTTGAAATACTTCCGGGGATTTCCGTCGGGTGGCAGCAGGGATTCCTCACCGCGGTGCCACTGCTCCAGGCTGTGCAGCGTCCCGGAATTCATGGACCGGACCTCGGCGAATCCGCCGCGGCCGTTCACCACGGCCGCCAGGGCGCCGTCCGAGTAAAGGGAGGAGGTACCGAAATCGCGCCAGCGGTTGATGAGCGGGGAGCTGAAGTTCGTGGCCGTGGTCAGCAGGACGTTCTGCCGCCGGGCGACGCCGGTGATCTGTCCGGCGGCCGTCTCCAGCGCACCCAGCACACCGTCGCAGCCCTGCTGGACGTCGAGCGAGGGGATGTGGCCGGCGCCCAGTTCGCGCAGGATGTAGCCGGGTGCGTAGGCGCCCTCGGGCACCTGGTAGTAGACGCTGCCGTGGATGTGGGAGTCGATCGCCGACAGGTCCACGCCGGCGCGCTCGACGGCTCTGCGGGCGGCCAGGACGGCCATGTCGACGGCCGGCGTGTCCCCGGCCACGTGCGTGCCGGTCAGGCCGGCCGCGGTGAACTCGCCGCGCTCGTAATCCCCCGGGCCCTCCGCATCGGCGACGGACACCCATTCAGAGAGGTGCACGCCGAGCGAGTCAATGTATACCCCGTTTACCTGCATCGCGGAAATCCCTTCAGGCCCCCGTCTTTACTGATCACTACCCAATTACAGCGACAATCGCCATGTCAAGTCGGGTCAGCGAAACATTACCCATTGCACACGTGATGTGCATCACACTCGAATTTTGGCAGTACGGTACTCATATACCTGCACGGTTTTTCACCGACGGAGGAATGATGAACGCTCGCATTGCGCCCGGTGCCGAGGTCGAGGAAAAGGCGACCGTGGGCGACGGAACGTCTGTCTGGGGCACGGCTCATATACGGGAGGACGCGGTCGTGGGCCGCGACTGCACCATCGGGCGGGGTGTGTACATCGGGCCCGGCGTCACGGTCGGGGACCACTGCAAGGTGCAGAACCACGCCCTGGTCTACGAGCCCGCCGTGGTGGAGGACGGCGTGTTCATCGGTCCCTCCGCCGTGCTCACCAACGACCCGCACCCCCGTGCCGTGACCCCCGCCGGTGCCCCGAAGGGGCCGCAGGACTGGACCCCGGTCGGGGTGACCCTCCGGCACGGCGCCTCGGTCGGGGCGCGCGCGGTGTGCGTGGCGCCGGTGACGGTCGGCCGCTGGGCGCTGGTCGCCGCCGGCTCCGTCGTCACCCGGGACGTGCCCGACTTCGCCCTGGTGGCGGGGGTGCCGGCCCGCCGCGTGAAGTGGGTGGGGCGGGCCGGTGTGCCCCTGGAGGACGAGGGGGACGGCCGCTTCCGCTGCCCGAGCACGGGCGAGCGGTACACCGAGCGCGACAACGACACCCTCGTTCCCGAGGGGCCGGAAGTACTCCACGAAGCACTCCACGACGGCCTCCCCGACGACTGACGACGCACCGCTCCCTGCCACGGCCACCCCGCTACGACGCCCACCGCGAGGGCAGCGGCTGCGCCGGGCGCCGGAGCGGGGCCGGCGGGGGCAGCGGCGCCCCGTTGCGGGGCAGGGCGTTCAGGCAGGCCAGCAGGGTGCGGGCCTGCACGCTGACGTAGTGCTCGTGCCGCAGCAGACCGCTCAGCTGCGGCACACTGAACCAGGCGAAGTCCGCCGGGAGTTCGGCGGGCAGCGTCGCGTCGGCCTCCACGATGGTGTAGCGGGCGACCGCGTCCAGGAACCGTCCGCCCTCCTCCGAGTGCACGGTGTCGTACCGCACCTGCGCCGGGTCGGCCGACAGCACCCAGTCCAGCAGCGGGGGCCGGTCGGCCGGGCCGTAGTTGTCCGGCACGCACTGCACGGTGGGGCCCAGCTCCACCACGCCGTGGAAGCCGGGCTCGGCCCGGGCCCGCAGCAGCACGTGCGGTACGCCGGCGAACTCCCGCAGCACCAGGGCGACCACGCCCGGTCCGCGCGGCGCGAACAGCGGCTGGTGCCAGCTGCCGACCTCACGGCTGCCGGCCCGCACGGACACCGCGACGACGCTGAAGTACCGGCCGTCCGGGCGGGCGATCTCGTCCGGGCCGCGCAGCCACCCCTCGGCCTCCGTCTCCCGCAGCGGGATCCGGCTCACCTCGATGTCGCGGGTGGCGCGCTGCCCGGTCAGCCAGCCCAGCAGTCCGGCGGTCGGGGTGAGCGCCTCGTCCCCCGGTGCCGACGGCGACAGGAACGGGGCCAGGCAGGACAGCACCGTCCGCGCGTCCATGTTGATCACGTTGTCCCGGGCGAGCAGCTCGTGGATCTGGCCCAGGGTCAGCCAGCGGAAGTCGTCCGCGAGGGGCACCTCGGCGTCGGCGTCCACCTCGACCACCATGTTGCGGTTGCGCTTGCGGTAGAACCAGCTGCCGTGCTCGGACTGCAGGACGTCCACCACCACCCGGCCGCGCAGCGGACCGGCGAAGTACTCCAGGTAACGCACGGGTGCGCCCTTGTGCACGCCGGTGAAGTTGCTGCGGGTGGCCTGGACGGTCGGCGACAGCTGGAGCAGGTTGGGGTTGCCGGGCTCCATCTTGGCCTGCAGCAGGAAGTGCGGCACCCCGCCGAAGTCGCGCATGAGGATGCCGAGGATGCCGATCTCCGGCTGCCTGATGATGGGCTGGCGCCACCGGCCGGTCTCCGTGCTCACCCGCAGTCCCTCGACGGTGAAGAACCGCCCGCTGCGGTGCGTGAGGTTGCCGGTGGCCTCCTCGAAGCCCCAGCCGTCCGCCTCGGCGAAGGGCACCCGCTCCACCCGGAAGGGGTGGGCCTGCCGGCGCTCTTCCAGCCAGGCGTCGGCCGCCCCAGTCGGCAGCATCGTCCCGTCGCGCTCCCGCGCCGACCGGGCGAGCCGGGCGGGCAGGCCGGGGTCCTCGCAGCGGTGCAGCGCCGCCGGGCGGGCCGGGGCGGTCACGCGGCCACCCTGCGGTCGGCGGCGGACGCCTGCCACCAGTCGGGGTTCGCGCGGTACCAGTCGACCACGTCGGCGAGGCCCTCCTCGAAGGGCACGCGTGGGGCGTAGCCCAGCTCCTTTCGGATCTTGCTGTCGTCCAGGGCGTAGCGCAGGTCATGGCCCTTGCGGTCGGTGACGTGCCGCACCTGGTCGGGCGAGGCCCCGCACAGCCGCAGCAGCAGGTCGGTGATCTGCCGGTTGGTGCGCTCGGTGCCGCCGCCGACGTTGTAGACCTCGCCGGCCCGGCCGCGGGTGAGGACCAGCTGGACGGCCGCGCAGTGGTCGCTGACGTGCAGCCACTCGCGCACGTTCGAGCCGTCGCCGTACAGCGGGACGGTCTCGCCGCGCAGCAGGCGGGTGACGAACAGCGGGATGAGCTTCTCGGGGTGCTGGTGGGGGCCGTAGTTGTTGGAGCAGCGGGTGATCGACACGTCCAGGCCGTGGGTGCGGGCGTAGGCCCGGGCCAGCAGGTCGCTGCCCGCCTTGGACGCCGCGTAGGGCGAGTTGGGGGCCAGCGGCCACTCCTCCGTCCACGCGCCGGACGCGATGGAGCCGTAGACCTCGTCGGTGGAGATGTGCACGACCCGTTCGACGCCGGTGTGCAGACAGGCCGCCAGCAGGGTCTGGGTGCCGACGACGTTGGTGCGGACGAACACGGAGGGGTCCGCTATGGAGCGGTCCACGTGGGACTCGGCGGCGAAGTGCACCACCGCGTCATGGCCAGGCAGCAGCTGCCGCAGCAGGTCGGTGTCGCAGACGTCGCCGTGGACGAAGTCCAGCCGGTCGTGCCGCTCGGGCAGGTTGGCCCGGTTGCCCGCGTAGGTCAGCTTGTCCAGGACGGTCACCGACGCGTCCGCGTAGCCGGCGTAGCCGCCCGCCAGGAGCGTACGGACGTAGGCGGACCCGATGAACCCGGCGCCCCCGGTCACCAGCAGCCTCATGCGGCCACCTCGACGCGCGCGTGGTCGCCGACGATCAGCCGGTGGGAGCCGTCCGCGTCGACGGCGCTGACGCTGGCCTCGCGGCCGATGATGGAGCCGCGCACCGCTGTGACACCGCGCATGCTGGCCCGTTCCAGCACGATGGTGTCGCTCAGCTGCACGCCGAGCAGCCGGCAGCCCTCCCCGATGGAGGTGTGCGGGCCGATCGAGCTGCCCTCGACAATCGCGCCGGCGCCGACGACCGCCGGCCCGGTGATCCGGGAGCGGACGACCCGGGCGCCCTCCTCCACCACGACGGCCCCGATCAGCTCGCTGTGCGCGTCGACCTCGCCGTCGACGGACGGCTTGAGCCGGTCCAGGAGTTCTCGGTTGCAGGCCAGGACGTCGTCGATCTGCCCGGCGTCCTTCCAGTAGCCGTGGTAGGTGCTGGCCCGCACCTCGGCGCCCCGGGTGACCAGCCACTGGATGGCATCGGTGATCTCCAGCTCGCCGCGGGCGCTGCTCTCCACGGCGGCCACGGCCTCGTGGATGGCCGCGGTGAAGAAGTACACGCCGACCACCGCGAGGTCACTGACCGGCTGCTCGGGCTTCTCCACCAGCCGCAGCACCCGCCCGGTGGAGTCGACCTCGGCGACACCGAAGGCGCGGGGGTCGGCCACCTTGTGCACCACCAGCTGGGCTGCGGGGCGCCGGGCGCGGAACTCGACGGCGATGTCGTCCACGCCCTCGGGGAGCAGATTGTCTCCGAGGTACATGACGAAGTCGTCGTCGCCGAGGAACTCGCGGGAGATGGCGACGCAGTGCGCGAGGCCGTGCGGGGCGTCCTGCGGGATGTACGTCAGCCGTACGCCGAACTCGGCGCCGTCGCCGAGGTACTGGCTGATCTTCTCCGACCGCTCGCCGACCACGACACCGATCTCGGTCACGCCCAGGCCGCGCAGCTGCTCGATGACGTGCAGCAGGACGGGCTTGTTGGCGAGCGGCATCAACTGCTTGGGCATCGAGTGGCTGAACGGCCGCAGCCGCAGCCCCATGCCGCCGGACAACACCAGTGCTTTCACCGGGGACTCCTTCTCGAGGCGTGGGCTCAGAGCGTCTTGAGGACGTCGCGCAGGGCACCGATCACGGTGTTCTGGAGGTCCACGGGCAGGGAGGGGTACATCGGCAGCGAGAAGATCTCGTCGGCCAGCGCCTCGGTGACCGGCAGGGCGCCCTTGCGGTAGCCGAGGTGCTCGAAGCCGGTCATGGTGTGCACCGGCCACGGGTAGCTGATGTTGAGGGAGATGTCGTACTCGCTCCTCAGGCGCTCGATGATCAGGTCGCGCTGCGGGTGGCGGACCACGTACACGTAGTACACGTGCTCGTTGCCGGGGTTGGTGCCGGGCAGCAGCAGGCCGCCGGGGCCGGTGAGGTCGGCCAGGCCCTCCTCGTAGCGGCGGGCGACGGCGCGGCGGCCGGCGATGTAGGCGTCGAGGCGGGTCAGCTTGCGGCGCAGGATCTCGGCCTGCACCTCGTCCAGGCGGCTGTTGTGGCCGGGGGTCTGGACGACGTAGTACACCTTCTCCATGCCGTAGTAGCGCAGCCGGCGCAGGGCGGCGTCGGTGCCGGCGTCGTCGGTGAGGACCGCGCCGCCGTCTCCGTAGGCGCCCAGGACCTTGGTCGGGTAGAAGCTGAACGCGGCGGCGTCGCCCATCGTGCCGGCGAGCCGGCCGTGGTGGCGGGCGCCGTGGGCCTGCGCGCAGTCCTCGACCAGGGCGAGGCCGTGCTCGGCGGCGAGGGACTGCAGGGGCGCCATGTCCACGCACTGTCCGTACAGGTGCACCGGCAGCAGGGCCTTGGTGCGCGGGGTGATCGCGGCGGCGACCTGGTCGGTGTCCATCAGGAAGTCCTCGGCGCGGATGTCCACGAAGACAGGGGTGGCGCCGGCGCCGGCGATGGCCACGACCGTGGGGGCGGCCGTGTTGGACACGGTGATCACCTCGTCGCCGGGCCCGATGCCGAGCGCTTCGAGGGCGAGCTTGACGGCGTTGGTGCCGTTGTCGACGCCCGTGCAGTGACGCAGGCCGTGATAGGCGGCGAACTCGGCCTCGAAGCCGCTGACGCTCTCGCCGAGCACCAGCCGGCCCGAGGAGAAGACCTTCTCCACGGCGTCGAGGATGTCGGCGCGCTCGTCCTGGTATTCCGGAAGGTAGTCCCAAACATACGTGGTCATGAGGGCGTGGCTCTCCAAGCCTTGAGGGGTGGGGGGTGGGGGTGGGGGTGGGGGTCAGGCGGCCGCGGCCACCGCGGTCTCGATGAGGTCGCAGGCCGTGTCCACGCCCCGCTCGGCGCGCACACGCTCGCCGATGAGGGCGGCCCGTTCGGCGGGCCGGGGGTCGTCCAGGACGGCCGCCACGGCCTGCCGCAGCCGCCCGCCGGTCATCCGCTGGAACGGCACCGGGGCCGGTGCGACGCCGATCTCGGCCAGCCGGGCCGCCCAGTAGGGGCCGTCGGCCCAGCACGGCACGGTCACGTGCGGCACGCCGGCGCGCACCGTGTCGGCGGTGGTGCCGAAGGCCGCCCCGTGGATCACCGCGGCCGCCCTCGGGAAGAGCCAGCCGTAGTCCACTTCCCGCACCCGGAACACGTCGTCGGAGGCGGTGCCCTCGGGTCCGCCCACCACGACCAGGCGCCGCCCGGCATGGCGTACCGCGTCCCGCACGGCGTGGAAGGTCTGCTCGCCGTACACCGGCCAGGCGCTGCCCAGGGCGAGCACCAGCGGCCGGGAGCCGCTGCCGAGGAAGTCGACCAGCTCCGCCGGCGGCTCCTGGTCGGGGCGTTCCCAGACCCAGTAGCCCGTGACGTGGGCGCGGGCCGGCCAGTCCGCCGGGGGCGGCAGGAAGGCGGGGCTGTAGGGGTAGAGGACGGGGTGCTCGACGCCGAGCGTGCCCATCGGCGACTTCTTCAGCGGCGGCAGACCCTGACGGGTGCGGACCTTGTTGACGGCCGGGCGGTGCACGGCCCACTCCAGCTGGGCGGACATGGCGTGCGTGAACCGGGTGTAAGCGGGCCCGAGCGGCAGGTCGGGGGTCTTGTACGCGCGGAACTCCCGGGTCGGGGTCATCGGCCACCAGTTGACGGTGCCCCAGGGCGCGGTGGCGCCCGCGAACCCGTAGCCGCGGCAGATCATCGAGGTGAGCACGAAGTCGGCGCCCTCGGCGGCCTCCTGCATCCGCTCGACGGAGTGGGCGAACTCCTCCGTGGTGGGCCGCTTCATGACCAGCGCGGTGCGCAGCGACGAGGCGCTCTTGCGGATCGACCGGATGACGTCGGGGTCGGCGAAGTGGTCGGCGGCCTTTCCGGGTATCTCGCAGAACTCCAGGCCGGCCAGCTCGACCATCGCCTTGAAGTCGATCGACGTGGCCACGCTGACCTCGTGTCCGCGCCGGCGCAGGCCGATGCCCAGCGCCAGGAACGGATGAACGTCACCACGGGTTCCGAACGTCTGCAACGAAACCTTCACTGGACCTCCAGCACGTTTTTCCGGTACCACCGCGCGGTGTCCCGCAGGCCGTCCTTCAGCGGGCGCGGCGTGAAATCGACGACCTTTTGGAACCTCTCGAGATCGAGCGCCCGGCGGGCCGCCCCGACGGGCTTGTCCGGGGCGAACCGGATCCGGTCCTCCTCCTGGCCGGCGGCCTGAGCGACGAGGAACGCCAGATCCCGGATGGAGACCGGCTCCGACGTCCCGATGTTGAGCGCCGGATACTCACCGGAACGCACCATGCACAGCACCGCGCGCACCAGGTCGTGCACGTGGATGAAGGTCCGCAGCTGGCTGCCGTCGCCCCAGACCTCGACGTCCTGTCCGGCGGCGAGCCGCATCAGCATGTTGGGGATGACGTGGTTCGTCGTCGTGGCGAAGTCGTCGCGCGGCCCGTACACGTTGGTGGGGCGCGGCGTGTAGATGTTCATGCCGAACTGCGTGCGGTAGAGGTCCGCGAGCACCTCGGTGAACATCTTCGACATCCGGTAGCCGTTGGGTGAGAACTCCATGTGCCGCCGGTGGTCGTCCTCCTCGCGCGCGGGCCGCGTCTCGTCGTACGCGTAGATCTCGGCCGAACTGATCAGCACCACGTCGGGCACGGCCCGGTCGCGGGCGAGGTTGAGCACGTTGGAGACGATGCGCATGTTCTCGTCCAGCATGCGGCCCGCCTCCTGGAGCAGGAACTGCATGTTGCCGTCGAGGGTGGCGCAGTTGACGACCATGTCGAGTCCCGGGACGGTGTCCGCGGCCGCCCGCAGCGCCCGCTCGTCCAGGACGTCGACCTGCACGGTGGTCAGGGCCTCGGTGACGGGCAACTCGGCCCGTACCTCCGGGTGGTCCCGGCGGTACAGGCACAGCACCCGCGCGCCCAGGCCCAGCAGCTCCTCCACGAAGTGGGAGCCGATGAAGCCCAGTCCCCCGGTGACCAGGACGGTGCGGCCGGACCAGTGTCCCGCCATATCAGGCCCGCTCCGCATACGCCTCGAGCGCGTCCGCCGCCGCGGCCGCGCCGCCGCCGGCGCGGGCGTGCCCGGCCATCGCGGTCACCCGCTGCCGGATCCCGGCGTCCTCGGCCGCCGTCAGCACCGCCTCGCGCAGCGCCTCGGGTGAGGCCTCCTGGCGGGCGACGCGCACGCCGAGGCCCAGCTCGGCGATGCGTCGCGCGGTGAAGTCCAGCTCCACGGACTGCGGCACGGCCACCAGCGGGACGCCGGCCGCGAGCGACTCCATCGTGGAGCGGATGCCCGCGTGCGTGATGAAGACGGCGGCGTGCTCCAGCACCGCACGCTGTGGCACCTGCCGGTGCACCTCCCAGCCGTCCGGTACGGCGCCCAGGTCGGCGGGGTCGACATGCTCGCCGGTCGCCATCACCACACGGAAGGGCAGGTCGGCGAAGGCCTTCAGGCACGCCCGGTAGAAGTCGGGCCGCTCGTTGAACAGCGTGCCGAGGGCGATCAGCAGCACGGGCTTGTCACCCTGCGGCGGCTGCCACGAGGCTGCCTCGCCGCCGCCCGCGCTCGCCGCGGGACCGACGAAGACGTACCGCTCGTCGAAGGTGTCCGCGGCGGGCTGGAACTCCCGGGCCACGAACACCACGTTGAGCTCCTCCGGCACACCCAGGATGTCGCCCGGCCCGGGCACGGACAGACCGTGTCCGATGCGGAACTCGGCCAGTTTCATGCCGAATTCGAGCAGTGCGGGATGCTGCGGGTCCATCGCGGGGAATTCCTGCGCCAGCGCCGCGAGCACCGAGAAGTGCTCATTGGAGGCGAGCATCGGAACGAGCTGCGCGGCCCGCCTCTGCCATTTCTCGGCCAGCACCCGGCCGGAGAAGTTCATGAGGGTGTCGTAGACCACCACGTCCGGCCGGTCCCCGGCCAGCTCCCGCTCGGCGGCGGCCGTGACCGCCACGTTCTCCGAGAGCATCTTGAGCGGCCCCTCCGCCATCTCGTCCACCGACATCTCCGGCGGCACGCTGCGCTCGGCCGGCCAGACCGACTCGTACGTCACCACGCGGGCACCGGCCGCCGACACGGAGGGTGCGAAGTGCTCGGTGGTGACATAGGTGACCCGGTGTCCGCGGCCGACGAGATCGGCGACGACGGGCAGGGTGTGGTTCACATGCCCGTGGTACGGGGCTCCGAGAACGGCGATGTGCTTGGTCACAAGTCCTGACTTTCGTTGGGGTTTGCTTCACTTGCTACGGACACTCGACGGGCGCTCAGCCCGTCGCGCCGTTCGCGGTGATGTCGGTGAGCCATTCCTCGACCACGCGGGCGGTGTCCCCGGCGTGGTCCTCGACGATGCTGAAGTGGTTCCCGGGCACGTCCCGCGCGGTGTGGCCGAGCTTCCAGTCGACGCGCAGCATCACCGGGTCGTCCCCTGGCGCTCCGGACGCCGACGGCATCGGTTCGGTGGCGCGCACCAGCAGCGTCGGCGTCTTGACGGGCTCGGGGCGCCAGTCGGCCAGGAGGCGGTGGTAGCCGCCCATGGCGGTCAGCCGCACGTCGTTCATGATGCCGCCGCCCAGCTTCCGCTCCCGGTCGAAGGCCACGCCGAGCATCGCCGCGCCGACCTCCGCGTTCTCCGCGTCGTCCTCGGGCCACGGCACGTCCAGCAGCACCAGGGCCGCGGGCCGGCTGCCGAGGGTCTCCAGGTGCGCGGTCACGGCGTGCGCGATCTGCCCGCCCGCGGAGTGCCCCACCAGCACGAACGGCTCCTCACCGGCGACGCGGCGCAGCGTCTGCGCGTGCAGTTCGGCCAGCGCCACCATGTCGGCGGGGATCCGCTCACCGGGCAGATAGCCCGGCTGGGGCAGCACGGTGACGTCCCGGCGGCCGCGGAAGCCCTCGGCGAAACGGGCGTACTGCTGGGGCCCGGCGGTCGCCACCACGGCCGGCAGGCAGAACAGCCGGGGCCGTTCCTCGCCAGTGGCCAGCGGCACCGGCTCCGGGGCGTGGCCCGCGGCCGACGCGACGTCGAAGGCGTCCCGCAGCCGGGAGGCCGCCATGATCAGCTCGTTGCCCGCGACGTGCCGTCCCTCGGCGAACGACTGCCGGAACATCGCCTCGATCCCGCCCGGCGCCTGCCCGCCCGCGGCCGACGCACGCGTCAGCTCCCCGCGCAGATGGGCGGCCACGGCGGCCGGCCGGGTGTGCTCGAACAGCAGTGACGCCGGCAGCCGCAGCCCGGTGGCCGCGTTGAGCCGGTTACGCAGCTCCATCGCCATCAGCGAGTTGAAGCCCAGCTCGAAGAAGCCACGCTGGGCCTCCACCGCGTCCGGCCCGGGCAGCCCGAGCACCGCGGCCGCCTCGGCGTGCACCAGCTCGGTGAGCACCCGTAGCTGCTCGGCCCCCGCCAGCCCGGCCAGCCGGACCGCGAGCCCCGGCTCGCCCGCGTCGCCGGCGGACACCGCGGTGCGGCGCGCCGGAACCGGACGCCGGATCACGGTACGTACCGGAGCGGAGCCGTCCGGCTCGTTCGTCCGGTCGAACTCCGCCGGATCCAGGGCGGTCAGCGTCACCAGCCGCACCGACGCGACCGTCGCGCCGCTCGGGTCGGCCAGCCCGACGGACACGCCCTCCGGCCGCCCACCACCACTGATCCGCACCCGCAGCCGCTCCGCCCCCACCGCGTGCAGGACGACGTCCCGCCAGACCGTCGGCACCAGCAGCCGGTCCGTGTCCTCGCCGCCGTCCGCGCCGTCCGCCGCGCACCGCGCGGCCTCCAGGGCGGCGTCGAGCAGGGCCGGATGCAGGCCGTAGCGGGCCGCCTCCGCCCGCTGCCCGTCGGGCAGGCTCACCTCGGCGAACACCTCGCCGTCGACGCCCCGCCACAGGGCGTCCACCCGGTCCGTCTCCAGTCGGGCCGCCCCCGCCGGAGGCCAGACGGCCGGCTCCCACTGCGACACCGGCGCACCGGCCCGCACCAGCAGCCCGGTGGCGTGGCAGGCCCACGGCGTGCCCGGGAGGGCGTCCTCGGCGCGCGAGTGGATGCCGAAGACCCGCCGTCCCTCCGCGTCGGCCCCGGCCACCCGCACCCGCAGCTGCACGGCGTGCCGTGCGGGCAGCACCAGCGGCTGCCGGAGCGTCAGCTCCGCCACCGTGTCACAGCCGACCTGGTCACCCGCGTGAACGGCCAGCTCCACAAACGCCGTAGCGGGCAACAGGACCCTCTCACCCTCGCCCGCCAGCCAGGAATGGGCCTGCGCCGACAGACGTCCGGTCAGCACGACCCCTTCCGGCTCCGGCAGCTCGACCGCAGCCCCGAGCAGCGGATGCCCGGTCGGCAGCAGCCCGACGGCTCCGACGTCACCCGCGGTTGAGGGGTCGACGGTCAGCCAGTAGTGGCGGTGCTGGAAGGCGTAGGTGGGCAGGTCGACGTGGTGGGCGCCGGTGCCGGTGAAGGCCTGGGCCCAGTCGACGTCCACGCCGTGGACCCACAGCTCACCCAGGGAGGTCAGGAAGCGGTCCAGGCCGCCGTCCTCGCGGCGCAGGGTGCCGGTGACGGCCGCCTCGTCGGCGGTGTCCTGGATGCTCATCGCGAGCACCGGATGCGGGCTGACCTCCACGAACGCGGTGTGGTCCTGGTCGGCGAGGGTGCGTATGGAGTCCTCGAAACGGACCGTTCGGCGCAGGTTGCGATACCAGTAACCGGCATCCAGGGCCTGCGTGTTCAGCCAGTCGGCCTCCACCGTGGAGAAGAACGGGACTGTGGCGGTCTGCGGGCGGACCTCGGCCAGGACCCGGGCCAGCTCCTCCTCGATCCGCTCCACGTGAGAGGTGTGAGAGGCGTAATCCACCGGGATACGGCGGGCACGGACCTCGTCGGCCTCACAAGCAGCGATCAGCTCATCCAGAGCCTGCGGCTCGCCCGCGACGAC
>NZ_JBEXQG010000026.1:0-107006 GCF_040612485.1 Streptomyces sp. NPDC006385
GGTCCGCACCCGCTTCGCTCGGCTGCAGGCCCTCGGCGACGATCCGCATGATCTCGCCGAGGGCCTCCTGCTGTTCGGGGGTGAGCCGGTCGAAGCTCCCCGGGCCAGGGTGCGGCGGGCGCGTCTGACCTTCACCGAGATGGTGGGTGGACCCTGCACCACGCGGTGCCCGGCGTGCGGTCCGGGCTCTGAGGGACGGACTCGTGCAGCCAGCAGCGCCGGGCACCGACGATTTCGAGATCAGGAGACGCCAGAACTCATCCGACTGGCTATGATCACGCCGTGCTCACGGACCGGACGGCCACAGCCTTGCCGCGCGCCCGTAGGCGGGCTCCGCAGCTGACCCGTCTCGCGTGGCTTGTGATGCTGCTGTTGGGCCTGCTTTTCGCGCACGGACTGCATGGTGAGAGTTCTGCCGGGCACCTCGAAGCGGGCGTTACCGCATCACTTCCCGCTCCCGGCGCGGACTTCTCAGCCGAGCACGCTCAGCCCCACCGTGAAGGCAGCGCGTCCGAGGACTCCGCTCCCAGCTGTGCGCCCGGGCAGCCGGACGACGCGCTCCCCCTACCGCCTCCCGGCACCTCACCAGCGGTCGACCACTGCCACGTGTCGCCGCAGTCCGACATGCGTGCTGTCACCGCCACTCCAGAGACAAGATCTCCAGGCGCGACAGCCGTGTTGCGCATTTAGGCCGACGAGGCCGATTGCTCCTGCCGGGCTCTGCACTGCACACCCGTGTCCCCATCTGCGCCTTGCGCCTGTTTCGTAAGAACTTTGCGCGACCTGCCGACTCTCGCGGCGACCTGTCGCGCCGTCAGTCATGGGCGTGCATGCGGTACTGCGGATACCCCTGCTCATCAGCCGTTCGCCGTTCCCGAAAACCTCTGAGCCGACGAAAGGCCTGCGCCTTGTCCCTTGTCACCGACCGCCCCGTACGGCCCGCGCAACCCCAGCCGCCCTCCGGTGGCGGCCGAGCCGCCGCCCGTCGCGCTCGCAAGCGCCACCGCGCCCGTAGGCCGGCCCCGCTCGCGGGTCGCTACATCGGGTACGTGCTGTACTTCGTCGGGGCGGGCCTCATCAGCGGAGCCGTGGTGCACCATCCGCTGGATCCAGCCCGCTACACGAAGATCGCCGTCATCGGCGTCCTGGTGTTCCTGGTCGCGACGGTGGTCAACGAGTTCCTGCTCGCCGCCGACCGGCCCGCCCTGCCCCGCGCCATCCTCGTCATCGGGGCGTCACTGCTGCTCTCGTTCGGTATCGGCATGCTCAGTGGTGGCCTGCAGCATTTCGAGGACTTCCCTGCCCGGGGCGCCTTGCTCGTCCCTCTGGGGATCACCGTCTCCTTCATCGCATTCGTACTCAAGGACGCACAGTCATCCTGGCGCCGGATCTTCGGACCGGTGGGGCTCGCTGTCCTTCTCACTGCGGCCGTGAGCTTCTTCGGCCTGCGCACGATCGCGGCGGGGATGGGCACGGAATCCGGCGAGAGCGGACACAGCCACGGCACGGGTTCGGCAGAGGAAGCCGGCGAGCACGCAGAAGGGGAGGAGTCCCCGGGCACGTCCTCTCAGCCGACGGCGCCGGAGGGGACCGCATCCCCCGACGCGGAGGACGGACACAGCCACTGAGAAGTTCCTACTAAATCGCTTAGCATGCATCCGGTAGCGTAGGTGGCGTCTGCCCGTACGTGGGGTGCAGATCGGAGGGGCATGAATGGACACATCTACGCGCCGAGCGGCATCGCCGACGCCGTTCGCACGGCATCGGACCTCAAGGATGACAAGAGCGACTTCATTGCCGGCATCTCAGCCGCCAATACTGTCGCGCTGACACTGGTAGCGGCCCTGGCGGTGTTTCTGATCGCGGAACTGGCATGGAGGGAGAGGCGACGGCGCAGGCGGGGAGAGCGGGTGGCGCCACACTCTGACGCAAACCTCCGCAACGGTGATGCGTACCGCGGGCAACATCGTCCCGCCGTACGCCTTGGAGCACCCCACCAGCGAGGCGGCCACCATTGAGTACGCAGTGCAGGTGCTCGGCGTGAAGGACATCGTCGTATGCGGCCACTCCCACTGCGGTGCCGTGGGCGCCCTCGTCCGCGGCGACGACCTGGACGCCGTCCCGGCCGTGCGCGAGTGGCTCGCCCACGCGACTCCCAAGCCGAAGGGGACTGCCGAGGATCCGACCGTCGCAGAAGGGGTACAGAACCACGTCCTGACGCAGTTGCTGCGGCTGCGCTCCTACCCGTGCGTCGCCGGGAAGCTGGAACGTGGCGAGTTGAACTTGCACGCCTGGTACTACGAGGTGCACACCGGGACCGTTCTGGCGCACCGTCCGCAGACCGACACCTTCGCGGTGCTGTGAGGGGGGCGTGAGCGCGATGACGAACAACACAAGCACCGTACCCAAGTTCCCCTACCTGAGGCAGGACTTCCTCGCCTCCATCGTTGTCTTCCTGGTCGCCGTGCCGCTGTGCGTCGGCGTGGCGGTCGCCTCCGGCGTCCCGGCCGAACTCGGGCTGATCACCGGCATCGTGGGTGGCCTCGTCACCGGACTCATGCCTGGCAGCAGCCTTCAGGTGTCCGGTCCGGCCGCCGGTCTGACCGTGCTCGTCTTCGAGGCCGTCAGCGATTTCGGGGTAAGCACGCTCGGCCTCATCGTGCTGATCGCAGGCCTGCTCCAGCTCGCCATGGGCTTCTTCGGGATAGGCCGATGGTTCCGGGCGATTTCCGTCTCCGTCGTGGAGGGCATGCTCTGCGGTATCGGTCTGGTGATCATCGCCGGCCAGATCTACGCGGCGGCGGGCCTGAAGGCCCCGGGGACCGGCATCGGCAAGATCGCGGGGCTGCCGGTGGCGGTCGTCGACGCCATGGGCAGCACCAAGGCGCTGACCTCGCTCGCGATCGGTGCGGGCACCATCGCCGTCATCGTGCTGTGGAAGAAGATGCCGAAGGCCGTGCACTCCGTACCCGGCGCCCTCGCGGCGGTCGTCCTGGCCACGGTCGCCACTCTCGCCTTCAGCCTGCCGGTCGGCACCGTCCAGGTGAAGGGCCTGCTCGGCGTCATCCAGCCGCCCGGCGCCGAGGCCTTCGGTGAGCTGGCCACCCCGGCCATCTGGGGCACCATCATCGCCTTCGCGCTCATCGCCTCGGCGGAGAGCCTGTTCAGCGCGGCGGCCGTGGACCGGCTGCACGACGGTCCGCGCACCGAGTACAACAAGGAGATGATCGCCCAGGGCGCGGGCAACACCGTGTGCGGTCTTCTCGGCGCGCTGCCGATGACCGCGGTGATCGTCCGCAGCTCCGCCAACGTCAGCGCGGGCGCGAAGACCAAGGCCTCGCGTGTCCTGCACGGCGTGTGGCTGCTGCTGTTCGCCGCCGCGATGCCGTGGGCCCTGGCTCTGATCCCGATTCCGGCCCTCGCCGGCATCCTCGTGCACGCGGGCTGGAAACTGATCCCGTTCCGCCAGATTGCGACGCTGTGGCGCAGCCACAAGGGTGAGGCACTGATCCTCGTCGTCACGGCCGTGTCGATCGTCGCGGTCAACATGTTCGAGGGTGTCCTGATCGGTCTGGCCCTGGCGGTCGTCAAGACCGCCTGGGAGGCCTCGCACCTCAAGACCCAGGTCATCGACGAGGGCGTCGGCCCCATCCAGGTCCACCTGTCGGGCAACGCGACCTTCCTGCGGCTGCCGAAAATCCTCGACAGCCTGGAGGCCCTGCCCCGGGACCGCCCGGTCGAGCTGGACCTGTCCGGCCTGCACCACCTCGACCACGCCTGCCGCACGGCCCTGGAGAACTGGGCGGAGCGGCACAGCACCGACGGCACCGAGCCCGTGAAGGTGACATCGGCAGCCTGACCGCAGTTCACGATGCCGCGGTATCCGGACGGTTTCCGGTACCGCGGCATCGTCCGCACCCCGGATGACCGGGCCCCTGAGCAATGGATTCGGCTGTTCCTGGTCTAGTCTCCTATGGAACTAAGTGCCTTAGTGTCTGGGTCTGCCGAAGGGAGCCCTGTATGTCGATGGTCGGCAACCTGCGCAAAGTCACCCACCTGGCAGGCAGGGGCCGCCGTGTGGACCTCAGTCACCCGTCCCGCTCCCCGCTCGGCTCCGCGGTGGTCAACTGTGTCGTCTATCAGGAGGGCCTGCGCCGGCAGGCCGCCCCCACCGTCGAGGAAGCCCTCACCCTGGCGCGCAAGGACGGCAGCGGCTTCGTCTGGCTAGGTCTGCACGAGCCCGGCGAGACGGAGTTCGCGCGGATCGCCGACCTGCTCGGCCTGCATCCGCTGGCCGTGGAGGACGCCGTCCACGCCCATCAGCGGCCCAAGGTGGAGAGTTACGGCGACGTCCTGTTCGCCGTCTTCAAGACCGTCGCCTACGTCGATCACGAGCGGCTGACGGCCACGAGCGAGGTGGTCACCACCGGCGAGATCATGGTCTTCGTCGGCCCGGATTTCGTCGTCACCGTCCGGCACGGCCGCCACGGTTCCCTCGGTCCGCTGCGCGAGGACCTCGAAGCCGACCCGGAGCAGCTGGCCAAGGGCCCGGCCGCCGTGCTCCACGCCATCGCCGACCATGTCGTCGACGGCTACCTCACCGTCACCGACGCGGTCCAGGACGACATCGAGCAGGTCGAGACCGAGGTCTTCTCCCCGCACAGCTCCCGGAACTCCGACGCCGGCCGCATCTACCAGCTCAAGCGTGAGCTGCTGGAACTGAAACGGGCCGTGGTCCCCCTCGGCCGCCCGCTGGCCGAACTCTCCACCCAGCCGATGCGCCCCGTCCCTTCGGAGATACAGGCGTACTTCCGTGACGTCGCCGACCACCTCGCCCGCGCCACCGAGCAGATCACCGCATTCGACGCCCTGCTCGACTCCATCCTCCAGGCCCATGTGGCCCAAGTGACGGTCGCCCAGAACGAGGACATGCGCAAGATCACCGCCTGGGCCGCAATCATCGCCGTACCCACCATGGTCACCGGCGTGTACGGCATGAACTTCGACAACATGCCCGAGCTGCGCTGGACCTTCGGCTACCCCCTCGTCCTCACCGTCATCGCCACCGCCTGCTTCACCATCCATCGCGGCTTCAAACGCAACGGCTGGCTGTGACCGCGGCCCAGACGCAAGCCATGCAGGACAACAAGGTCGGCGCGGGGAGGGTCAGCGCATGGTGGTGACCTGGGCGGCCGGGGTGCCGTCCGGGCAGTAGTTCATCTGGGTGGCCGCTGCCGCCGGTCCGCCGACGACCAGCAGTGGCAGAGCGAGCGCGACGGCCGCTGTCAGGGAACCGGCCGCGACACGCAGACGGCCGAGCGGGCGGTGCGGCTTGATGAGGCGGCGAACCCGCCGGGCGGCCGTCGAGCCGCCGGCCGACAGGGCCACGGCCGGGGCGCGTCCGGCGGCGACCGCCAGGAGGGCGGCAGCGGTGGTCAGCCGTCCGGAGCGGGCCGCCGCGACGTCGTCGGCGCGCATCTCCGCCAGCCGCGCGATCTCCGCCTCGGCGATACGGAACAGCGGCACGCGCGGGAAGGCGCGAGCCAGCGCCTGGGCCCAGGCCAGTACGGCGTCATGCCGCTCGGCCTGGTGGGCGCGCTCGTGCGCGAGGACGGCCTCCAGCCGGTCGTCGTCAAGGGTGCGCAGGGCGCCGGTGGTGATCACGGTACGGCGGTGGCGGCCGGGCAGGCAGTAGGCGGCGGGTTCCTCATGGTCGAGGACGATCACGCCCCGGGCCGCGTCCGGCCGGCCGACCATGTCGAGCACCTCACGATGCGCCCGCCGCTCCCGGCGGATGCGCAGCAGCGCCGCGCCCGTGCACCACGCCACCCGCCCCAGCACCGCGAGCGCGAGCACCGCCCCGACCGCGCCGGCCGATGCCCCGCCGGGAGTGGCGTACTGGGCGGCCAGCGCCATCACGCATGCCTGCAGCAGTTCGGCGAGGTCCGTGCTCACACGCACCGTGGGCACGCTCAGCGCGAGGCCCGCCAGGACGGCGGCAGTGAGCGCGGAGGCGCCCAACACCTGCCAGACGACGATGCCAAGGCGCGGCGCCCGCTCGGCCCATTGGACGCCGCGCAGCAGGCGGGGCGCCAGCGTGCACAGCAGCACGGCGTACGTGAACAGGACGGCGGCGACGATCACTTCGACGCCTCCCCTGCTTCACGGGCCACGGCCTGACCGAGCAGGCGGTGCAGTTCCTCCGCCTCTCCGGGCGGCATCTGCTGCACGAAGCGCGCGAGCGTGGCCGTGCGGTCCTCGGCCACGGCGAGAGCCTCGCCCATCAGTCCGGCGATGTACTCCTCACGGCTCTTGGTGGGACCGTATCGGTAGGCCCGGCCGTCTTTCTCCTTCGACAGCCAGCCCTTGCGGTGGAGGATCTCGGTGACCGTGTGCACGGTGTTGTACGCGGGCTCGGGGTCACGCTCGAGGCGTTCGAGGACCTCGCGGACGCGCAGCGAACGGCCCGCGCCCCACACCGCGTCCATGATCGCGGCCTCCAGCTCGCCGAACCGCGCCACGTGTCCTCCTCCCGGGCTGGAATGCTCTCCGAACATCCTAAGTGCCCTAGGTGGCGGTCGAGCGGTTCCGATGACTGAAGGGAAGGAGGGGGTGGCTCGGCCATTGGCCAGGACGGCGGATGTCATGGATCGCGAAGCCCGCTTCTTGAGGGCGCGTTCGGCGTCTCGCCAAGGCGGCAGCCAACTGAGGTTTCAGCGCCTTCTAAGACAGGGAAAGCCGGGCCGTTCGGAGAGCAACTGCTCATAGAAGTACAACTCGCCGTCCGGCTTGGGCGCGCGTGACGGCCAGGCACACGGCTACGGCTTCGAAACACTTTGCACCCGCCGAGGCGAGAGTCTGTGCACCACAGCTAATCACCACTCGGTCATGGAGTTGCTTGACCAAGCGCCGAACGGCACGTCGGGCTGGAGCCTGCCCGTCACGAGGCAGGAAGAGCCTGGATCGCCTGCCTGTAGCCCCGTTCACTCATAGGCGTTCGTAGACGGCGACAGCGAATGGGCGGTGAGTGCTCTGGTCGATGTACTCGGCAAATCGCAGGAGTCCAGGGTGGGTGTCGAAAGGTAGGTGGAGTCGTCGGGATTCCGGCCACGGGTGGGTCAGCAAGAGCAGTCCACCGGGTTCGAGCAAATCGACAATTCTCTCGCTGGCAAGCCGAAGCCTGCTGTAGCTGCCCAGGTAGTAAAGCAATTCGGAACAGAAAACGAGATCGAACTTTCCCTCGAAACTCTGGTTGAGGATGTCGCAGGCTCGGAACGTGACATCAAGGTGCTCTTGTCTGGCGCGTTGCGTCGCCCGCCCGAGCGCCGGGAGATGTCCAGGCCAACAACGTCCGCAGCCGGATAGTTACCCGCAACGCGGCAGGTGAAGACACCTTCGCTGCAGCCAATATCTGCAATGCGCCGGTAGTGCCGAACTGGCACACAATTGAGCGTCTTACCGTACTTGTACGTTTCGTACGAAACTACAGCGTGACCCCATGGGTCGGGTCTCTTGTGCTTCGATTCGAAGGAAAGGCGCAACAGCTTTCCCTGCTGCTCCACCGGAAGGAGAGATAGTAGTGCGAAAAGCCTGCGATGAATGCGGTCGAAGATAACTCTGACTCGACCCATGATCCCATCCTAGTATCAACAGCAGTCGGTCGACCTTTCACCCGTCCGTCCCCGATACGGTGCGACGCCTGCCGGAAGGGCTGCCTGCACTCTCGCGGTACGGTCGATGGGACCGCCGTCCACCGATACGCCCCGGCCGACGCCAGCCTGCCGCTCGCCCGCCGTCCCGGCTGGCCACGGAGTCACCCGAGCACTGGCGCACCGATGCGCATCACAGCAGGGCGCTATCCGCCCTGTGCGCCGGTGTAGTGGGCGAAGACGATGATGTTGCTGTCGTAGCCGCCGTCTTCGGTGTAGGTACCGCCGCAGGTGATCAGCCGCAGCTGGGCGGTGCGGGTGGGGCCGTACACGGCCCGGGAGGGGAACCGCTTCTTGGGCACCTGGGTGACGGAGTCGACGGTAAAGCGGGCGGTGACCCCATCCGTGCGGGTGATCTCCACCCGGTCTCCGGGGCGGGCCTGACCGAGCCGGTAGAACACGGCCTTGCCGCCGGGCAGCCGTGCCGAGTCGACATGGCCCAGCACGACCGCCGGTCCCCGCTCTCCGGGTGCGGCGCTGCCGTCGTACCAGCCGGCCTGGCGGGCCTGCTCGGGGGGCGGCACGGCGACCGTGCCGTCCGGGTTCAGGCCCAGGCGCATGATCCCGGCCTCGATGCCCAGGCGTTCGATGACGATCCGTACCGGCGGGGAAGCTCCAAGTGTCGGCACCTCGGCTGCTGTCCCGGCCGGTGTACGCGGCGGCAAGGGGGCGGCAGCCGAAGGTCCCGGGGCAGGCGCCGACACCGCCACGGCCCCGTACACCACCATGGCCACACCCGAGGCCAGGCCGGTGGCGGCCGACCACAGCAGCCGACCGCCACCCGCCCCCGGGCTGCGGCTCCCCTCAGCCCTGCTCGGCACCGCGCCGCCAGCGCAGCACAACCGCGACACCGCCCGCGCCCGCGGCGGCCAGCGCGCCCCCCGCCGCGATCAGCGGCGTGGTGGACGCCTGGCTGGCGCTGGCGCCGTCACCGGTGTCCGCACCACCCTTGGGCATCATCTGCTCGTCCATTGCCATGGGCGCGGCCTGGCCGGACAGCCACTTGCGGAAGTCTACGATCTCCGACTCCTGCGTCATCGCCCCGGAGGCGGCTGCGACCCGCAGCTCGGCGTGGACCGCGCGGGCCTGCGGCTCCAGGAACTCGATCACCCCCGAACCGTGGTGCGGAATGATCATGTGCACGAATGCGGTGTCGAACTTCTTGCCCTTGTCCACCGCACGCAGCATGTCCATCATGCGCTCGGTGTCCTTCTCCATCTCGGCCATCTCTTTGCGGGCCTCGGCGGAGATGTGCTCCATGGCGTCCTCAGGGGTGAGGCCGTACCACTGGTGCAGCCAGCGGGTGAACTGCTCCACCTGGTGCTTCTGGCTGGCGATGATGTTTTCGGCGTGGGTGCGAATGTCGGGGTCGACGCCGCGCTCAAGCTCGAGCTCGGCCATCTCGATGGCCGCCTTATGATGCCCGATGATCTCGGCGAGGAAGGTGATCTCCAGCTGCTTGCCCTTCAGTTTCGCCAGTGTCTCGCCGAACTCGTAGGCGACCGGAGGGGTGGGCATCGGCTGGTCGTGTTCGACTTCTGCCCGCACGATCGCACCAGGCGTGGCCGGGGCGGCGACGGCGGCGGGCGCGCAGACGAACGCCCCTAGGGCGATCATCACAGCACTGCCGCGCCGGAGAGTGGTTATGTGCACGTTGGAGTCCTTCCAGGGCAGGCCAGCACGGAGCGCTGCCGCACCGGCACAGGGGAGCCTGTCGAGGACGGCTTCGGAAAGCGACCGTCTCGACACCCAACGTATGAATCCCTTTAGGTGAGCACCCTGCGGGCTTGCTCCATCCGGGCTCACCTCATCGTGGATCACCCTCTGGGCGGCTTGAGCTACTGTCCGCGTACCGTGCCATTCACCGGCCGCTTTCACCAGTCGCTGCTCCAACTACCCGAGCGCCAGCAGGCGCTTTGTTCGCAGCCCGCCGTCCGGTAGTTGTCCGGCTTTCCGTGCCGAGACTCGGGGTGCGGCACGGGGCGCCGGCGTCTGGTTCCCTGTGGCCGGGCAGGGATAGGAGGCCGCCCTGGTCTCATCGCGCGATCAGGCCAGCCGCCGGGAAGGGTGCGCCGTCCCCGCCTCGCTCGACGGGCCTGCTGGTGTTAGAGCTGTGACTGTGCAGCAGGCACTGTCGTGGTTGGTGTGCTTCACACACATCGCCGGCGTCACCGCAGAGCAACTTGCTGCGGGTGCCGCTGAGCATGCACTTCGGCGACGGGCCGGACCTGGACAATGGCGGCGATACGGACTCTTGCCCCGTCGGCATACCGCTCATGGAGCTGAAAGGGCTTGCCGACTCACGGCTCGTGCCGTTCATGCCCCTTGCTCAATTCGGCGAACTCCTCATCGGGGCGCCGACGGGGGCACGGCTGTTGCCGGTAAGGAGCATGGTGCCGTCGCGGATCACGCTGCGCGATGCAGCAGGCGAGACGTCAAGTTGTCACCAAATCGTGCTGCGGTACGGATGTCGGGGTGCCGTTAACGAACGGCGAACCAACCGACATGTAGCTGAGTGTGACGAAGTCAGGGGTCGTTTCATGTGGGTGTCCGCGTTCTGGTCGCGGGCGCACGGTGACGGGTGATCTCCGAAACCATGCGATGGAGCCTGCTATACCCGGCAGTAGGCGGGCTGAGTGTTACGGCTCTACGTCACGGCTGTCAGCCGCAGAGCGTGCCCGCCGGGCTGCCCGGCGGCGCGCGGCGCGGGCACGGCAACGATCTCCGCAGTACCTCGCATCCCGACGCCGGCCCGCGCTGGCGAAGGTCGGATTCCCGCACTCCGGGCATGTCAGTTGCCGGAGCGTACGGCGGTCGCCTCGCATGTAGGCGGCGCCGAGGATGCCCAGCAGCGCGTAGCGCCGCTCCTCGACCTGCCGGTCCCTGTACGCCTGGGCACGGCAGGTGTCGTCGCAGTACCGGCGTTGCGGCGGCGTGCTCCTGGGGAGCCGGGCGCCGCAGCACGCGCAGGCGCGGACATGGGCCATGTCTTCAGGATCGCTCCGTGCCCGGCGAGCCGACCGGGCGGTCAGGCCGCGGCGGGTGCTGGCTCCGGGTTGGTGGGGGCGGAGAGCTGGAGGCGGCTGGACATGTTCAGCCGTACCTCGCCGTAGGGCTGGATGTGCATCCAGAACAGCGGGGTGAGCGCGCGGCGGTCCTCGTCGGTGAGGCGGCCGGCCCATTCGGGATCGGCGAGCATGTCCTGGATCATGAGCGTGTTGACGTAGACCAGGGCGGCTTGGAGCAGGTGCAGGGCGAGGATGGATTGTTCTTGCTGGTCACGGCGGTTTGAGGCGAGTTCGCCGCTCTTGCCGAAGAACAGCACGTCGTTGGCGCCGTTCCAGCCCTCGACGACGTTGAGGCCCTCCTGGATCTCGCGCTGGAGGTCGCGGTCGCGCAGGTAGCGGGCGACGAAGATGGTCTTCTGGGCGCGGCCGACTTCCAGCATGGCCTGGTAGACGGGGTGGGAGGCGGTGCGGGTGAAGCGGCGCAGGATGGCCTCGGTGGAGGCGGTGCCGACTCGGATCGCGGTGGCGTACTTGATGAGCTGGTCGTAGTTGTTCTCGATGACGTCCCAGCGGATGGGGCGGGTCATGGCGTCGGCGAGGCGGTCGTAGGTGTCCTCGTCCTCGCGGCCGGGCCGGTAGAGCTTGACGGTGTTGATCTGCTTGATGCGCGGCAGCAGGTCGTAGCCCAGCAGCCGGGTCAGTCCGAACCCGATTTCGGACTGCCCGTGGGAGTCGACGTAATTGCCTTCGGCCTTCATGGCGGTGGCGTGCCGCACCATGCCCTCGATCGCGGCGGCGACCTCGGAGGCGGTGCAGGTCAGATGCTGGCTGTGAATGGCCATCGAACCCTTTTCGACGTGCCAGTACACGAGGATGCCGCGGCCTCCGTAGCGGGAGTGCCACTGGGTGAAGATGTTGCGGTCCCAGGCTTTGAAGTGGGTGGAGTCCGAGGCGACGGTGGTGGTGCCCTGGCCCCAGATGGCCTCCGAGCGGGCGGCGAAGGTGGCGTTGGCGACGGCGACCTGGGCGCCCTTGAGGCCGGGGGCGGTCAGGTAGCGGCGGGCGGTGTAGCGCAGCTCTTCCTCGGTGTGGCCGTGGCCGCCGGCCGCGACCGCGCGGATGCCGGAGTTGGTGCCGTACGCGTACGCGATCAGGAGCAGGCGTTCGAGGAGCTTGGCCTCGTCGACGGCCTCGCGGGTGCCGACCGGGGCGAGGGCCTTGAGCATGGGGGTGCGCAGGGCGGCTTCCTTGAGGATGTCGATCAGCGGGACGGTGCCCCACTTTTTCTGGATCGCCTTCTTGAGCTTGCGCAGGTTCTTGGGCTCCGGCTGGGGCTCGGGTTCGGTGCACTTGATGGCGCCGCCGCGCTGGCGGGCGCCGATGGTCACCCACGGCAGTTTCGGCAGGGCGGTGTCCAGGGCGCCGAGCTCGGCGCGCATCTCGGCCTGGAGCTGGGCGGTGAACACCTTCGCGTCGCGCGGCTTGTTCAGCTTGTCGTAGTACTCGGCGCGGCGGGTCTCGAAGTCGTCGGGCAGGTCCTCGTCCGGGTTGCGCCAGCGGTCGGCGCCGACCACCCAGATCTCCTTGCAGCGCAGCCGGTCGCGCAGGGCCTGGAAGACGCACGCCTCGTACACGGTGCGGATCACCCGCCGCGGGCCCTTGTCGGGGGTGTGCAGGGCGAACTCCATCCAGTCCTTGCGGACCACGCCCTCCAACGGGATGGTCTCGCCGAGCGGCAGATAGGTGGTGGAGGAGTCCTTTTGCCGCTCGATCAGCTTCAGGGCGTCGATGACGGGCTTGTGCCGGTCGTTGGAGGAGCAGAACTGAAGCACGCCGAGCAGGTCCATCAGGCCGCGCCGGTAGTGGTTGCTGTAGGAGGACTTGAACACCTCGCGCTTGGAGCGGGCGAACTCGGCGTTGGTGGCCTTCAGCTCGGCGACCAGGTCCTTGAGGGTCTTCTCCCCTCCGGCTGCCGGGTAGACCACGTCGCGCACGGTGCCCTCGGGGCTGCCGAGGGAGGCGGCGGCGATCTTCCCGAGCAGCCCGGACTTGGCGCGGACCCGGGTGAACTCGGCGACGAAGTGTTCGGTGACCTTCTTCTCGGCGCGGGCGTTGATGCGGTGCACGGTGGAGTTCAGCAGTTCCACCAGGGTGTCGGTGATCTCCCGCTCGCGGCGGAAGACCAGCGCGGCGAGCAGCACGTGCCGCACCTCGGAACTGAAGCGCCGTAGGTGGCTGGGCGAGGAGGCCGCCGCGCGAGCGCGCCAGGCGTCGATGACCTGCGGCCCGATCCGGGCGAAGGCGTCGGTCGGCACCGCAAGGGCCCTGACCTGCTTGAGCTTTTTGATCTCGTCCAGCAGCGAGTTCAGGCTGACGTTGCCGGGATGGGCCTGATCTGCGACAGGACCGCCTCGACGTCCTCGGCCGCGTCGTCGCCTCCGTCCTCGGCAACGTCGCCCTGGTCGCTGGCGACGTCAGTGAAGACCAGGGCATCCAGCCGCCGCGTGCACCCCTCGGTCCGCGCCAGCCGGTCGGCGACCTCGCTGGTCGCGCGTTCCTCGGCCTGATGGAGTGCGGAGCGGACGATGGTGGTGACCTGGTCGGCCGTGGGCGGCTCGATCAGGTCGGTGCGCATCTGCTTGAGCAGCTCGGCACGGATCGGCTCCTCGCGCCGCTCGTCGTGCCAGATTTCATCGACCAGCCACGAGGTGACCTTCACCATGTCGGTGCGGCTGCACTCGTGCCAGCCGGTCAGCTCGCGCAGCTCGGTGCGGTGCCGCTGGGCGGTGCGGGAGGTGAAGTCGTACGCGGCCAGCTCGCCGGCGTCGACGCCGACCTGGCGGGCGACGTGCTCGACCGCGTCGCGGGGCAGCTCCAGCCGCATCCTGGGGAACCGGCCACGCCAGAGCAGGAACTTCATCTGCACCGCGAACCCGAGCCGGGTGGCGCCGGTCTTGTTGCGCAGCCAGCCGGTCTCCTCGCTGTTCAGCGTGAAGTGGTCGACGACCTCGTCCAGGCCCAGATCACGCGCCATCCCGGCTGCCCCGCCCCTTCACCGTCCGCCCGTCACCGGGCCGTTCACCGTCACTCGTTCGGCCCAACGAGCCGCCGGCCCGGGGGCAACGGCCGGGCCTGCATCATGAGAGCCATGCAGGATCCGCGCGAAGTGCTTTCCGAGGACGAGGTGAACGACCTCCTCAGCGACGACGACCGCGATGCCGGATGGGAAGACGACGAGTACGAGTGGGTGCGGTGACCACGGCCAGGCGCCCGGGCGGAGGCCGTCACACGCCCCGCCCGGGCGCCTGGAGTCCGGCTGGGGCGTCAGGGCCTGCGCAGCGGCAGGCCGGGCAGGCGCGGGTGCCGCAGGTGCTGCCCGCCGTCGTAGACGTGCAGGGTGAACGTCTCCGGCTCGGGCCGGCCAGCCTCGTCGTACGCGGTCAGTACGCACTCGATCCGCTCCCACAGCCGTACGGGGCCGCCCTCGCGGACCTCCCACCGGCCCTCGGTGAGAGTGAGGGTGGCGGCGGAGCCGGTCACGACGTCGACCAGGTGCAGCGCCTGGCCGACCGTCGTCATCTGCGCGTCCGGCGCCGCGCACTGGGCGAGGAACCGCAGGTGAAAGGCTTCCTCGGTCCCGGCCGTGATCCGCTCCGGGCTGTGCCGGGCGGCCCGGCCGGTCTCCGGGAGGCCCGCGGCCCAGTGGGCGGGGTTGCCGAACGCCGGCGCCGCGTGGGTGCGGGCGGACAAAAGGAGACGGCGCCGGGGCACCGAGGCCGCAGCCGAGTAGGTGAGACTGGACGCCGCCCGGCGGCCGGGATGAAGCGTCCGGCCGATGCTGCCGCCGCCGGGCGTCCTGCGTTACTGGACACCGCCGCCGGTCCGGGGGTCTCCTGGAGGCACACCCCGTCCGCGTCGCTGACTGGGGGCGCCGTGTACGACACGATCCACGTCGCAGTGCACCCGACCGGGCCCGGCCGCTGCCGGGTGACCGTGGCCGGGGACCTCGGCGTGGTCAGCGCCCCGGATGTACACGACACCCTCAAGGCTGCCGTGGCAGCCCACGACCGCGTCGACGTCGACTGCGGCCAGCTGACTTCTGCGACTGCACCGGCCTGTCCGCGCTGCTGGCCGCCGCCCGCACGGCCAAGGCCCGCGGCAGCGAGCTGCGGCTGTGCTCGGTCCCGCACCCGCTGGCAAGGCTGCTGCGGCTGACGCATGCCAGCAGCGCCTTCACCATCGAGCAGCGGGACGTACGGTGAAGCCATGGCCGGGCGGTGCGCCGGTGAGCCGGTGCGCGTACGTCCTGTGCGGCTGAACCACTTCGTGGACGGCCCAGCTCTCGCATAGCTCTGGCCAGGTTGGTGTAGCTCGGGGTACCGGGTTAAGGGGGCCGTATCCCTGAGCTGCGGCAAGCCTCAGCCTGCCGCTGGACGCCGCTGCACTCGCCCGTCGTGTTGGCCTGGGGAGCCTATGCGGGTGGTGAATCCCAGCGTGGCGGCGGCGAGCAGGAGGATGCCGCCGCCGAGGAAGACCCAGTGGACGCCGATGGTGTCGGCGAGCAGTCCGCCGACGAGTAGGGAGGCGAGGCGGCCGGTCTGCCAGAGCACGTCGAAGGCGGCCAGGACGCGGCCACGGTGGGTTTCGGGGGCGGTGGCTTGCAGCAGGGAGGTGAAGGTGACCGCGCCGGTGGAGGTGCCCACCCCGTAGGCGGCCAGTGCGCCGCCGGCCACGACGGGGTTGGTGGTGGCGGCCAGGGTGAGGTCGACGCCGCCGCGCAGGGCGAAGGGGCCGAAGACCAGCAGCGGGCGGCGCGGGTCCTCGATGCGCCGCAGCACCAGCAGGGGGCCTGCGGCGGCGCCGATGCCGATGGCGGCGAGCAGCCAGCCGTACCCGGCGGGTCCCAGGTGCAGGCGGTCGGCGGCGAGCACGACGAGCAGGGCGCTGGTGGCTCCGGCGGACAGTGCGGCCAGCAGCTGGCCGGCCGCGAGGGTGCGCAGCAGCCGGTCCCGGGCGATGAGGTGGATGCCGCCGCCTGCCTGGTGGGCCCAGCGCCGCCACCTGCCGACCGGATGCACCGCCTCACCGTGGTCCGGTGTGGTGTTTGGGCGGGCGGCCAGCGGCAAGCGGCCCAGTACCAGGGCGGAGAGGACGAAGCTGGCGGCGTTGATGAGGAAGGCGGGGGCGAACCCGAACGCCACGACCAGCAGACCGGCGGCCGGGGCGAGGGCGA
Organism: Streptomyces sp. NPDC006385; assembly: GCF_040612485.1. NCBI lineage: Bacteria > Bacillati > Actinomycetota > Actinomycetes > Kitasatosporales > Streptomycetaceae > Streptomyces > Streptomyces sp. NPDC006385. The sequence goes on from NZ_JBEXQG010000026.1 coordinate 15,951, forward strand.
TCTGGGAGAGGACCGCCGCGGTCCAGATCCCGGAGTTCGCCGTGACTAGCTCCTTTTCCCCGACGAGGCGGGGCAGCAGGGCGCCGGTGGCGGGGTTGAAGAACACCGAGGCGGCCGACAGGCCGAAGGCGATCGCGTAGACGGCGCCGATGTTCCCGTACACCAGCGGCAGCACGGCGACGAGTGCGGCGCGGACCAGGTCGGCGGCGATCATCACCTTGAGCGGTGAGACGCGGTCGACCACTGCCCCGGCGACGGGTGCGAGCAGCAGGACGGGCACGATCTCGGCGATGACCACCATCCCCACCCCGAGCCCGGAGCCGGTCAGGTGCAGCACGAGCAGCGGCAGGGCCACGGTGTGGAAGGCGTCGCCCCACCGCGACAGCGTCGATGCGGTCCACAGTCGGCGGTACGCCGGGTAGGTGAACACCTTCGGCAGGCGGCGCGGCATCTGGCTCCTGGTCCTCTGATCTGCGGGGCACCGCTTGGAAGGCGGTGCAGGGGCGAGCCGACCCCTGCGGCCCGTCAGGAGAGATCTTCCCTCCACCAAGGTCGGCTGCCGGGATGGGGTCGGCCCGGGCTGACGCTAGAAGCTGGCCCCAGGGGCCAGGTCAAGCGGAGCTGTCCCGGTTCTCCCCCAGCACCTTCTCCAGATCGGCGTCGCGGATGAGTCCGTCGAGCCGGGCGACCTCCCGGCGCTCGCGCAGCAGGATGAGGGTCGGGATGGACAGCACGTCGAAGTCGGCCGTGGTGGTCTGGTCGGTGTCGACGTTGATGCGGTAGCCGGTGAACTCCCCCAGGTGCCGCTGGGCGAAGTGTTCCAGGCGCGGCTCCAGTGCCCGGCAGGGGGCACAGGAGGCTTGCCAGAAGTCGAGCAGCACCAGGCCGGGCACGGACATTGCCGCCGTGAGCTGGTCACGGCGGAGGATGGGAAAGGCGGTCATCACCCGTGCTCCTTGTGATCCCAAAGCGGCGATGGGGGCGCCACAGGGGCGCCCCCATCGGTTTCGGGTCAAGTGGCGGCATGCTCCGGTTCGGTCGCCTTCCTCTCGGCCGTGCCCGGCTGGCGGCCGACGCTGCTGATCGCGGCGAACAGCAGGGTGGGGCGGGCGCCGATGGAGTTGGCGAAGATGGCGGTGACCGAGGCGGCCATGGCGATCATCGCCCACACCGGGTACACCAGGCCGGTCGCGGCGGCGGGGATGCCGATGCCGTTGAAGGCGAAGGCCAGGGTGACGTTCTGCTTGACCTTGCGGTAGCTGGTGCGGCTGATACGGCGGGCATCCAGCAGCAGGTGCAGGTGGTCGCGTACGAGGATGATGTCGGCGGACTCCATGGCGATGTCGGTGCCGGTCCCGATGGCGATGCCGACGTCGGCCTGCATCAGGGCGGGGGCGTCGTTGATGCCGTCCCCGACCATGGCCACCCGCCGCCCGTCGGCTTGCAGATCGCGGACGATGGCGGCCTTGTGGTCGGGGTGGACCTCGGCGTGGACCTCGGTGATGCCGATCTGGGATGCGATGTGGGCGGCGGCGCGGTGGTTGTCGCCGGTGAGCAGCACCGGGGTGATCCCGGCTTGTCGCAGGGCGGTGACGGTGTCGGCGGCCTCCGGGCGCAGGGCGTCGCCCAGCGCGATTACCCCGGCCGGGGTGTCGTCGACGGCCACGGCGATGGCGGTGTGCCCGGTACTGGTCCAGGACTCGATCGCCTCCTGGAGGGGTGCCGTGTCGATGCCGTGCTCGGTCAGGAGCGCGGGCCGTCCGACCAGCACCCGGCGGCCGTCGACCTCGGCGATGACGCCCAGTCCGGTGAGCGAGGAGAACTCGCCGGCCTCCGGCCACGCCAGGCCGCGGTCGTTCGCGGCGTTCACCACGGCCCGCGCCAGCGGGTGCTCGGAGGAATGTTCCGCCGCTGCCGCCAGCGTGAGGAGCTCGTCCTCGCCGATGCCGTGGACGTGGATGCCGCGGACGGTGGGCTTGCCCAGGGTGAGGGTGCCGGTCTTGTCCAGCACCACCGTGCCCACCTGCCGCAGCGTCTGGAACGCCTCACCGGTGCGCATCACGATGCCGTGGTCGGCGGCCTCTCCGGCGCCGCGGACGATCGCCAGCGGGGCGGCGATGCCCACCGCGCACGGGTAGCCCATCACCAGCACCGTCAGAGCGGCGAAGACCGCACGCCGGACATCGACGTCCCCGGCAAGCGCGGTGCCGCCCAGCCAGGCCAGGAGGGCCAGTGCGGAGGCGGCCAGCACCAGTGGGGTGTAGACGCGCAGCACGCGGTCGACCAAGTGCAGAATGCCCGGCTTCAGCGCCCGGGCGTCCTCCACATGCCGGACGATCTGCGACAGGAACGTCTCCTCACCGACCCGGGTGACCTCCACCAGCAGAGTGCCGGTGCCATTCACCGAACCGCCGATCACCTCATCGCCGGGGCCGCGCTCCACCGGTACCGGTTCGCCGGTCACCACTGAGAGATCCAGCGCGGAGTACCCGGAGGACACCCGGCCATCAACGGGGACCCGCTCGCCGGGGCGGATGCGTACCAGATCACCGATGGCGACCTGGTCCAGGTCGACTTCGGTCTCGACGCCGTCGCGGACGACACGGGCGGTGTCCGGGCGCAGGTCGAGCAACTTCTTCACCGCCTGGCTGGAGCGGGTCTTGACCAGCAGCGACAGCCACTCGGAGAACGTGTGGTAGGTGGTGATCAGCACGGTGACGGCGAAGAACGCCGCCGTGGGATAGTCGGGCAGCACTCCGGTCAGCCCGATCGCACCGCCGACGAGGCCCGCCAGCGCCCCGGCTTCCAGCAGCACGTGCTGGTTGAGGATGCCGCGCCGCGCCGACTGCCAGGCCATGCGCACGAAGTGCGGGGTCACCACCGCCATCATCACCACCGCCAGCACGCCGGTGATCCAGCCGGTGGCCGCCTCGCCCAGCACACCGGTGGCCCGCAGCGCCAGCGCCGCCGCGCCGGGGGCGACGATCCCCAGCGTCCCCGCCGATGCGCGCGGCCAGCCCGCCGGCCGCAGGATCGCCGCGGCGATGGGCACCATCAGTGCCACAAACGACGCCGAGACCAGGGCTCCGACCAGCCCGGCCGCAGCCACCAGGGTGATCGCGGTCAGGCTCGCGGCGACCGCAGCCAGCAGCCGGATACCCTCGCGCACCAGCACGGCCTCTTCCTCCTCGAAGGGCCGCAGCTTGCGCGGGTCGTACAGGTCGTAACCGATATCCCGCAGCGTGGTCAGGATCTGCCGGCCGCTGATCTTCTCCGGGTCGTAGTCGACCAGCGCCTGCTCATGGGTCAGGCTCACCGCGACCTTCGCCACCCCGGGCTGCCGCCCCAGCGCCTTCTCGATCGTGCCCGTGCACAGCGAGCAGTGCAGCCCCGCGATCCTGGCCCGCACCCGGGCATGCCCCGGTACGTTGCTGGGCTCGGCCGCCCAGTCCGGGGTCTGGTCAATCAGCGTGGTCATGACCGCACCTCCTGATCGGTGACGGTGTAGCCGGCCTCGGCCACCCTCGCTGCCACCGCATCGCGATCCGCACCGGGCGCCAGCTCGACCTCCAGGACTCCCGTGGTGTGATCCGCCGCAGCCGAGCGCACGCCCTCCAGGCGCTGTACGGCGGCCGTCAGCCGCTGCTCGCACCCGGCGCAGTCCATGCCCTGCACGTTCAGAATCATCTGCTCGGTCATCTCCGGCTCCCCTCAAGTTCGGCCGGGTGCACCGCTCGCACATTCCCGACTCGTCTGCGAGGCTAGAACCTGGCCCCAAGGGCCAGGTCAAGACTGGGAGGAAACCAGTCCCCCACACGTTGCAGGAGGACACCGTGACCACCGCTGACCAGCACCTCTACACCGTCAGCCAGGCCGCCCAGCAGGCCGGAGTGACCCGCAAGGCCATCCGCACCTGGGAGAACAAGGGCCTGCTGCCGCCCGCCGAGCGCACCGAGGCCGGATACCGTCTGTTCACCGCCGACGACATCGCCGTGCTCCGGTTCATCCGCCAGGCCAAGACCCTCGGACTGACCCTCGCCGAAGTCGGCGACATCCTCGCCCTGCAACGCGACGGCGCCCAGCCCTGCGGCCGGGTCACCCAGCTCCTGGACGCCCACATCGACCAGATCGACCGCACCCTGACCGAGCTACGGCAGTTGAGGAAGGCGCTGGTCACAGCCCGCCGTACCGCAGACCAGGCCCGCCGAGCGGGCGGCGACGCCGTGGTGTGCCAGATCATCGAGACCAGCCCGGGCCGGTGACCGCTCCATCACCGCAAAACGGCAGAAGGGGCCGGCCGCAATGGCCTGCCCCTTCCACATTCGACGGTGAACGCCCGCTGTCAGGCCGTGGCGCTCGCCATCTGACGGCACTGCTCCGCACACCGGCGGCAGGCTTCAGCGCAGGCCCGGCAGTAGTCGACGTCGTACTTGTCGCACTCCGCCGCGCACGCCTCGCAGATCTCCGCGCACAGCCGGCACACCTGCTCCGCCCAGCGGGAGCCGCGGGCCAGCAGCGTCACGCACAGCGCGCAGATCGCCGCGCAGTCCACACACAGCCGCGCGCACTCAGCCATCTCCGGCTGGTCCGCACAACACTGGTAGTTGCACGCCTCACACGCCTGCTGGCACTCCGCGCAGGCGTCCAGGCATGCCTTGTTGCGTTCCTCCACGGTGGTCACTGCCATCGCGCACCTCCATCAGATCGAGTCATCGGGTCGATGCCATGGGTTCCACGCAGGGCGCGCGGCCACCGCCGCCAGCCGGGCGACACCGCCACGGCCCCACACTCCTGACGCTACGGGCCGGCCCCGAGGGCCAGGTCAACCCAGCGCCGCAGCAAAATGCCAGACTCGCTGCGGCAGGGCCGGAACCGGCGGACGAGATCATCGAACAGGCGGCCGCCGGGGCGCACTGCGGCTGCCGCACGCCCCGCACAATGCAGCCGTAGGCCGGTGTGTGGCGCGGGTTGGTCAAGCGCGGCCCTACCGCAACCAGCCCGCTCGGCGGGCCGCATGACGCGGTCGCCGACTGCAAGCTGCTGCTTACGAAGCTCGAACAGATGGCCCAAGCAGCGTCCGCCGACCGCTAGTGATCTTCGCTGGCGCCAGCCAAGGGCCAGAGCTGCACTCGGGGTTACTCTCACAAACGGTCCTTTGCCTGAGCAAGATCAATCACGAGCCGCCAGCCCCCGGCCGGACCCGGATTCGCTCGCAGAACCCGTTCTCACTCAAAAGCGGGACTGACCCCCTTCTGAGACTTGCATTGTGCGAAAATCCGAGCCCATGACGGCCCCTCAGCAGCCTTCCCCAACCGACCGGTCAGACGCGGACGACGTCGAACAGCACGCCTGTCCGAAGTGTGACGCACAGCCCGGCTCGCCCTGCCGCTCGCGCGGCGGCGCGGTCGCCTCCGCCTACCACACCCGCCGCTTCACGAAGGTTCCCCGGCTGAAGAAAGCGCTGCGGGTGCCAACACCGGCCGACCGCGGGCCGGGCCGGCCGTGGCGTCCGGGCACCCCGCCGCCGGCACCGATCGACCCGGACCTGCCGAGCGCGGACATCCGCATCGGCTACGCGCGGTGCTCGACGCTCGGGCAGGAACTCGACTCCCAGCTCGACGCGCTCAGCAAGCACGGCATCCCCCGCGACAAGATCTTCAGCGAGAAGATCAGCACCCGGGTACGGGTCCGCCCGAAGTTCGAGGAGGCGCTGCGGACGGCGCGGGAAGTCAAGGCGCACGCCCCGCACTGCCGGGTCATCTTCACCGTGTACGAGATGAAGCGGCTCGGCCGCGACGCCGCCGAACTCACCGCCCTGGCGGACCACCTCACCGCCCACGGCCTGGTCCTGGAGATGCTGGCCGGCCCCCTGCCCGGCATCTACGACCCCACGGGGCCGGGCAAGCTGCTGTTCGCGTTCTTCGCGGCGATGGCGGAGACCGAGCGGGAGAACATCCGGGAGTCGACGCTGGAGGGGCTCGACACCGCGGCCCGCAAGGGCAAGCACGGCGGCCGGCCGCCGGTCATCACCGAGGACATGCTGCACACCGTGCTCCGCAGGCGGGCGGACGGCGAGTCCGTCGAGCAGATCCAGCCGGACCTGATCATCCCCACCGGCAAGCGCAAGGGACAGAACCCCTCCGTCGCCAGCATCTACCGGGCACTCGCCGAGCACGAGAAACGGGTGGCGCATCCGGAGGCCGTCGAGCAGGCCCACGCCGACTTCGCCGCCCTCCAGGCCGGCGGCTCGCTCCCCGAACCCCGTACCGGAGCCAAGGCCGTGGCGACAGGGTGACGACGACGGCCCCTGACGCCGGGCTGGATCAAGGGGCCGTGGGCCGGAGGAGGCGCGTTCCTCCAACGCGCCCGCGGGCGGGTAGGTCACGCCACCGCAGATGTACGCCGCACCCGACCAGGGGCTTGGCCTACCGGCCTTCCAGGTAGTCGGCGGCGCGTTCGGCGGCCTCCTCCCGGGACAGCCTGCGGCTCCGGGCTGGCGGCCGGTCTCGCCGGTCCACGCCGCACAGATCTTCAGCGGCCCGCTCCGCTGCCTCCTCCCACGACAACCGCCGCGGCCCCCGCGCACGACGGACCTCCCGCCGACGCTCAAGGAACCGGGCCAGCCAGCCACCGCGCACGCCAGAATTCTGCTCATCAGTCACGGAGCAAGATCATCCCATGGCCCCCTCTGGGCTCACCTCGGCGCACAGGACCCACCACCTGAGCATCACGCTCAGCTACATGTCGGTTGGTTCGCCGTTCGTTAACGGCACCCCATGTCGCAGGGCAGGTACTCACCGCACGTCTGGCTGCTCGATCGTGAAGGCGCTGCCGGTGTGGGTAAGTCGCAGCAGGCGGGCCAGGGAGTGCGGGACTGCACGCAGGCGCAGTTCAATGCCGTTGGCCTGCGCCGCACGGACGGCGGCCAGCAGCGCGGACAGCCCCGAGCAGTCACAGAAGGTTACCCCGCTGCAGTCCACCACGACGCTGCGGTAATCGGCTATGGCGACGCGGAGTGTGTCCCTGACGCCAGGGGCGCTCATCACGTCGAGCTCTCCGGCCACGGTCACCCAGCAGCTGCCGGACTTGGCCGGATGCACTCGCACCTGGAATGTGTCGTACATGGCGCTGGCCCCCAGCCAGTAGCGCAGAACGGGGGTCTGTGTCCAAGAGAACCCCGGATCACCAGCCGTGTCCACACCCACCCTGGGTGTCCTGTGGCATCACCGGTGTCGTCTTGGCCGTGTTCTACGACACGGCTCAGCTGGTGGCACCTCGGGAACGCGGTCCCTCCGCTGGCTGGGCTGCGCGGGGCGGGACTTCCGGCCGCGGCAGAGCAGCGGCTCGACTATTTGCGGATGATCGGCCGCCCCGCCCCTGCCGAGTACCGGCGGAGGATGGCGGCTCTGGCCCGGGGCGAGCGAAGCCCGGAAGCGGCAAGCGATCGACAAAGACCTAATCGGAGGCAGGCCCAGGCCGTGCCGATCCCACTCGCGCTCCGTCGTGGAAAGCTGAAGCCCGGACCTGGGGGCAATCGCAACTACTAAGCTGGCCAGCCTGCAGAAGTCCGCTGCGTCGGACTTCACGGGCCGGGTGCCTCCTCGTGCGCTCAGCGCAACAGGAAGACGAGGAGGCGTCCGGCACCGAGAAGGAGGATGAAGTCCAGGTCCCGCCCGGACCTGCCCGGCACCGGGCCAGTGCCCATCACTCAGTACTATCCCAGTAGGTCGAGTACGGAGGGCAGGCTGAGCATGAGAGGGCGGCTGCGCGCGGGTGGTGCCTTCGGGTATCTCCTGCTGGTCGTCGTGCTCGTGCTGGGCGTGTTCGCCATGCACACGATGGGCCACCCGGAAGTGTCGTCCGGGCACGGCGTGAGCGGCACCAGCAGCCCTGCTGTCGCAGGTGGGCACCAGGACGGCATGACCCAGAAGGCAACAGCCGCTGAGCCCTTGGCCCAGCCCGAGGCGAAGGTCTCTCACGGGACCGCGGCGCCGGCCGGCAAGTCGCCGGTGCACGGGCTCCCGAGCGGCATGGACCTGATGTCGGTGTGCCTGGCGGTCCTCACGGTCTGGCTGCTCGGACTGTTCCTGCGGGCCGCGGTGGCCCGTCGGCAAGAGCGGTCGACCGCCCTTCTCGCCCGATCGGTGGCACTGGCGCGCCCCAGCATTCCACCGCCAAGACCGCCGCTCCTCGCTCAGTTGTCAGTTCTACGGATATAGGCCGAGCCCTCGCGCAGCCCCTTTGGTGCTGCCCACGCAGACGTGTACGCCAGCCGACAGACAGAACTGACCAGAAGAGGTATTTCACACATGACTGCCTACAAGCGCGCCCTCAGCCGTCGCCTCCGCCGCCGTCTCGCGGTGGTGGGCACCATCACCGCGGGCGGGCTGCTGCTCGCCGCTTGCGGCGGGAGCGACATGGAGGGCATGGACCATGGGAGCGGCAGCTCCGCTTCCGCCACGTCCACTCAGTCGGCGGGGGAGAACCCGGCGCCCGGCACGTTCAACGACGCGGACGTCTCGTTCGCGCAGATGATGATCCCGCACCACGAGCAGGCCCTGGAGATGGCCAAGCTTGCGGACGGCCGGGCCTCGGACGCGGATATCAAGACGCTGGCCGCGGACATCGAGAAGGCACAGGACCCGGAGATCCAGACCATGAAGTCCTGGCTGAAGGCCTGGGGCAAGCCGGAGTCCGCCGAGGAGAGCATGCCCGGTATGGACCACGGGTCCGGCGGCATGGACGACTCCCAGATGTCCGGGATGATGTCCGACGAGGACATGAAGAAGCTCGAGGCCGCCAAGGGCACCGAGTTCGACCGGATGTTCGCGGAGATGATGATCGAGCACCACAAGGGCGCGATCACCATGGCGAAGGACGAGCAGAAGAACGGCCGTAACGCCACGGCCAAGAAGCTCGCCGCCGACGTCGTGAAGACCCAGTCCGCCGAGGTCGAGAAGTTCGAGAAGATCCTCGACCGGCTCTGATCCGCATCCGCCCACTGACCGCCCAGGGCTCCGAGGCGCGCCCGAGGAGCCCGGGTGGTCCCCCACCCGGGTGGCTGACCATGATCGGCGGCTGCTGCTCCTGCCGTCGCTGACCCAGCATGTGGCCTACCGGCAGGCGTCCCGCCCGCCGCCGTCAGGAACTGCCGGCGGTGGGGTAGCGGAAGTCGGGCGGCAGTGCCTGGTCCAGTCGGGGTACGAGGGTCGGTGCGCAGGTACGCATGCTCTGTCGGGTGACCAGGAGCAGGGACAGGGTGGATCCGGTCTCGTCGTCGATCGGGAAGCGGGCGTTGGGGTAACGCAGGGAGAAGTCGATGATCGTGTCGATGTCCCGGGTGAGCGACGTCTGCTTGCCGTCTCTGCCTTTGTCCTTGGCGCGGCAGATGGCGTCGATGTCGTGGAGCGCTTCGTGCGCAGGACGCACCTGGGCGGTGGGCGGGGTGACGAAGGGCGTCGTGGGGCTCGGCTCGGCGGTGGCGGCCGATCCGCTCGCCCCGCCGGAACCGCTCCCCAGGGCCACCACCGCCGCGACGGCCAGGGCGAGCACCACGGTGGCGGCCACCACCGACAGAAGCAGGCCCGGCCTGCGGCGGGGTGACAGGGCAGCGTCCTCGGTCTCGGAGCCGGGTGTGCCAGGGGGCGCGCCGGGCCGGCCGTGCTCCTCGTCGTGGGGTGGCGTCACGAGGTGGCCTTCCAGGTGGTGCCGCCGTCGGTGCTGCGGTACGTGCGGGCGGTCTGTCCGTCGAGTGCGCCCGCGTACAAGGCGCTGCCGGTGGCGTCGTAGCCGACCGCGCTGGTGCCCTTGGGCAGGTCGGCCTCCTTCCAGGTCTTGCCGCCATCGGCGCTCTGCTCGGCGCCGTTCATGCCGACGGCGTAGATCTGATTGATGTTCTTGGGGTTCCAGGCGGCGGCCATCGCGCCCGTCGGGCCGCCCAGGTCCTTCCACGTCCTGCCGCCGTCGGTACTGGTCTTCAGCGCGCCGGCCATGTCGGGGGCTATCAGGCGCTGCGGGTTCTTCGGGTCGACCAGGATGGAGCCCATAAAGGAGCGGCCCGCTTCGGCGTTTACCGTCTTCCAGGTCGTGCCGCCGTCGGTGGAGGCGAGCAGCCCGGACTCGGGGGAGGCGATGTAGACGGTGTCGCCGCTGCCGCCGATGCCGTGCACGTCACCGACCGCGCCCTTGCCGGTCACCTTGGTGAAGGTCGCCCCACCGTTAGTGGATCGGTACAGCCCGGGGTGCCCGCCCACGAGCACGGCGTCCTTCGTGGTCGCCCACCCCATGGCGTCGGCATCGCGCAGTGAGGGCACGTCCTTCCATGTCTTGCCGCCGTTGCCGGAGACGGCGACGGCGGCGTGTCCGCCCACGAAGAGCCTGTTGCCCAGCACCGAGACCGTGTGCAGGTCCCCGCCCACGAAGGGCTCCGTCGCCGACCCGGTGGATGTGCTGCCGCCACTGTCGCTGCGGGTGGACACGAAGACGCCGCCCACCGCGACCACCGCCACGGCCAGGACCGCGCCGCCCCAGCGCAGCCGACGCGCCCGCTGCTCGGCACGCCGTGCCGCGGCGGCCTGTTCCGCCGCCCTGGCCCGTCGCCGTTCGGCCTTGGTGGGCCTGGCGGCAGCCGTAGTTTTGGCAGCCGCTACGGACGGCTTCGTCTTACGGGACGTGGAGGACATGATCGTGGTTCCTTCACAGAAGGGAGAGGACGGTCGGCGCGGGCGACCCGCATGTCCGCGACGTGCCGGTCGGTCATCGCCTCTCGGGAGCGATGAACTGGATGATCGAGAAGAACCCCCTTTGAGGTCAGGGGACCGACGGAGAACGCGGCCACCCTTCCGGAGGCGTCCAGTGCGTAGGTGGTGGGAACGGCGCCGCGCATGTCGGCGATGCCCACGCGCCCGCCTGTGAGCGTGGTTCCGGACAGAGCCGGAGTGCAGCTCGCGCTTCGCCGACGGGAAGTAGCGGCACACCGAGGCACCGGTCGCCGCCGCGGGAGGGCCGCTGCTCCACTGCCAGCCGTCTGCCGTACCGCCGGCGCGACCCCCAGCCAGTACGGTGAGGTGCACACCTGACGTCGCGGCGGCCCCGCGAGGCGGGGAACGGCGTCGGAGGACGTCGTACAGCGAAGAGCGAACGGGTCAGCGGAACTCATCCTTCACGGACCGCCCGGCGTCATCGGACCGCTGGTCCGCCTCGTGACGCAGCAGTTGCGCCTCTTCGCGCAGCCGCTTGATCTCGGCGTCGACGTCCGCGTCCTGGTCCGTCTGCCCGCCTGGCGCCCCGCAGCACGAACGCGCCGCCGCCTGCCGATGCGGGCCCGCATGTCCGGCGGTACCCCGACGCATCGGCCGTACGCAGCAGAAGTACATCATCGCCAGCGACGCCGCGGTGAGCAGCAGGGGCAGGACGTAGCCGCTCACGGCGTCTGCTCCCGGACCGGAACGTCGGGCTCACGGCCGACCCGGGCCCGCAGCGCGTCGACCTCCGCGCGCAGCGCCTCCAGCTCCTTGCGCCGCGGATCGGGCGCGGACGCGCCCTCCGCCGTGTAGGTCTCGGCCTTCCGGGACCGGTTCATGAACCACATCATGGCGCCCATGACCAGCGGGCAGGCCAGCAGAGGCAGGACAGTGAGCAGCTGACTCATCACAGTTCTCTCTTCGATGGGAACGGAGTCGACCGCCGGCTCAGCGGCACCGAACACCACCCGTGCCGTCGGGGTGCTCTTCCACGAACGGCGGCAGCCGACACCCATATCCTATTCGACTTAGGTACTAAGGTTCATAGGGAGAGAGGCCGACTTCCAGCGCACCGGAAGTGCAAGAGGGCGATTTGACGAAGATCGAGCGCGGCGGCCCGCTGATCAGTCCCTGTCAGGCCAGCCCATGAGCCGTCGGCGCGGTGACCGCCCCACGGGAGCGCCACATCGAGCCGAGCGTGAGGGCTGCGAGCGCGATCATGGCACCGACCGAGATCAGGAATGCCGGGGAGGTCGGTGACGAGGCCGAGGCCCCCGCGACGACGTAGGCGGCCGTTCCCGGCAGCACACCCAGCGCTGTGGCGACGGCGAAGGAGCGCAGCCGTACGCCGGAGAAGGCGGCCGCGAAGTTGACCGCCTGGAAGGGGACGCCCGGCAGGACGCGCAGCAGAAAGATGCTGCGGAAGCCCTGTTCCGTGAGCCGCCGGTCCAACGCGGCCAGCACCTTCCCCTTGAGGAACGGCCGAAGCGCCTCGCGGCCGAGCCCCCGGCCGAGCGCGAAGGCCAGGACCGCGCCGAGGGTCGTCCCCGCCACCGCGAGCACCAGCCCTGCTGGGATGCCGAAGAACACCCCGGCCGCGACGTTGAGTACTGGCTTGGGAAAGAAGGCCAGGGTGCCGATCGCGAACACGAGCACGAAACCGAGCCCCGCCCACACGACGGGAACGCCCGGAGCGAGCAGCCCTTGCGAGAGGACCCGCCGAGGGTCCCACAGAAACAGGGAACCGGCCGCTGTCGCCAGGACCAGGACGAGGAGAGCCAGCCGAGCGGCCGGTGTCATACGCACGTGCCGAGTGTACCTACGAGGTTTTCACCCGGTCGCGCCCCGGAAACGGGGCTGCCACCTATGCGAGACCATGCCCTGCCCACCCTTGCGAGCAGCGTGGGGTTGTGTGGGCCGGCGCAACGGGTGCGGATCAGAACGTAGGGTCGGCCACCGCGCGTAAGGGCGATAAGGCCGAGCAAGGAGGCTGGCACACTGATTGCCGAGCGGCTCTCTCGGATGATCAACGATCACATCTCCTCCTGCCCGCCACAACGACCCACCTCCCCGCGGCCGCCTCCGGGATCACCTGGGTCCGAGTGACGGACTTCTCCGGAGCCAGTCGCCGCACCTGCATCGAACCCCCGGTCCCACGCGCGTGCCACATAGGGGCGCTGAACGGCAGACGGGCGCGAAGGGCGCCAGGGCCGCCCGCCGGCAGCCCTGGCCGATGAGCAAGTACCTCTGCTAAGCCCCTCAGCAGTGCACGGTGGGCCGGGTTCGGCAGGACCAGATATTTCACGCACATGCGCATCAGAGTGGCGGATCGTGATGTTCTGCATACGATCAGTGGCATGCCGCAGGAATCCGTCGGCCGCGCGGCGTCGTCGCGCAGGCCGGCACTCGTCTTCCTGGTGGGCCTGGTGCTGACACTCACGGCCCATCTGGTGGCGTGCGCGGTGCACGCAGGGGAGGACCACGGTTCTGCGGTGTCGGCCGCTTCTCACGCGCACGGGGAGCACGGGGCGGGCGCCCTCGCGGCCGCCCTGATCACCGGTCCGGCTTGTTCCGTGACCGACGACGGGCACTCCGGACACCACCACGTCCTGTGCTGCGATCCGGCGGACGTGCCCGTGCAGCTTCGTCCCTCAGCCGGGACGGTGTTCCCGGCGTTCCTGCTCCTCGCGCTCCTCCCACTGGGCCGCCGCCGCCCGGAGGGCTCCGCCGCGTCCGGGACTCCACCGGGTGGCGGGGACGCGTCCGGCACTTCTTGGTCCACCGGTCCAGCTCTGCTGCGAGTGGTCTGCGTCAGCCGTACCTGACCGTGCCCGCCCGGCGTCCGCGCCGGGCGTTCCGGCACACCCCCCACGTACGGCACGGACGTGCGGCCCGCCATGAGCGGGCCGCGGAAGGACCCACTCATGAGCACGGCTCTGCGCAGCGTCTCCTCGCACGACATCACCTCGTTCCTCGCGGCACACGAGCTCCCCCAACCGGCAGGTGCCCCGCGCCGGTCACCGGCCGGCATGGTCGGCAACACCCCCGTCCTGTGGGTAGGGGAACCCTTCCACCCGGTCGGCCGCGGCTTCTGGGCGAAGCTGGAAGGCTGCAACCCCGGCGGCATCAAGGACCGCCCGGGCCTTCACATGGTCGCCGCTGCGCGCAAACGCGGCGAGCTGGCGCCGGGCGCCCGCGTCATCGAGTCCACCAGCGGCACCCTCGGCCTCGGCCTCGCCCTGGCCGGCATCACCTACGGCCACCCGGTCACCCTGGTCACCGACCCCGGCATGGAGCCACTGATGGTGCATCAACTGCGGGCTCTCGGCGCGCACGTGGACGTCGTCACCGAGCCCCACCCCGTGGGCGGATGGCAGGAGGCGCGCCGCCAGCGCGTACGCGAGCTCCTCCACCGTACGCCGTCGGCCTGGTGCCCCGACCAGTACAACAACCCCGACAACGTCGCCGCCTACGCGCCACTCGCCCTCGAACTGACGGTCCAGCTCGGCCGCATCGACGTCCTGGTCGCGGCGGTCGGCACCGGCGGCCACTCCGCCGGCATCGCCCGCACCCTGCGCACCTTCAACCCGGAACTGAAGCTCGTCGGCGTCGACTCGATCAACTCCACCGTCTTCGGGCAGCCGGCAGGACCGCGCCTCATGCGCGGCCTGGGCAGCAGCATCCACCCTGGCAACGTTGACCACGCGGCCTTCGACGAGGTGCACTGGGTGGCCCCGGGCGAGGCCGTGTGGACCTGCCGACAGCTGGCCCGCGGCCACTACGCCAGCGGCGGCTGGAGCGTGGGAGCGGTCGCCCTGGTCGCGAACTGGCTGGCCCGCACCGAGCCCGAGCACACCCGGATCGCGGCGGTCTTCCCCGACGGTGTGCACCGCTACTGGAACACCGTCTACAGCGACGAGTACTGCCGCGCCCACGATCTCCTGCGCAGCTTCCCGGCCACCGACCCGGACGAGATCGCGCGCCCAGGCGAGCGGACGGTCGAGCGCTGGACCCGCTGCACCCACGTCACCCCACCGCGGTGGGCCGCGCGATGAAGTCCCTCGCCGTGCAGTTTCGTTCGTTCAACGGCTGCGTCCGCTGCTGATGCCGTAGCTGGCCGTGCACCTGGCGGACGGCATGGGCATGGGGCCGCCTGGGTGGCCAGGCTCGCAACGGTGAGGTGCGATGGCGAGCGAGATTCCGGCCTTCCACCAGCTGCCGCCGAGAGGTGACAAGTCGGCCCACCGGGAGGCCATAAAGCGGTGCGGCCGCCGCCGGCTGCGGGGCCGGTGGCTCAACCTCCGGGTCCCCCGCCGTCGGCCCGCGCGGTCGCGACGGTTGTTGTCTTGCTTGTGGCGCCGGAGGCCAACCAGGAGGCGCACTCCGACCTGCTGCTCCAGACCGAGCAGCGCGCCGTCCGCTGGTTGCTGCTGCTCGTCTCCCTGCCGCTGGCTGCGGCCGCGGCCAGTCATCCCGCGGATGTTCAGGTCGCCGCACACCGCCCCGGGCAGGCTCATCGTCGGCCGATGGCCCGCCCGGACGGCGCGAGGTGAACGTCAGGCCTGATAGGCCACGTTGGCCATCATCCCGGCCTCGCCGTGGTAGGCGTTGTGGCAGTGCAGCATCCACTGGCCCGGGTTGTCGGCGTCGAAGAAGACGGACAGCTTCTTCTTGGGCAGCACGATCGCGGTGTCCTTGCGCGGCCCGGAGTCGCCGATTTGGTACGTGTGGCCGTGCAGGTGCATCGGGTGCCACATGTCGGTGTCGTTGACGAAGTCGAGTCGTACGCGCTGGCCCTCCTGGATGAGGATCGGGTTCGCCTCGGGGTCCTTCATGTCGAACGGCCTGCCGTTGATGGCCCAGTTGTACTTGTCCATGCCGCCGGTCAGCTTGATCTGGTGCGTCACGTCGGTCTTGGCCGACTTCAGGCGCACGTCGTCCGCGGCGCGCAGCTGCGACGCGGACATGATCATGCCGTTGAGCTCCTTCGGACGGACGGTCGGCTTCGGGGCGCTGCCCGAACCCGTACGCACCAGGGCGAAGCCGTTGGCGTTCTTGCCCTCCGCCACGGCGACGAGCGGGAAGACCCCTTCCCCAAGGGTGACCAGGACGTCGTAGCGCTCGCCCATGCCGACCAGCAGGGCGTCGACCTCCTGGTGCTGGACCGGGAAGCCGTCGGTGTGGGTGATGGTCAGCTTGTGGCCGCCGAGGGCAACGCGGTAGGCGGTGTCCCCGCCCGCGTTGATGATCCGCAGTCGTACCTTCTTGCCGGGCTTGCCGGTGTAGACGTCCGGATCGGTCGCTACCCGGCCGTTGATCAGGTGGTGCGGGTACTTCACGTCACCGGCGTCGCCGCCGAGCAGTTCACTCTCGGCGCCCATCAGCATGAACTTCATCGACATGCCGCCGGACGAGGAGGCCGAGGCGGACGGGGACGCGGAACCGCCCTCCATGTCCATGCCGCCCATGTCCCCCATGTCATGGCCTTCCATGCCGCTGGAGCTGGGGCTGCTGCTGTCTCCCATGTCGTGGCCCATGCCGCCCATGCCCTGCCTGAGTTCGGCGAAGACCTCGTCGGGGGTGCCGGTGACGCCGTCGACCCAGTCGTCGAGGAGGACGACCCACTCGTCGTCGTAGTCGAGGGTCTCCTTGGG
Organism: Streptomyces sp. NPDC006385; assembly: GCF_040612485.1. NCBI lineage: Bacteria > Bacillati > Actinomycetota > Actinomycetes > Kitasatosporales > Streptomycetaceae > Streptomyces > Streptomyces sp. NPDC006385. The sequence continues at coordinate 32,347 of NZ_JBEXQG010000026.1, forward strand.
GTCTTCGACGATGAGCGGGGCGTACAGGCCGCGGTCGAGCTGGACACCGACGTGGGGGTGGAAGAAGAAGGTGCCTGGGTGGTCGGTGATGAACCGGTAGGTGAAGGTGGAGCCGGCCCGGACTGCTGACTGGGTGACCGGGGGTACGCCGTCCATGTCGTTGCGCATGGCGATGCCGTGCCAGTGGATCGACGTGGTGGTCTTGTTGGGGAGCTGGTTGGACAGCTCGGCGACCAGGGTGTCGCCGACGGAGAGCCGGATCTCCTTGCCCGGGGTGCGGCCGTCGAAGGCCCAGGTCTTGGGCATGACGCCGCCGCCGAGGTCGATCATGGCGGGCGCCGCGGTCAGGGTGAGCTTCTGCTGGCGTCCGGTGCCCTTGCGCTTCTTCTCCTTCGCGGCGACCGCGGAGGCGGAGGGGCTGATCAGGGCCTTGCCACTGGAGCCGCTCCCGTTGGTGCAGGCGGCGAGCGCGCCGGCGCCTGCGGCTCCCAGTCCGGCGAGCAGGACGGAGCGGCGGTTGATGCTGTTCATTGCGTTGTTGTCCTCTGCGTCGGTCACTGCGGATGTGGTCACGGAGGGACGGCACGTCACATGACACGCACCGTCTCGTGGAGGTGGCCTATATACGCAGCAGAGAGAGGACAGACAGGTCGGGAGGGGCGCGGCCGACCGTACCGGATGGCGTGCGTTCTTGCGTGCCCTCCCGGAGGTCCGCGAGCAGGGACACCCCGGTCTCACCAGGCACGGCAAGCTGTGCGGAGCCGATGCTCGCCGTGGTGCAGTGCTGCATGCCAGGCTCGGCGCAACCGCCGGCATCGGCGTTATGCGCGGAGGACGCCTCCCAGGTGGTCGGCGACGTCTTTCCCGGCATGACGTGTGCGGCATGGGCAGCGCCCCGCATGGAGGCGACATCCTTCGCGGGCATGGCAGAAGCGCCCATCATGCGGGAGGCGCCCGTCGTGACCGTCTCGTGATGGACGAGTACGGCCAGCGCGACGCACAGGGCGAGGAACGCCCCATACGTCCAGCGGACGGCCCTGCCGCCGCTGTGAGCTGCCCGTATCGTCATGATCTCCACCTGGTCGCGCTTGCCGTTCGCCGACGTAGGCATCTTACCCCCCGGGGGTAAGCTACAACATCGAAGGACAGATCAGATCGTCACTTGGTCGGCAGCCCTCCGTACGAGTGCAGGCCGGTAATGAAGATGTTGACGCCGTAGTAGTTGAAGACGAACGTGGCGAAGGCCACGAGGCCGAGCACCGCCGCGCGCCGCCCCTTCCACCCGGCGGTGGCACGGGCATGCAGGTACGCCGCGTAGGCCACCCAGGTGATGAAGGCCCACGTCTCCTTGGGGTCCCAGCCCCAGTAGCGGCCCCAGGCGGCCTCCGCCCACACTGCACCGGCGATGATCGCGAACGTCCACAGGGGGAAGACCAGAGCGGTCAGCCGGTAGGCCAGCTTGTCCAGCGTCCGTGCGGACGGCAAACGCCCCAGCAGCGCAGCTGCCCGGCTCTGCTCACGACCGGCCGCCGCTGCACGCTCCCACCGGTCGCGGAACAGGTACAGCAAGCTGACCACGGCAGCGGTGTGGAACACGCCGCCGGAGATGATCGCGGCGGAGACGTGGATCCACAGCCAGTAGGAGTGCAGGGCGGGCACGAGTTGGGCGGAGTCGACGTACAGCACCGACACCGCGAGACCGAGGGTGAGCAGGACCGAGAACAGGACCGGGACTCCCAGCCATCTCACGGGCTTACGGGCGGCGAGCAGGCCGACGTACGCGGCCGACGCCATGAGGGCGAAGGCGGTGGAGAACTCGTACATGTTGCCCCATGGCGGACGACTCACCGCGAGACCGCGGGTCAGCACCGAGCCGGAGTGCAGCAGAAGAGCCAGCACGGTCAGCGAGACGCCGATCCGTCCGACGAGGTCGGCCTTGGGGCTGCTTCCGGCTGCTCCGGGACCGTCTCCCACCGGCACCTGGGGTTTCTCCGGAGGCGCGGCCGCGGGCGGTGCCAGCACTTGCGTGCTGCTTCCCGACGCACCGCCCACGACCGCGCTCCTTGTCCGGCCGCGTGAGGGCGCGACCGGAGTCTGTTGTTCCGCCGAAGACCCGGCGGACGTACGACCGCCCGGCCCTCGGCTTCCGAACGCCCACTCCGCGCACGCGGCGACGAAGGCGAGCAGATAGACGGCGATCGCCGAGTACATCAGCCAGTTGGCGAGCTGGGCCAGGTTCTGGTCCGCGAGAGAGGTGTTGCTCACGTCTGCTCCTGAGGCAGGGGCTCGGGGGTTTCCACGTCTGCCTTGACGTTCTTCAAGTCGGGGTACCGCTCGCGCAACTCCTCGGCGAGCTCGGCCACTTCCTCGGCCGTCCGGTCGGTACCACTGGGGTCCAGTCCGGCGACCGTGATCCGTACGCGATCGGAGAGCGTGGGCTCCACACGCACCCACACCCGCCGTCGGCGGACGAAGAGCGACGCGCACAGGCCGAGTCCCATGGCGACCGAACTCCACAGAGCCATGCTGTTGCTGGGGTTGCGGGCGATCTGGAAGCTCGCCCACTGCTTGATGCCGTCGAAGGTGAGTGAGCCGGCACCACCGGGCAGTGTCATCCGGTCGCCGGGGCGCAGCGCCTGCGCGAACGGGGAGCCGTCGGCCTTGCGGAACTGGGTCATCCGGCTTGAGTCGAGCTGGTAGACGTTCTGCGGCTTCCCGCTGTCCATGCCGAGGTCGCCGTGGAAGGCAGTCAGGACCAACGCCGGGTCGTCCGTGGCAGGGAAGGAGGACCGCCAGCCGTTCAAGTCCAGCTGGACGGTGGGCAGGAAGAGGCCCGTGAAGCCGAGGCCGTCCCGCTTGCCGTTGCGGTTGCGGGCGTCCGGTGCCTTGATCACGCCCGTCGAGGTCAGGTTGCCGTCCTGCGGAAGGAACGCGGCGGGCCCCTGCCACGCGATCTCGCCCTTGCCGTCGCGGACGGTGACGACCGGGGCGTAGCCGTGGCCGAGCAGGAAGACCTTGGAGCCGTCCACCTCCAACGGCTTGTTTACCTCGACCAGGGTGTCCCGACTCGGCCCGCCGTCGCTCGTGCTGTAGTTCAGGCGCGCGACGAAGGAGCTCGCGGTGCCGCGCTGCGGGTCGCTGCGCTGATACGTGGCCGAGAAGCCCTTGAGCCGGAAGCTGAACGGCTTCAGGCTGTCGGCGGAGGCCAGCGTGCCGGGGCTGAAGTCGTCGTACTGCGTGAGGGTGTTGGTGAAGCTGTCCCCCTCCAGGACCAGCTTTTGGCCGGTCGTGCCGAAGAGACTGCCGACGGCGAGCGCGATGAGAAGCCCGAACAGGGAGGCGTGGAACAGCAGGTTCCCTGCCTCGCGCAGGTACCCCTTCTCCGCCGCGACCGAGCCGTTCCCCTCCATGTGGACGGCGACGCGGAAGCGCCGCCGCCGCAGCAGGTCCGCGCCGGTGAGCAGCACCTCGCCCCGGTCCGCCGACGCCGTCCAGCTGCAGTGCTGAGGCAGGCGGTCGAGCCGCTTGGGCGCGGCCGGCGGGTGGGAGCGGAGGGTGCGCACGTACTGCAGGATCCGCGGCACGATGCAGCCGGCCAGCGAGATGAAGAGCAGCAGGTAGACGGCGGCGAACCAGGGCGAGGAGTAGACGTCGAAGAAGCCGAGCTTGTCCAGGAGCGGTGCGAGGTTCGGGTTGCGCTCGCGGAAGTCCGCGGCCTGGGCGGGTTGCCTCCCCTCCTGGGGGACCAGGGAGCCGGGCACTGCGGCGAGCGCGAGCAGGAGCAGCAGGATCAGCGCCGTACGCATCGAGGTCAGCGAACGCCAGAACCAGCGCAGCCAGCCGACCGGCCCGAGCCCCTTGGGCTCGCCGTCCTGCCGCGCGGAGTCGCTCGCGGACGCATCGCCTTGCGCGGGTGGATCAGCGAGACTACGAAAATCACTAGTAGCCACGTGAGGAGTCTGCCATACGGCAGAATCCGTTCTGCACCCGGCCCCGCGCCAGCCTGCCGATTCCGGGAACCGAGTGCGTCATTCACTCGTCTACGAAAGCACTTAGCTCCTTTAGAGACTCTGGAGAGGGGTGTCATGCGACAGCGCCTGACAGCACGGCTGAGCCGCCGGACCGTACAGCCGCTCGCGCTCGCCTCCGCCGCTGCCGTCGTCCTCGCCGCGTGCAGCGCCGGCGGCAAGGCGGACAGCAGCTCGGACTTGGCGGCCGACGGCGGGAAGAACGGCGGCCCGGCTGCGATAGTCGTGGAGCCGGGCGCCGAGAGCCAGAAGGTGCCGGTCAGCCGGAAGGTGACGGTGCGCGCCCAGGGCGGGTCCCTGTCGTCCGTCGAGGTCATCTCCCCCGGCCCGGGCAAGCTCTCGGGCACCTGGTCCAAGGACAAGTCCGTATGGACCTCGAGCACGCCGCTCGCCCCGGGCGCGACCTACACGGTGAACGCCAAGGGCAAGGCGTCCGACGGGTCGGCCCTCACCGATACCGCCTCCTTCACTACGGAGGCGGCCGAGAACACCTTCGTCGGCACCTACAACCCCGACAAGGGCGCGAAGGTCGGTGTCGCCATGCCGGTGTCGATCACGTTCAACAAGCCGATCCACGACAAGGCGGCGGTCGAGCGGAAGCTCAAGGTCACGTCCTCCCCGGCGGTCGAGGGTGCCTGGAGCTGGATGAAGGACCGCGACGGCAAGGACCGCGTCGACTACCGCCCCAAGGAGTTCTGGAAGCCGGGCACCAAGGTCACCCTGCGCATGGACCTGGCCGGCGTCGATGCGGGCAACGCCGTGTACGGCACTCAGCAGCGCGTCGTGAATTTCACCATCGGCGATGCCGTGACCAGCACCGTGGACGTCGTGAAGAAGACGATGACGGTGGCGAAAAACGGCAAGACGCTGCGCACGCTGAAGGTCTCCACCGGCAAGAAGGACTTCGAGACCTGGAACGGCACGATGGTCGTGCTGAGCAAGGTCCCCAGCATCCGCATGAACTCCGCCACGGTCGGCATCTTCGGCCCCGAGGCGTACGACATGGAGTCGGTGAAGTGGGACGTCCAGCTCACCCCCTCGGGGACGTACGCCCACGCGGCACCCTGGAACGAGGGCAAGTTCGGCCGCGTCAACGCCAGCCACGGCTGCATCGGCATGAGCACGGCGGACGCCAAGTGGTTCTACGACCAGGTCCACCTCGGCGACCCCGTCACCGTCGTCAACTCCACGGACACCGTGGCGGTCAACAACGGCTACGGAGCCTGGAACGTCGACTGGGAGACCTGGAAGAAGGGCAGCGCCCTCGACTGACCCACAGGGTTCCCTTATACCCCCTAGGGGTATACGCTCACCGCATAGCCATCACTCACCCCGAAGGCAGACGGAGAGCATGAACCGGCTCATCACCGCGGCGGCAGGCGGGCTGCTGGCACTGTTCGCCATGTACTGGGACGACTCCCTGCACACCGACGTGGGCCGGGACACCTTCTGGAGCCCACCGCACGCGCTGCTCTACGGCTCCCTCATGGTGACTCTCGCCGCCACCGCGTGGTGGGGGATCGAGAGGTCCCGTGGCCAGGACCTTCGTACGACGATGGCGGACCCACTGCTGCGATGGGCGGTCGTGTCCGCCGGAGCCATCGGCATCTCGGCTCCGGCGGACGAGGCCTGGCACGTCGCGTTCGGCCGGGATGCGGTGCTGTGGAGCCCGCCGCACCTGCTCGCCATCGTGGCCACGTTCGCCCTGGCCGTCACCCTCCTGCGGGCCATTGCCGCCGAGGGCGGCGGCGGGTCGCTGGTGCTCGGCAGCGGACTCGTGCTCGCCGCCTCGCTGGCGCCGGTCATGGAGTACGAATCCGACGTACCGCAGTACTCGCCCGTCTGGTTCCTGCCCGCCGCCGCCACCGGGATCACCCTGGCGATCGTGCTGATCCGGCGGTTCGACCCGCACCCATGGGCCGTCACACGCGCGGCCCTGGTCGCCACCGCCGTGCGGCTGGCGGTGATTCCGGTCCTCGCCGGTCTCGGGCACTCCACTCCGATCGTGCCGCCCGTGCTCGTCGTAGCCCTCGCGGCCGATGTGGTCCGGGGGTGGCGGACGTCTCCGTGGGGGCTGGCGCCGGTCGTTCCCCTCGCCGTACACGCGGCGTACGTGCCGCTGCTTCCCGTCCTGCCGCACGGCACGACCCTCGCGGCCGACCGGATCGTGCCATCCCTGCTGGTCTCGCTCGGCGGCTCGGCACTGGTCGTGCTCCTTGCCGAGGGACTGCCGCGCACCGGGCTCCCGTTCATCCGGACGGCCGGGCTCGCGGTCGCCGCGCTGACGTTGGCGCTGCCCCTGCTGTCGACCGGGCGAGCGGTCGCGCACGACCCGGGCCAGGGAACCGAGGCCGGCGAGGCCCGCTGGCGGGCGATGGTGCGCGGCTCCCGCATCGACGTCACCGTGGCTCCGGAGCCGGGCACAACGAGTGGCGCCACCCTCGTCGCACGACGTGCCGGGGAGGAACTGTCCGCACCCCTTCAATCGTCCGGCAGCGGCGTCTACCGCGGGAGCATCGTGGTGCCGGATTCCGGTCGCTGGTTCGTCTACGCCGCCTTCCCCGACACCGGGACGCGGTCGACGGAGACCTGGATACCGGTCGAGGCCGGATCCTCACAGGTTCTGCAGGAGACTCGGCCGCTCTACCTCCCTCCCGCCCCGCAGAAGGACGGCGCGGGCAGGATGACCGCCGCCGTCGCGCTGTACGGGCTGTCGGGGGTCATCCTGGTCGCCGTCGCCCGCTCCGGCCGCGGCCGCACACAGCTGCCCCAGGCATGAGCGTGCCACTCCCCACGGCGGGACGATCATGGCCCGGCTGTCGGAGTGCTGGTCCGGCACGGCGGCGGGGCGGTGGGCCGCGCGTGCCAGCCTGGGCGACCGGCCTCGGTGAGGGCGTCGCTTGAACGGCACGAGGTCCACGTCCTGTGGGCGGCGGAGGACCGGCAGGTCATGCGCGGCTTCGGGAGATGTGCACGCCGACTCAACGGCTCGTCAGCCGACGCCTCATCACGGGGCGTCGGCCAGCGCCCTCTCCACCCCCGGTTCCTTCGGTCCGAGGAACTGGGGGTCGGGCTCGACCATCACGTCCAGGGCCGCCTTGCTCGCGGCGAACAGTTCGCGGGTGGCGCCGTAGTACCAGACGGCATCGTGGTGGTCGGCCGCGCTGACGCCGTACGAGTCGACGCCCGCCTCCTGGCACAGGGCGACCGCCCGGCGGATGTGGAAGCCCTGGCTGACCAGGATCGCCCGGTCGACGCCGAAGATCTTCTTGGCCCGCACGCAGGAGTCCCAGGTGTCGAAGCCGGCGTAGTCACTGACGATGCGGTCGGCGGGCACCCCGCGATGGGTGAGGTAGTGCCGCATGCTGTGCGGTTCGTTGTAGTGGTGACTGCTGTTGTCTCCGGTGACCAGGACTGCCTTGACGCGACCCTCGCGGTACAGCTCGGCCGCCGCGTCGAGGCGGTTGGCGAGGAAGATCGACGGCTCGCCGTTCCACAGCAGGCCCGCGCCGAAGACCACGGCGACATCGGTGCGGGGGACGTCGGCCGTCGTCCGCAGCCGGTCGTCCGCTGTCGTGAACACCCACGTCACGGGTAGCAGTGCCAGCACGCACAGCAGCATCAGAGCCTGCACGGCCCGTCGCTGGACCGCGCGTGTGCGCGGGAGGCGCGGCCTGAGAACAGCGCGCAGGTGCGGGCGCGATAGACGCATGACGGTAATCCCCCTGGTTCGTCGGCCACCGTTTTCCTCAGCGGCGCGGCTTGTGCGTCTCGGCGGTCTGCGGCGACTCGACACCCGCCGCTGCTGGGGCAAACGACAGACGTCGCACATGGTCTCCGCTCGCCCTCACAGCGTGACCAACCTCACCCAACACGCTGAATGCCGCAGGTCACTGCAGTGACACTCCATCAGACTCAGTGGCGGGGCGGCCTGGTCGGCCGCCCATCTCGAAATGGTTACGTAGTAGGTTAGTATTCGCTTGGTCCGGGATCAGGCGGCCTCACCGCAGGCGCAGGCACCGCCCGCCCCTCGGCTGCCCTGGTGAAAGAGAAGGTGCTGGTGGACTACGGTCGTGCTTCGGGGGCCTGGCCCTCGGCAGTGGTCCCCGACGTACCGCACTCGTCAGGGCCGGAGAGCTCCCAGTGGGCAATGCCGCTTCGAGTCGACGGCCACGCGGATCACGGCTTCGCGCAGCCGTACGCCGGATATGCCGAGCCGGATCCACTCTTCGGTGGGGCGCCTGGCACACAGGGCGAACCTGTCGTCCATGATCACGCCTGGCCCGCACCCCATTCTGGCCATGACGCGGCTCTTCCGTGGGAGCACCCCGGCTATCCGACCGAGCTGAGCGAGCCATGGCACGGGGACCAGTGGGCGGCCTCCGCCGGCCAGGACTCTTCGGCTCCCGACGCAGACATATCAGGCCCCGCCATATCCGGCCCAGCGCCTTCCGGCGACGAGGTAATCGCGTCGCCGCCCGTACCCGAAGCGCCCGAAGGAGACTGCGCAACCAGCGGCCCCACTGGCCGGAGAGCGTCGCGCCGCGCCAGTGGGCGAGGTCGCCGGGCGCCCCGTCGGGGATCCGCGTTCCTGACCGTCGTCGCCCCCTCGGCCGCGTTCCTGGGTATGGCCGGGATCGCAGCCGCCTCCGTCGGTTTCAGCGGCGGCAAGGAGCCCCAGGCCGCCCCCGGCCCGAGCGTCGAACCTGCCGCGGCCAACAGCGAGTTCGACACCCAGCTCACCACACTGAGCCGGGAAGCCGATGACTTCGCCGATCGGGCGACCCGCACCCAGGAGCGCGTCGACCTTCAACAGCAGCGGCGGGAGGAACAGAGGCGCAGAGCCGCGGAAGCGGCCCGCAAGAAGGCGGAGGCCGCACGCAGGGAGGCAATGCGCCCGAAGTTCGTACTCCCCGTCACGCAGAAAGGAGTCGGCGAACTGTTCGGAGCCGTCGGCTCCATGTGGTCGAGCCGGCATACCGGGCTCGACTTCCCTGTGCCCATGAACACACCCGTGATGGCGGTGACCGACGGCACGGTCGTCGCCAAGTGGAATTCCTCCTACGGGAACATCGTCGAGGTGACAGCCCCCGACGGCACACAGACCTGGTACGCGCACCTCGCCAGTGCCCGGATCCGCTCCGGGTACGTCAAGGCGGGGACCGTGATCGGCTACGCCGGCAGCTCCGGCAACTCGTCGGGCCCTCACCTCCACCTGGAAGTCCACCCGGGCGGTGGCCCCGCGATCGATCCGCTGGCGTGGCTGCGCAGCCATGGCCTCGACCCGACGTAAGCAACGACGGAGCCGGTGTCGGCGCACCGACGGATCTGACGCCAGAATCCGGGCCATGCCGGGCAAGCAGGCCGGTGACCACTGAACCAGAATCCGTGCCGGTAGGCGCGCTTACCTACTCCAGCCGTACCGGCGCAAGCGCGAGGCAGATCGGAGCGAAGCCGGACCGCGCCCAGGCCAGGCCAACCCAGACAGCCCCCCCCCGGCCAGACACAGGCCTGGAGCCGCCCCGATGTCGCTCACCTCGGCCGCGTTAAGGCACATGGAGCCGGCCGAGGCCGACAACCGCCACGAGGACGGCGAACGGACCCTCCGGGCGTGGAGGGGTCTCGTCGAGATGCAGGCATCTGGCCGCAGCGTCGGCTGTGGAGTGCGTCCGTGGCGCGTTGGACCAGCCGAGCACCGAGCCGCGCCTGGGGCCCGTCCACCAGGGCCGGGGCTTGCTGCAAGTATGTTGCATATAATCACGAAACGCATTAGTAGCCGCAGCGGAGCCGACCCGGAGGGATGCCCCCATGACCACGCAGACCGCCCCCACTACCCGGCGGCGCCTCCGGTTCGACGACAGTGAGATACGGCGCCTTGCGGCGATGTACGGGTTCATCGCGGTACTCCACATCGCGGGCTTCGGTCTCTTCGCGTACTACAACGCGCGCTACAGCGGACTCGCCGACAGCCAGGGCCAGCTGCTGTACGCCGGAGCGGCCGGGATCGCCTACACCCTGGGCATGCGGCACGCCTTCGACGCGGACCACATCTCGGCCATCGACGACACAACCCGCTACCTGCTGCAGAAGGGCAAGGGCCCGCTCGGCGTCGGTCTGGCCTTCTCACTCGGGCACTCCACCGTGGTCTTCGGCCTCTCCATCGGCATCGCCTTCGCCGCCCAGGCCGCGAACCGCTTCCAGGCGGGCTTCGCCGACATCGGCGGCATCATCGGCACACTGGTCTCGGGCTTGTTCCTCTACGCCATCGCCGCCCTGAACTTCGCCGTACTGCGCGGCATCATCAGGGCCTGGCGCGAGGCCAAGGCGAGCCGCCACCAGCCCGAGGAACTGGAGCGGCTGCTGGCAGACCGCGGGCTGATGAACCGCGTCTTCAAGGGCCGCTACAACAGGTTCATCAACCACAGCTGGCAGCTCTACTTCGTGGGCCTGCTCTTCGGCCTCGGCTTCGACACCGCCACCCAGGTCGGCGCCCTCGGTCTCGCGGCGGGCTCCGCCGCGGACGGCACCCTGCCACCCCTCGCCATCATCGCGCTGCCGCTGATCTTCGCGGCCGGCATGAGCCTGATGGACACGACGGACGGGGTGTTCATGGCCAAGGCGTACGAATGGTCGTTCACCAACCCGGTCCGCAAGATCTACTACAACCTCACCATGACCGGCCTGTCGATCTTCGTGGCCTTCGTGGTCGGCACCGTGGAACTGGTCGTCCTGCTCGCCGAACAACTCGGCGCGGCCGACCGCGCACCCTGGTCGTGGCTCGCCGCCATCGACTTCAACACGATCGGCATCGTCATCGTGGTCACCTTCCTGGCGACCTGGATCGGCGCCGTCGCACTGTGGAAGGTGCGCCGCTACGACGAGCGGTACCCCGCGCGCACCGAGGCCGATCCCGACCCGACCTCCGCGTGAGCCCGCTCTTGTTCCCGGCGGAGTGCACCGGGCTGGCGCGGGGCTTGGGCCGGGAGCGCCCCTCCCTCATCCCGACTTATGTCCCGCATGGTGACGAGTGCCGCCCATAGCTCGGCGATCGTCGTCGCCGTCCAACCCGCAGAACAGCCGTAGCAGTGTCGTGCCGGTGCGGTCGCCTGGCGCGTCCGTGGCCCAGGTTGTTCGATGAGCGGCGCGGTGCACTCCCCCAGGCTCTTGAATCGCCATGCAGCGCATGCCCAGCCGCCCGGTGGCACGCCACAGCCAGTCCATACGCGGCCAATGCGGCGCCCGGTCCTGCAGCACCGGTCACCTTCACAAGCTATAATCTAAGTCACTTAGTAGAATTCGGTGGCCGGCTCCGGGCGGGTGGCGGCGCACAAAGGCCGCGAAGGGGAAGACACGCGGGCCACCTGAGGCGGCCTTTCGGCCCCGCGCCACTGCGTCTGCCCGCTGACGAAAGCAGCACGTTCAATTCCATCCGCATCGTCCTGCAAGGCGAGTCATCGACGACGGCCGACCGGCGCCGGTTGACGGTGATCGAGAGGGATGCCGCGGCACGGCGGCCGGGCACCGAGCGCGGCGGTTTCGCCGGGACGGTGCGACGCCGGCCGTCGCTTCGGTCGCAGCGGGCGACGATTCGCAGCCGCAGCACATCGCAGGACAAGCGGCACCGGGGGGTACCCGGCCACAAAAGCAGGGCGTCCCCGCTGCTGAGGCAGGGATCACCTGGCCTCTGACCAGGCCACCTGACCGCTCCCGAAACGCCGGACGTGAAACGAGAGGGTGAGGGCGCATGTCGAATCCGCCAGCAGGATGCGACGAAATCCGCGAGTGGCTCGGGGCGTACGTGCTCGAGGCCCTCGAGCCGGGGGAAGACGCGCCTATCGAGATCCACCTCGCACGCTGTGCCGCGTGCCGCTCCGAGCGCGACGACCTCGCCGACGTGGTGCGGCTGCTCCACGAGGCACTGCCCCTGCCGACCGAGGCCAGGATGCGCGGCCCGTACAGCCGCTCTCCACAGACCAGGGGCTTCACCGGAGCAGTACCGCCGTGGACGGCATGACGACCACCCTCGGACCTCTCACGAACGCTGTGGGCCGACCGGCGCCCACCCATCAACTAACTGACTTAGTTCGCTAGAAGATAGGATGAGTTCCGATCAGACGGGCAACCGGCCCAGCGGCGAGTCCGAACGACATCACCGTCATGGGACACCTGCCGGAGAACAGGAGCTCTCGTGCCCATCGCCCAAGCGGCCGACCCGCGCCCGCACCATGCCATTGGCCGTTCCGGCGGCCCCGGCAGCACCACGCCTCAGCCGGGCCGCGGGAGGCGGGCAGCTCCACGACCGGCGGGAGGTGCCGCACCCGAACCCAAGCCGGGCCGAGGCACAGCCCGTCGCATGCTCATGAAGCGTTCGCAGCGCGATGGTCGTGGTGTGTCCGGAACCCGGGATTCGTCGGTGAGATCCTCGACGCCGACACGGAGACTGCGGGTGCGGGATGCGGCGCGGAGCAGGCCCGCCGCCGTCCGGCATTCCGGTGATCCCGGCCATGACGTACGACTCCACCCGCCCGGCTCTTCCCCCTCCCACCCGACGACATGACCCGCCGTCTCGGCGCATCCGAGCCTCGCGGCCGGCGAGGGGGCGGGACAGCGACTCCGGAGCCTGACCGGCGGCGGATCTTACGGAACCACCACAAGCGTCTTCACCTCATCGCCCGGCATGCGCACCGCTGGGCGCCAGCCCCCCGGCACCTGCGACCGTCACAGACGAGGAGAACCATCCGTGCTCCGCTCATCCCTTCTCGGCCCGCCCGCCGACCCCACCGACCCCGCCGACACCGCAGACCCCCGGTCATCGGCTCGTCGCCGAATAGGCCGTGTCGCGCTCGTCGCGGGGGCGGCAGCGGGTGTCGGCTTCGGCGGGCTGTATCTGGCCGGGCTGCTGGCTTCCAGTGACGAGGTACCCGAGGGCACCCGGGTGAGCGGTGTGGACATCGGAGAGATGAGCCGCTCGCAGGCCCAAAAGAAGCTGGACACCGACCTGGGGGGCGCCTGGTCGGAGCCGGTGCAGGTACGCATCGGCGACAGCGCTGCCGCCATCGACGCGAGCGGATTCTCGCTGGACAGTGAGGAGACCGTCGCCCGCGCCGCGCAGGCGGGGTCCGACCCGATCACCGTGATCGGTCGCCTGTTCACCAGCGGTGACCGCGTGGTCGAACCGGTGATCCGCGTGGACGAGGCGAAGGTACGCGCCGCACTGGCCAAGACGGCGAGAGCGCACGACCGGAAGGTCCGGGAAGGCGCCGTCACCTTCCACGCGGGAGAGCCGACAACCGTGAAGCCCGTATCCGGACAATCCCTGGACGTGGACGAAGCAGTCAGGGCACTGGCTTCGGTGATCCCCGGCCAGGGCACGGAGCCGGTCCATCTGCCGGTCCGCACGACCGAACCCAAGATCGGCACAGCGGAGGTGAACCGTGCGATGAAGGAGTTCGCCGCCCCCGCGATGTCGGCGCCCGTCACGCTGACCGTGGGGAGTCGGAAGATCGAGATCAGCCCGGCGACGCTGAGCAAGCACCTCACCATGAAACCGGACGAGGCAAATAGGCTGAAGCCGGTGCTCGACGGCAAGGGGCTCCTGGCCGATCCGGCGGTGGCAAGTCCCCTCGCACAGGTCACCGACAAGGCGGTCAACGCGAAGCTGCGCCTGGACGACGGGCGCGTGGTGGTGGCCTCGGACGGCAAGGCCGGGCAGGAGGTCACGGCCAAGGCGCTGCAGAAGGCCGTGCTGCCGCTGCTGACCGAGACCGGGGCGGCCCGCACCGGGTCGGTGACCACCGAGAAGGTGCAGCCCAAACTGACCCGCGACGACATCGGCCGCTTGGGCATCAAGGAGCAGATGTCGACCTTCACGGTCAACTTCGAGCCCGCTCCCTACCGCGTCAAGAACATCGGCCGCGCCGCGGAACTGATCAACGGCTCCGTCGTGCTGCCAGGCGAGACCTGGAGCTTCAACCGCACCGTTGGCGAGCGGACCGAGGCCAACGGGTTCGTCGAAGGCATCATCATCAACAACAACCAGTTCGAGAAGGCGGCAGGCGGCGGCGTCTCCGCCGTCGCCACAACGACCTTCAACGCCCTCTTCTTCGCAGGAGTGAAGCCGGTGGAGTACGGAGCCCACTCCTTTTACATCGAGCGCTATCCGGAGGGTCGCGAGGCTACGGTGGCCTGGGGAAGCCTCGACCTGAAGTTCAAAAACGACTCCGGCAACGCCATCTACATCGACGCGCGCGCCACGGACAGCTCCATCACGGTCACCTTCCTCGGCACCAAGAAGTACGACGAGATCGAATCGGTCAAGGGCCCGCGCACCAACGTCAAAAAGCCCGCAACCCGCGAGGGCTCCGGCGACAAGTGCGTGCCACAGACCCCGCTCGAAGGCTTCGACGTCGCGGTCGACCGGGTTTTCAAGAACGACGGCAAGGAAGTCAAGCGGGAGACCTTCAAGACGCGGTACGTGCCGCGCGACAAGGTCACCTGCGAAGGAGAGACTGCCGGTTGACGGACACGGGGCCCGGAGGCGCGTGTCGAATGCAGAGGGAACAGGGTTGGATGAGCGGGTGACCTCACCCACGACTGGCTGTGCCGCGAACACTCGCCTCCTGGTCCGGTCGCGGGCTTCGGTCAGCCACTGCTTCCTGGTGAAACTCATGACATGGCCATCGCCCGTAGACGCGGGAGGCAGAGGAGGACGGGCGGTGCTCGTAGTCGCGGACCAGGCGCCGGTTCGTTCTCACGGACCTGGCAGCGCAGGAGCTCGTGGATGACCTGGTCAGTACCGTCGTCCCGTGAGGCGGCGCTGTAGCGGTAGGAGCGTCCGTCCTGGCCCGGGTCAGCCGGCCCCTCTCCCGCAGCCGCTCCGTAACGGTCATCACCGTAGTGACGGGCAGTGAGCGCTGTTCGGCGAGCACGTTCGTCAGGGAGCGAACGGCGAGGGGTTCTTCGCTCTGCCACACCACGCGCATGATCTCAGCTTCGAGCTCACCAAGTGGTCGTATCCCGGCTCTCTCCCGGGTGTTGGCGTCGTCTGTCTCGCGGACACCAGTCCGCCAAGCGGGGCCGGGGTCGAGAGCTCCGCCCCTCGAGAGAACAACTGATCTACTAAGTTTTTAAGCAATGTAGTAGTTTCTTTTGTGTGGACGCCGATACGCGCTCAGCCGCATACCCGAGCCCTGCCCTGTCCGTCCCGCACCGGTCCCCTCAAGGGCCTTCGGTCGGGGAGAGCAGAGCCGACGACCAGCGCGCGGACAGCGGCTTCCGGATCCGGTTCATGGACCCGGACGACCTCCCGTTCGTGGTAGCCGAGCACCTGAGACACTTTCCGGACGGCTTCTTCGCGCGCCTCGGGCCGAAGTTCCTGGCCGCGTACAACCGGACCTACCTCACCGGCCCGGATGCGCGTGCTTACATCGCGGAGATGGGCGGACAGCCGGTGGGTTTCCTCATCGGCGGGATCGACCCGGCGGCGCACCGCCGCCATGTGCTGCGCGAGTCTGGGCGCAGTCTGCTGCTGCGCGCCCTGGGCAGCCTGTGTCTGCGGCCGCGCCTAGCGCTGTACTTCGTACGTACCCGGCTGGTGCGCTACGGCCGCAAGCTGATACCCAACCGGACGGCCGTGCAGGTTCCCGCCGCCGGTCCCGTCGGCATCACCGCTGTCCTGGATTACGTCGTCGTGGCCGAGCACGCCCGCTGCCGTGGCATAGGGGCCAGGTTGATCGCGCGCTTCGTGAAGGACGCGACCGATGCGGGCTGCGCGCGTGTCACCCTCGTCACCGCCGCCGAGGGCGGGGCGGGACCGTACTACGAGCGGCACGGCTGGCTGCCTCAGGGAGAAATTCGCACGCCCGAGGGCCGCCGCCTCCTCACGTACGACTTCGCGCTGCACCAGGGACTGACACCGGAGCGCCACTGAGGCGCCGGCCCCGTCCGCCTCACCTAGGACCGACCAGACCAACCTCGCACCGCGGAGCACCTCCGTGCTCGGCACAGCTGCCCCGGAAGCACTCCAGGAGTCCCTGCTTGACCAGCGACGCACCAGAGGCGGAGCACACGCGCACCGCTGCCCGCCCCCACCACCCGTACCGCCACACGCCGTCATCCGCCCGCACGCGGCGCCTCAAACTCACCCTCGCAGGAGTGGCACTGCTCTCCACGACGGCGCTTCTGGTCAGCGGCTGCTCATCCTCATCTGCGTCCAAGGAGGCACCGTCCACGCCGCCGGGTACCGACAGCTATGAGACGGCCTCGGCGCGGCCCTCACGGACGCCCAGCCTGATCCCAGCCCCGTCCCCCGCACCGTCCCTGGACGCCGTCGTCACGTCGATCACGGACGCCCAGTGGTCCCGCATGGTCAAAGCAGGACTGTGGCGCAAGGGCTGTCCTGACGTCCGCGACCAGCTGCGCCGGGTGGAGATGAACTACCTTGGCTTCGACGGCGAAGTGCACCGCGGCGTCCTCGTGGTCAACGCCGATGTGACGGCCAGCGTCGTCCGCATCTTCACGCGGCTGTTCGAGGAAGGCTTTCCCATCCGCCGTATGGAGCCGATGGAGGTCTACGATGGAGACCTCAACGCCAGCCTGGCCGCCGACAACACCTCCGCGTTCAACTGCCGGCGCCCCGACCAGATCAACGCCCCGTTCAGAGAGTCCCCGCACGCCAACGGCCGCGCGATCGACATCAACCCGCTCGAGAACCCGTGGATCAACCTGCGGACCAAGAAGTGGTCGCCGAGCGCCGAGTACGCCGAGCGCACCGAGGGGAAGGGCAAGATCCTCAAGGGCGGCCTGGTCTGGCGTGCGTTCACGGAGGAGGGCTGGGTCTGGCAGGACATCAAGGTCCCCGACTACATGCACTTCGACACCGGATACCCGTCCAAGCCCTTCAAGGGGCCCAAAGCGAGTCCGTCCACTGCCAGCCCGTCGGCTGTGGGTCGGTCGACCTCGGCGGGGTGAGCGCGGAAGACGGTCCAGCGAAGGCACACTCATGACGCGCTGTCCCGACCGATCGCCCACGCACCGCCGTCTTCTCGTCCTCGCCGGTGCTTGTGCCGGAGCCGGGCTTCCCAACGCGTGCGGCGGCATGGGTGGCATGACTTGAGTGACGGTACGTCCGGGACATTGTCCGCCTCCACGAGCGAGGGCGGTACGGCCATGACGACGTCCGCTCCGGACGCGCTCAACGACGCGGACGTCGCCAGAGTATCCGCCGTACAGGAGGCAGGCTCAGGCACTGGACAAGTCCGGGTCAGCCGACGAGGGCGGCATGGGAGGCGCGCACGGATGCAGGCAGCCACACGACAACGGCCGCCTCGCTGTCCGAGCCAACCTGCAGAAACTCAGGGACCCCGAGGGGGCCGCCTTCGATCGTGCGTTTGTGAAGGTGATGATCGAGCATTGAAGCGGCGAGATAGACAATGAAGAACGGCCACGACGCAACCGTTAGGTACCATGCCGAGATGACGGCCCCGTGCAAGATTTATACCCTCACGAGGCTGCTGGCTGACTGACTGGCCGGGGTGGCACTGCCCGGCCACAACCGAACTCGTCCGTCTGCGCAGCGCCGCTCCACCGAGCCGAAGAGCACGCACAGTGGCTCCGAGGCCACGTGGCCGCGCAAGGAGAACGGCCGGCATCACGAAACGAAGGCCGACGGCCACGCAGCGGAACCGCCAGGCGGCCTGGAGACCCGCACGGCAAGGATCTTCTACCGATTTCCGCCTGCTGACCGTCTACCGCCACCTGCACCACGCCCAGTCGCGGACGGCACCTGGTCGACGCCCGTCACCCTGCCCAAGGCCGACGGTTACCGCGTATTCGCCGGCTATCAGGTTGCCCTGCGCTCCGGTGACCCTCGCCTACCCGCACGTGCACCTGAACCGCGAGCCCGGCGACGGCAACACCAAGTGTCCTTCACGACGATGGCACCCAGCGCCGGTGCGTACCGCCTGTTCCTGGTCTTCCACCAGGAGGGCAATGCCTTCACGGTGCATGCTGACGGCGCGGGACGAGGTCGAGAAGCTCGCCTCGGGGGTCGTCAACACCTTCCACGAGGTGGGCGGCTTGATCGGCGTGGCCCTCGTCTCCAGCGTCGCAGCCTCCGGCTTCGAGCGAGACTCGGTGGACGGGTTCGGCGACGCGTTCACGGTGTGTGCTGTGGCGGCCGCCGCCGCAGCCGTGCTGGCCCTGGGCCTCGTACCGCGAGGCAGACCACAGTCGACCGGCGGCCCGCACGTGCACTGACCAGGGCTGGTCACCGGCCAAGAGCAACCGGCCCCGAACGGTCCTCCGTGTGCCCGGAGCCACCACCGCCCAACCGCAGCTCCCGGCCATCGGCCTCTGGCTCAATGGGCATGCCCGCCCTCGGCGGGGCAGAAGTCTCCCTCGCCTGCGTCACTTCTCAGCGGGCGGCACGGGCGGTGCCGCCGCACGCGCAGGACTTCCAAGCCGGAGCCGCTGAGGAATCCGTAAGGTGGGAGGCCGCGACCTGGAGGAGTGCCGCCGCCGTGAGCCTGACGACGGGGTGACCGACAGCCCGGCGCAGCAGTTCCGCTCGCCGCGTCACTGGGGCTCTCCGCCGACGAGCTCGTAACCGGCCTCGTCGACCGCGGCGGCTACGGCCGCGCGATCCAGCGGCTGCTCGCTGGTCACCATGACCTTGCCCGACGGCAGATCCACCTGGACGTCCTCGACCCCTGGGAGGCCCTTGAGTTCGGAGCTGACGGCCTGAACGCAGTGAGCGCACGTCATGCCCTTGACGACATACCCCTGAACCATGCGCTGCTCCTTTCCCAAGAGGGAGGCATCATCATACCCCTAGGGGGTAACTGGATCTCTGGACAGGATTTCCCGATGGGTCGGGCCCGCCTCCAGGTCCCGAACCAGCCGGTCGCGCACCATAAGCGGTAGGACGCCGAGAAGGGAGGTCGGGCGGGATGGACGCATGGCAGCCAATGCTGGTCCTCCTCGGTGTGGTCGGGGCCGGTCTGGTCGGCCTGTACGGGCTGGGCCTGTGGCTGGCGGCAGCGCGGGCTCCCCTCGAAACCGGCCCCTTCGCCGGAGGTCTCGAGCCGGGCGAGCACGCCGTGTCCCGGTTCCACGTGCGCTGGTACCCGGTCACCATGATCTTTCTGGCCTTCGACATGGAGATGCTCTTCATGTACCCGTGGGTGAAGGTCGTCTCGGAGGTGGGCACCACGGCCGTCGTGGAGATGTTCCTCTTCCTCGGCATCCTGTTCGCGGCGGTGGCGTACGCCTGGCGTGAGGGGGCGCTGCGGTGGACCTGAGGGGCCTGGTGCGGCGTACGGCGATGAACCGCCCGGCCGTGCTCGCGGTCACGCTGCCCGGAGCGACGGAACTGCGGCTGGAGGCCGAGGCGGAGGTGCGCCGGCGGGGGTGGCCCGTAGCCGGCGCTCCAGCCGCCGCAGATCTGCTGGTCGTCTGCGGCGTTCCGGCGCCGGAGGACGCGGAGTGGCTGGACCGCATCGAGCGGTCGATGCCGGAGCCCGCAGTGCGCGTCGTGGTGGAGGATAGCGGGCAGGTCGACCACGCCCTCGGCATGGCGTCCAGGGACCTGACCGACAGAGCGGTGACGCCGCGCGGCGGACATATGGACGACCGGTCGGAGGCCCCGGTGGGCGAGCCTGGTGATAACCAACGCGGCGAGCACGAGGGACACGGAGACGAGCACGGCCACGGCGCGCACCACGACAACTCGCCGCCCGCAGCCCCCGAAGGTCGAGGTCATGACGACCACGGCATGGGCCACAGCCATGGTGGCCATGCCGCTCACTCCGGCCACGAGGGGCATGGGCACCACCGACCCGCTGACCATGCGGCGCACATGGGCCATATGGATCACCAAGGGCATGGTGACCATCTGGACCACCAAGGGCATGGCGGCCCTATGGATCACATGGGTCATGGCATACACGCCATGGGCGAGGTGGCAGGCCTGCCGATGGCCGAGCGGGCGGACGACCGGGACGAGTTGCGGCTCGACCAGCTGCATGTGCCGCTCGGTCCCGGGCTGAGCGACTGGCCGGCGGGTCTCGTTCTCCGTCTCACCCTGCAAGGAGACGTCGTACAGGGCGTCGAGGTGGACCACCTCCCCGTCGCGTCCGGCCCTCGACCGCCGTTCTGGGACGAGCCGTGGCTGCGGGCCGCACACGGCGAGGAGGTCACCAGGGGAGAGGCGGTGCGCCGACGCTGCGCTGCGCATCTGGACAGTGCGGGACGGCTCCTTGCTCTGGTCGGCTGGGACGACGTGGCGGTGCGGTGCCGTCGGCTGCGGGATGAGCTGCTTGCGGGGGCGTGGCGCGAGGGGATCGGCGGTGATCTGCGCAGGACGGTGCGCAGAGTCGGACGGTCCAGGTCCCTGCGCTGGTCGATCGCCGGACTGGGGGAGTTGCCGGCGGACAGGGCGCGGGCTGCCGGAGTGACCGGACCGGCGCTCGCCGCGGACGGGGACGTGTACGACCGGCTGCTGATGTGGCTGACCGAGGTCGAGCGCGGCGTCGAAGAGGTCGATGACACACGGCCGTTGGCGCCGGATGACCGCATCGGCCCGCGGGGCCGGCTGGACGGACCACGGCCGCCGTCGCAAGTGTTGCTCGACGTCCTCCCCGGACTCCTGACCGGTGCGGAGTTCGCCTGCGCGCGGATCATCGTGGCCAGCCTGGATCCCGACCTCGACGAACTCGCCCTCGCGACCGTGCCCGGAGCGGCCCATGCCTGATGCAGCGCCCCTGTGGGCGGCCGTCGTCCTTCCGGTCGCCCTGGTCGTGGCTGCCGTGGTCACCGCGGGGTTCGACGCGGTGCTGTCCGGGTCGGCCGAGCGCGGACCGGCAGGGGGTGTCCGGGAGGCCGGGCTGCGGGCGACGGCTCCGTTGCGCGAGGCCCTGCGGCTGCTCGTTCAGCAGCCGCGCCGTACGACTGCCGCCGACCGGCTGCTCGGAAGGCTGGGCGTGGTGCTGGTCCCGGTGGCCGCCGTGCTCGCGGGTGCCGTACTGCCGTGGGGCTTTTGTGCCGTGAGCGATCCGTCCGTCGGCATCGTGTGGTTCAACGCGATGGAGGCCCTGGCCTGGGCGGCGGTATGGCTGGCGGGCTGGGGACCGAACTCGGCGCTGTCGCTGATCGGCGGGTACCGGTTCCTCGCCCAAGGGCTGGCGTACGAACTTCCGCACATGTTCGCGATCACCACTGCCGCTCTCGGCGCCGAGTCCCTGCGGGTCGGGGACGTGGTCGCGGCCCAGGACGGACTGTGGTTCGCGGTGTGGATGCCGGCCGCGTTCGTCGTCTATCTGCTGAGCGCGCTCGCGATGGCGTTCTGGGGGCCGTTCGGGCATCCGCTGTCGCGGGACGCGGCCGGTGGGGCCGAGGCCGAGCTGGCGGGTGTGGACCGTCTGGTGTTCCTGGGCGGGCGGTGGCTGCTGCTGGTGGTGACCGCCGGTTTCAGCGTGCCGCTGTTCCTCGGCGGAGGGCACGGACCGCTGCTGCCGGGCTGGGCGTGGACGTTGCTGAAGACCGCGGCGGTGCTGGCGCTGCTGGTGGCCGGGCGCCGGGCACTGCCCGTGCTGCGGATGGAGCGGTACATGGAGCTGGCGTGGATGGTGCTGGTGCCGCTGACGCTGCTTCAGGCGCTGTTCGTGGCCGTCGTCGTCCTGAACCGATGAGGAGGTGAGGGCCCTGCTCAACGACGTGATCTTCTGGGTGCTGGCCCTGCTGGCCCTGCTGGCGGTGGCCAGTGGCGTCATGGTGTTCCGGTTCGAATCCATGGCCCGGGCCACGTACGCGCTGCTGACCTCTCTGCTGTGCGTGGGCGGTGAAGTGCTGCTGCTCGGGCTGGACTACCTCGGGGTCGTGATCGTGCTGATGATGACCATCGAGATGGCCATCATGGCCGTGTTCATGGTGATGTACATGATGAATCCGGCTGGGCTCATGCCGATGACCATGGTCCACAACAAGCAGGGTGCGGCCGCGATCTGCGCGGTGGTCTTCGCCGTACTCGCCGCAGGGATCCTGCTCGCCCCGTGGCCGTCCCGGCGCGGCAGGCCGTCGGACGATCCCACCCTGGATCTGGGTCTGTCGCTGATGGGGCCTCAGATGCTCACCATGATGACCTTGGGGCTCGCCCTGTTCGCCACCATCGTCGCGACCGTCGTCCTGGCGACCCGCCGGGGCCGCTACGACCGCTTCGGCGACGACCTGAAAGCGCGGAGGGCCGACGACCCGGTACAGGGAGGGAGGGGCCGATGAGCCTGGAGCTGTTCCTGCTGCTCGCCGCCGCGCTGTTCTGCATCGGTCTGTTCGGCGCGCTCACCCAGCAGTCGATCGTGATGCTCATGATGGGGCTCGAACTGATGCTGGGCGGCGTCATCGTCGGCGCCGCGGCCGTCTGGCACTACATCGCCCCGGCCGCCGCCGACGGGCAGGTACTGGTGGTCCTCGCGGTTACGGCGATGGCGGTGGAGATGGCCATCGGGTTCGCCGTGGTCACGGCGCTTTTCCGGGCTCGTGAGGTCGACATGACCGACATGGCGGCGGAGCTGAAGGAGTGAGCGCGCTGCTGTGGGCGCTCGTCGCGCTGCCGCTGACCGTGGGGACGCTGCTGGCGGTCGCGGGCCGCCCGGCGGACCGGTACGCCCCCGGTGCCGCGGTCGGCACGGCCGTCGCTGCGCTCGGCCTCGCCGTCGCCGTGGCGTTCGAGCACCCGCGGGTCGAGGCGCCGCTGCTCGAAGGGCTCCCCGCCGGGCTCGCGGTCGACGGGTTGTCGGGCCTCATGGTCGTGACCGTCACGGCGGTGACCGTGGCCGTTTTCCTCTTCAGCGTCGCGGACATCGGACCGGGCGAGGCCCGTGCCCGCTTCTTCGGGCTGATGCTGCTGTTCAGCGGCGCGATGCTGACCACGGTCACCGCGACCACGCTGCCGGTCCTGCTGATGGCGTGGGAAGTCATGGGCGCCACTTCCTGGGCGCTGATCGGCTACTGGTGGCGTGACACCGAGCGCGGCGATGCCGCCAACACGGCCTTCCTCACCACCCGCGCCGCCGACCTCGGTCTTTACCTTGCCGCCGGAGCGGCGCTGGCGAGCGGGCAGGCCGGTTCCCTCGCCCTTGAGGACCTCACGGCCACCACCGGGGCGTGGTCCGACATCGTTACCGCCGGTGTCATCGCGGCCGCGTTCGGCAAGTCGGCCCAATTGCCGTTCAGTTTCTGGTTGTCCAGGGCCATGCAGGGGCCGAGCCCGGTCTCCGCCCTGCTGCACTCGGCGACCATGGTGGTGGCCGGGGCGTATCTGTTGCTCCGGTTGGAGCCGCTGCTCGCGCAGTCCGGTTGGGGCGGGCAGGTGGTGGCGTGGACGGGCGCGGTGACGGCGGTGGTGCTCGGCCTGGTCGCCGTGGCGCAGACCGACCTCAAGCAACTGCTCGCCGCATCGACCTGTGCCCAGATCGGCTTCATGGTGCTCGCCGCGGGGGCCGGTGCGGTCACCGGCGGAACCCTGCAGCTCATCGCCCATGCCGCCGTCAAAAGCCTGGCCTTCCTCGTCGCGGGGGCCTGGCTGACGGCCCTCGGCACCAAGGCGCTGCCCGCCCTGCGCGGCGCGGCTCGGCGGCACCGTACGGCCGGGATCACCTTCACCGTCGCGGCCCTGGCTCTGGCGGGAGTCCCGCCCTTTGCCCTGTGGGCGGCCAAGGACGTACTGCTCGCCGGTGCCCTGGAGGACAACGCGGCGTTGTACACCGTCGGGTTGGCCGGTGCGGTCATCTCCGCGGTCTACAGCGCGAAGGCCTTGTGGTTCGTCTGGCAGCCCGTTGCCGTACCGGACGAACGTGAGCAGCGGCTGCCGTATGCGGCTCGGCTGCCGCTCGCCGCTCTGGCCGTCGCCTGTGCCGCACTGACCGTCACCTCCTTCCCGCCCGTACGGGACGCGGTGGAGCGGGTGCTCGGCGGCGAGGCACAACCCAGTCCGTACGTATGGGAGTTCGCCCTGTCCGGCGCGCTCGCGGTGGCCGTCTCGGCCGTGGTCTGGATCCGCGGTCCTCGACTCCTCGCCCTGCCCGGCCCGATCAGCGTCCTGGCGTCGGGATGGCTTCGCCTGGAGACCGCCGCGCGCACGCTCCTCGTGACCCCGGTACTGCGCCTCGCCGACGCGCTCGCCGCCTTCGACGACCGGGTGCTGGACCGCGCCGTCGAAGGCACCGCCCGCGGCTCGGTCCGGCTGGCGCGTTGGACCAATGCCCAGGCCGAGAGGCTCGTCGACGGCACCGTGGAAGGCGTGGCCGGCGGCGCCCGTGCGCTCGGCCGGTGGGCGCGCCGACCGCAGACCGGGCAGTTGCACCAATACCTCGCTCAGGCCGTCGCCGCCTTCACCGTCCTCGCCGTCGTCCTCGTCCTCGTGAGGTGACCGCCGTGCTCACGGCCATCGTCCTGCTCCCGACCGCCATGGCGGCCCTCCTGCTGTGCCTGCCGCGCAGCACGCCCCGCACCCTATTCCTGACGGCCTGGGTTGTGACCACCGCCGCCGAACTGGTCCTGACGGTGATCGTCTGGGCGAGATACCGGGCCGATGGCGGCATGCAGTACGAGACGCGTGCCCGCTGGATCCCCAGCGCCGGCATCAGCTACCACGTCGGCGTCGACGGCCTGTCCTTGCCGCTGGTGGCCGTCACCTGCGTACTGTTCCTCGCCTGCGCCCTATACGCGTGGCGCGAGACGCGCAAGGTGCGGGAGTTCGCGGCGCTGTTCCTCTTCCTGCAGACGACGTGCCTCGGCCTGTTCGTGGCCCTGGACCTGATCCTGTTCTTCGTCTTCTTCGACCTGTCCATCGTGGCGATGTACTTCATCATCGCCGGGTGGGGACACCAGGGCGCCGCCCGCGCCGCGCTGAAGTTCTTCCTCTACACCTTCATCGGCTCCCTCGCCCTGCTGCTCGGCTTCATCGGCCTCTACCTGGCCACTGACCCGCACACCTTCGACATCGTCGAACTGACCCGCGCCAATCCCCTCGCCGGACGCTCCACCTACGGAGCGCTCGTCCTCCTCGCCATCGCCGTCGGGCTGGCGGTGAAGACCCCGACCGTGCCCTTCCACACCTGGCTGCCGCCCGCCCACACCGACGCCCCGGCCGCCGGGTCGGTGATCCTCGCCGGCGTGCTGCTGAAGATGGGCACGTACGGATTCCTGCGCATCGCGATGCCCGTCCTGCCCGGCGCCTGGCGCGACCACGCGCTCGTCTTCGTCGTCGTCGGCGTGGTCTCCGTGCTGTACGGAGCACTGGTCGCCCTCGCCCAGAACGACTTCAAGCGCATGGTCGCCTACACATCCGTGAACCACATGGGCTACATCATCCTGGCGATCGGCGCGGCCGGGGCCGTCGGCGCCGGCCATGAGGAGGCCCGCCGCCTCGCCGTCACCGGCTCGGTCTTCCAGATGGTCAGCCACGGCCTGCTGACCGGCGCGCTGTTCCTGCTGTCCGGCGTGCTGTACGAGCGCGGGCGTACGTACGAGATGTCCGCGTACTCGGGTGTCGCCGGGCGGGCGCCCGTCTTCGCCGCGATGACCGGCGTCGCCGCCTTCGCCTCGCTCGGGCTGCCGGGGTTCTCCGGCTTCATCGCCGAGTTCCAGATCCTCACCGGGAGCCTCGGGCCCGAGCCGGTCGCCACCGGCCTTGCCGTGCTCGGGATCCTGCTCACCGCGGGCCTGTTCCTGCGCGCCCTGCAACAGGTCTTCCTCGGGCCGCTGCGGCTGCCCGCTGCCGCGCCAGGTGCCGACCGGCCGTTCCCCGACATCCTCCGCCACGAAGCACTGGCGATCGTCCCCCTGCTGGCTCTGGGAGTCGTCCTCGGCCTCGCACCCCGTTTCGTCCTCGACGTCATCGAACCGGCCTCCCGCGCCGTGCTGGAGCTGCTCGCGCGATGAACGAGATGACCGGGATGAACGAGAACCCCCTCGACCTCCTCCCCGAGGTGCTGCTCGCCGCCTCCGCCGTACTCGGGCTGCTGCTCGGAGCGTGGCTGCCGCGCCGCCGCCAGTGGCTGACCGGGGCCATGGCGGGCGCGGCCTGCATCGGAGGGATCGTGGCCGCCGCGATTGCCGCGGCCAAGCCTGTGGAGACGGCTTTTGGCGAGTCCTTCGCCATCGATCCGCTCACGGCCACCAGCAGGATCGTCATCCTGGGCGGCACCCTGCTCGTCCTCACGCTCGCCATGCCGCGCCTGTACGCCGACCCGCGCGAAACCGAGTTCTACGTCCTGCTCCAGCTCGCCGCTGTAGGCGCCCTCGTCCTGGCCGGAGCCCAGGACCTGCTCCTCCTCGCCGCCGGCTACCTGCTGGCGAGCGTGCCCGCCTACGCGCTGGCCGGATTCCGCAAGGACGGCCCCGGCACCGAAGCGGCCTTGAAGTACTACGTCGTCGGCGCGCTCCTGGGCGTCCTGATGCTCACCGGCATCACCGTCCTGCTCGCCGCCGGCAGGGCGACCGCGTACCCCATGCTGCGTTCCGAGCTCGCCGAGGCACCGGCCGGACTGGTGGCGGTCGGCACGCTCGCCCTGCTCGCCGGTGTCCTGTTCAAGGCCGGAGGCGTGCCCGGCCACTTCTGGGTACCGGACGCCGTCCAGGGCAGCTCGGCCCCGGTCGCCGCCTTCCTCACCACCATCCCGAAGATCGGCGCCTTGGCGGCCCTCTACCGTCTCGGCGCGGTGCCGCTGGCGGACGCCGACCTGCCCTGGGCCGACCTGGTGGCGGTCCTCTCGGTCGCCTCGATGACCCTGGGCAACCTGGCGGCCTTCTTCCAGCAGGACGTCAAACGGCTGCTCGCGTACTCCACCATCAGCCAGGTCGGCTACCTCCTGCTCCCGGTGGCCGTCGCAGGACGCACCGGCCTCGACCAAGTGGCGCTTCTGTACTACCTGGCCGGGTACGCGCTGACCAACCTCGGGGCCTTCGCCGTCGTCTGCGCACTCCCCGGACCCGACGCCATCGACGACTACCGGGGCCTGGCACGGGCGCACCCGGCCCTGCTGGGCTCGCTCGTCGTCTGCCTGCTGGGTCTGGTGGGCACGCCTCCGACCGCGGTCTTCCTCGGCAAACTGGAGGCCTTCAGCGCGGCCTTCGACGGCGGCTACGCCTGGCTGGCCGTCGTTGCGGCCGTCAACACCGTCGCGTCCCTCTTCTACTACCTGCGCTGGATCGCCCCGGCGTTCCTCGCGCGCGGACCCGCGGGTGACTCCCGTACGACGTCACGGACGGCCGCTGTGATCGCCTACGGCGCGGCAGCCGGATCCGTCGCCCTCGGGCTGCTAGGCGGCACCGTCCTCGACGTACTGGGCGGTCCGCTCGCGCCCTGACCGCCCGCCCCGGAGTGTGTCGTCGCCGCCGGGCAGGAGTACGCGCTTGGACCTGGGGCACGAGCGTGCGAACAGTGCAGCACCCGTCGGCCACCCGCAGGCGCACGGCGGGCGACCCATTGGCCTCGGCCAGCTCGGCCGGCCGACAACCGGACGGACTTCTGATCACCTGAACACCCTCCGTTCCACAAACGTACTAAGGGCAGTAGCAGTAGATGCCCATGCGGCGTCTCTGTGTGCCTTTACGACGCGACGGCGTGACAGTACGGACCCGCCGTGCTCGGACGATCGGGAAGGTGAGATGGGAACTCTTGCGCTCAGTTGGGCCATCGGGCTGGTCTCCGCCCTAGTGGCCGCCGTCAGCGCGGTCCGGATGGCGACCACGAGCGGTGAAACCCGGTTCGCGGCGGGTGGCGACCTACTGATGGGCCTGTGCATGGCGGCCATGGCGCTTCCGGCGACAGTCGGCTGGTACGCGGGCTATGGCATGTGGTGGGCAGTGGCGTTCGGCGTCCTCGGGCTCGGGGGCGTGGCGATGGCGGTCAAGCACACCCGCACGTGCGGATGGAAGCACGGCCGCCACTGGGTCCACCTCATCGTCGGCAGCGCCGGCATGGTGATCATGACACTCGCCATGACGAGTACTCCATCCGGTCCGGTGCTCGCCCTGGGTGGGCACTCGATGGCGCACATGCCGGGCATGGAGAACATGAACATGGAGAGCACGGCCGGCGCGCACCAGATGGCCGGCATGGAATCCATGGAAGGGATGGAATCCATGGAAGGAATGGGCTCCATGCATGGGATGGACATGGCGGGCATGACGAACGCCGCAGCCGACGCGGGCTCCTCCGCGGGGTCCGGTTCTGCGTGGCGGTACGTGATCGTGGCACTCGCCGTGTACTTCCTGCTGTCCATCGGCGCGTCTGTATGGGCCAGGGTCCGGGGCACCGGAGGGCGCGGCAAGGGCTCAGGCTCCGCGTACGGCTGGGGCCGCTGGCTGCTCGCCATGCCGGACACGGTGCTCGTCTTCCTGGCATCGCTGACGATCTCCGTGTGGGACAAGAGCAAGACGGCGCGAGGGTCGGGTCGCGGGCGGCGGCGCAAAATCGGAGCCGCCCCGGATGCAGCTCTGGCGGCTCATATCGGCATGGGCGGGAGCATGTCCGCCATGCTGCTGTTGATGGCCGCGTGACAGCCGGTCAACCCTGAGCGGGCACGCCGACACTGCTTCCCGGTGCGGAGCGCCGACCAACGTGATCGGCATCGGCGTCGCCATGGACTGGCATCAGCGCCGACCTGAGTCTGCGAAGCCGGGTCGTATCGAGTCCCCGGAACGGCGAGAATGGACACGAGCGATCCGCGTGCTCGGGTGGGCCTGGGCTCCGCGATCACCAGCGATGGCCCACTGCGGGCGCCCGTCCGAAGGGTCCGGTCCGATGTGGCCTCGACAGCTCCGCAGGCGTTCCGTCCCGTTGGCGCTCGGAGCAGCCACAGTCCTGCTGCTCGTCGCCACCGCCTGTGCCGACGGGGGCAACGAACCCGCCTCCACCTCGCCCGCTGCTACCGCGGGCGTGGACCGCATCACGATGGAGGACTTCGCGTTCAGTCCGGCAAATCCTCAGGTGCGGCCGGGAGAGAAGATCACAGTGGTGAACAAGGACTCCGCCGCCCACACCGTCACGGCAACAAAGGGCGACGCGTTCGACACCGGCAGCATCGCCGGCGGGGAGTCCGGGGCATTCACGGCGCCGTCCAAGGCCGGCGAGTACGCCTTCGTCTGCACCTTCCACTCGAACATGACGGGCACGCTGATCGTCCGCTGAGCCGTCCGAGCCCTCGGCCGACTGCACCGCCTGACACGGGCGCCGACCGAGGTCATGCCGGAGAGGCGTCAGACCACGGGGACGGCGGATGCCGCGGGCAGGCTCGCCTCCGTCCGGGCGCGGGACGCCCGCACGCCGAGCAGTCCGAAGCCCACAGCCAGCCCGGCCCACAGCAGCCCCATGGACGCGGCCGAAAGCACCCGGAAATTCCACACCAGCGTGGCTGGAGCGGTCACCGCGTCAGGGTTGTCAGGCAGCGCGAACAGCGACGCCAGCGCGGCCAGCACGATGGCTGCAACGGCGAGCTGGCGCAGCGGCGCGGAATGGCCCTGCTCCGCCAGCCACCCGTGGACGCGCCAGGCCAGGGCCACGGCGATCACGCCGATCGCGATGGCTGCGAGCCATGCGTGGGTGCGGGTGTCGAGCGTTCCCGGGTCGCCCACACCCGGCGGGTTGGCGGGATAGCGCAGGAACGGCAGCAGCCAGAGCCCGGTGATTCCAGCTCCGGCCAGGGTGAGCGAGCGCCGCCACGGAGCGGCGTCCGGATCACGGCGGTGCAGGATCGTGTACACGGCGGCGAAGAGGACCCCGATCGCCGCTCCGGTGAGGACGGCGGCCACCAGCAGGCCCGTGTGCTGCGTGGAGCGGGAGAAGACCTCGGCCGCAGCCGATCCGCTGCCGCGCGCCTCCTCGCGGGCCGCCTCCAGCCGCACCGCCTTGTCGAGCACCGGCTCGGCCAGCAGCCACGAGAATCCTCCGCTGACCAGCCCGGCGGCCGCACCCGCGAGCGCGCCGCGCCCCAGCAGGGAAAGAAGTGATGTCACGAGTGCCCTCTCAGTGGCAGGGGCCGGCAAGAAGGTGCCGGCCGTCGTGGGCGAACTCGTGGACGTAGTTGGCGGATGCCGCGACTTTGCCCAGCACCGGTGAGAGCAGCGCGCCCTGGTCCAGGAAGACCGCGTCCAGCGCGACCAGGGCGAGGATCACCGCTGCGGCAGCGATCAGCCCGTCTCGCAGCGGGTGGACAACCAGGCCAGCGGCCGGTCGTGCCTGGGGAGTCGCCGAAGCACTCATGGAACCTCCTCGCGGGGTGCACACGCCCCGCCGTTCAGGAGGACGACGGGTCAGTGTCTGACTCCCGGGGACAACCCCGGTCACAGTGGCGGGACCGTCCCGGATTTTCACCGGGTTCCTGCTCACCGTCGCCTCGATGTGAAGTTGTCGCCGCGGGTCGCAGCGCTTACTAAGTAAATTAGCGAACCGGGCATCTTTCAAACACATCGTGTGGGCAGGAACACAGATAGCCGGAATACCCCAGGGGGGTATAGTGTTGTCATCGGTCGAGAGGGGCCGGGGAAGCGGTGCCCCTCTCGGACAATGACTCACGCACCGACACCCGAGGGAAGAAGCCATGACCACCGAGACGAACGCCAGCTCTGGCTCCTGCTGTGGTTCCTGCGGTTCCGGCACCACCGTCGACGTCCAGGGCACCGGCGTCACCACCGTCTACAAGGTGTCCGGCATGACCTGCGGCCACTGCGAGGGCGCGGTCTCGAAGGAGATCTCCGCGCTGGACGGTGTCACCTCGGTCCAGGCCGTCGCCAAAACCGGGGAGGTCACCGTCACCTCCGCCGCCCCGCTCGACGAGGAGGCCGTCCGCGCCGCCGTCGACGAGGCCGGCTACGAGCTCGTCGGCCGCGCCTGACAGCTCACCCGGGGCCCACGGACCCGGATACGCGAATTGCTCCCCGCGCCGGGAGGCGTCGCTCCGCTGATACGGACGCTGCGCCTCCCGGCCTCCCCCTGGAGATACGCACATGACCAGCACGGCTCCCGAGAAGGCAGTCCCTGACACAGCGCCCGTGCCCGCCCGTGAGGTCGAGCTCTCCATCGGTGGCATGACCTGCGCCTCGTGCGCGGCCCGCATCGAGAAGAAGCTCAACCGCATGGACGGCGTCGCCGCGACCGTCAACTTCGCCACGGAGAAAGCCAAGGTGGCCTACCCGGAGGGCATCGAGGTCGCCGACCTCATCGCCACCGTGGAGAAGACTGGCTACACGGCCGCGGAGCCGCCTCCGCCCGCCTCCGCCCCTGTCGACGAGCGCGAGAGAGAGGCCACTCCGGCGGCGGGCAGCGAGCTGCTGTCGCTGCGGCAGCGTCTGTACGTGTCTCTGGTGCTGACCGTGCCCGTGGTGCTGATGGCGATGGTGCCGGCCCTGCAGTTCGACAACTGGCAGTGGCTGTCACTGACTCTGGCAGCACCAGTCGTCGTCTGGGGTGCGTTCCCCTTCCACAAGGCGGCTTGGACGAACGCACGGCACGGCGCCGCAACCATGGACACACTGGTGTCCATCGGGACGCTGGCCGCGCTCGGCTGGTCGGTATGGGCGCTGTTCTGGGGCCACGCGGGCATGCCGGGTATGCGGCACGGTTTCGAGTTCACCATCTCCCGCTCGGACGGCTCCTCCTCCATCTACCTGGAGGCCGCGGCCGGCGTCACCACCTTCATCCTCGCCGGGCGCTACCTCGAGGCGAAGTCCAAGCGCAGGGCCGGTGCCGCGCTGCGGGCGCTGCTGGAACTGGGCGCCAAGGACGTCGCGGTGCTGCGCGACGGCAAGGAAGTACGTATCCCGGTCGCACAGTTGGCGGTCGGCGACCGGTTCGTCGTACGGCCCGGGGAGAAGATCGCCACGGACGGGACCGTCGTCGAAGGCTCCTCGGCGGTCGACGCCTCCATGCTCACCGGCGAGTCCGTGCCGGTCGACGTGACCGTCGGCGACGCGGTGACCGGCGCGACCGTGAACGCCGGCGGGCGCCTGGTCGTCGAGGCGACCCGGGTCGGCGCCGACACGCAGCTCGCCCGCATGGCCCAGCTCGTCGAGGACGCGCAGAACGGCAAGGCCGAGGTGCAGCGCCTCGCCGACCGGATCTCGGCGGTCTTCGTGCCCGTCGTCATCCTCATCGCCCTCGGCACCCTGCTGACGTGGCTGTTCGTCACCGGGGACGCCGCCGCCGCGTTCACCGCCGCCGTCGCGGTGCTGATCATCGCCTGCCCCTGCGCCCTCGGGCTCGCCACACCGACCGCCCTGATGGTGGGCACCGGGCGTGGCGCCCAGCTCGGCATCCTGATCAAGGGCCCCGAGGTACTGGAGTCCACCCGCCGCGTCGACACCGTCGTCCTGGACAAGACCGGCACCGTGACCACGGGCCGCATGCAGCTCCAGGACGTCATCCCCGCAACCGGCGTGGACAAGGACGAACTGCTGAAGCTGGCAGGCGCCTTGGAACACGCCTCGGAGCACCCGATCGCCCAGGCCATCGCCACCGGTGCAACCGAGCGGACCGGCAGCCTGCCGGTGCCGGAGAACTTCGAGAACGTCGCCGGCCTCGGCGTCCAGGGCGTCGTCGACGGGCACGCGGTGGTCGTGGGCCGCGAGAAGCTTCTGAAGGAGTGGATCATCGAGCTGCCGCAGGAGCTGGCCGAGGCCAAGGCCGCCGCGGAGGCCGAGGGACGCACAGCGGTCGCCGTCGCCTGGGACGGCGAGGCGCGCGGCGTCCTCACCGTCGCAGACGCGATCAAGGAGACCAGCGCCGAGGCAGTGACCGAACTTCGCAGGCTGGGCCTGAAGCCCGTTCTGCTGACGGGCGACAACCAGCTCGTCGCGCAGTCCGTGGCCAAGGCGGTCGGCATCGACGAGGTGATCGCAGAAGTCCTGCCCGAGGACAAGGTCGACGTGGTCAAGCGGCTCCAGAGCGAGGGCCGTATGGTCGCCATGGTCGGCGACGGCGTCAACGACGCCGCTGCCCTCGCCACCGCCGACCTGGGCCTGGCCATGGGCACCGGCACCGACGCGGCCATCGAAGCGGGCGACCTCACCCTCGTACGCGGTGACCTGCGGGTCGCGGCGGACGCGATCCGCCTCTCGCGCAAGACCCTCACCACGATCAAGGGCAACCTCTTCTGGGCCTTCGGTTACAACGTCGCCGCACTGCCGCTCGCCGCGCTCGGTATGCTGAACCCGATGATCGCCGGAGCCGCGATGGCCTTCTCGTCGGTCTTCGTCGTCACCAACAGCCTGCGTCTTCGGTCCTTCAAGTAGGCAGATGGACAACCCGTTTTGACCGAGGCGCCCGGCCTTTGCGGCCGGGCGCCTCAGCGCACCGTTACCGGAGGCCGACGGTGCGCGCACGGGCAGGCTCCTTTGGAGGACGTGGCCACCTCCCCTGCCCGTGCGCGCGGCTCATGAGGGCTGGCTTCAGATCAGGGTTCGGCGCGCCTGCGGCCCAGCCGGTCAACCGTCCGCCACCGGACATGGCACTCCGGGAGAGCCGCGCTGCGGCGGACCGCCGGGGCCAGGACCCAGCGGCGGACGACGCAGCAGCGCGGCTCGGTGGGCGGCATGTCCCATCCCTTTCACAGCGCAGGAATACTAACCCGCTTAGGGAATGTACGCATCCAGTCTCCCGAGACGTGGATCCCACTCGCCCCGCTGTTCCGCGCCGGGCGCGGCGACAACACCCACAAGCCGTCGGCGCAGACGCCGACCTGCCAGTGGTATGGAGGGCGGGAGCGCCGGTCGGCCAGAGTCCTGGCGGCAGCCACTGGATCCGGTAGGGCCATACGACGACTTGGCGCAGCTCACGTGCGGCCCAGGCGCCGCCGAGGAGGGACCGCCGGGTCCGGCGCAGGCCAGATCACGTGCGCAGCAGCCGCTCGATGGCCCGCGAAGCCTCTGCGATTTTGTCCTGGGCCGCTTGCCCTCCGGCCACCATGGCCTCGTGTACGCAGTGGTCGAGATGTTCTTGCAGCAGCTGCATGGCCACCGCCTGGAGGGCCTTGGTGGTCGCAGCGACCTGGGTGAGCACGTCGATGCAGTACTGGTCCTCCTGCACCATGCGCTGCAGGCCACGGATCTGGCCCTCGATACGACGGAGCCGCTTGAGGACGGCGTCCTTGTCGTCGAGGTAACCCGGTGGGGCCTGCTCGGCCCCGTCTTGCTCCAGCGGCGTCATACTCCCTAAGGGTATGACCTGGCGATGCCCTACTGATGCAAGACTTCCTCGGCACCGGGGTCAAGGGTGTCGAGGCACGGTGGCCCAGCAGGGGTGTCCGACAGCCCGGACGAGCACCGGCCACCCCTGTGCGCTCCGGGGCGTTCAGCCCAGAGAGGTGATCAGGTCGTTGCACGCCTCTTCGCAGCGGCGGCATGCCTCGGCGCACACCCGGCAGTGCTCGTGCATGCCGGCGTGCCGTTCGCACTCGTCACCGCACGCCTTGCAGACAGTGGCGCAGGCCTGAAGGATCGCCCGGGTGACGTTGGCGTCGTAGCCAGTGTGGCGGGAGAGTACCGAGGCGGTGGCGTTGCAGATGTCGGCGCAGTCGGCGTTGGTGCGGATGCACTTGGTCAACTCGTTGACCATCTCCTCCGACATGCACGCGTCCGCGCACGCCGTACACGCCTGCGCACAGGCGATGCACTCCTCGATGCAGCGGGCGAGCTTCTCGCGATCCACCCGACCCAGGTCGGCCGGGTAGGTGTCGAGCATTTCCTTGACCGCGGTGGTCATGTCAGCCTCCGGAATGGTGTCGTCCTGGTGCGGCGGTTGCCGTCCTGCTACGGGTAGCACCAGGTGGGGTGCGGGAAACCGACTGCGGCCTGGGTCATCTGTTGGCGGTGGCCGCGGCGAGCCGTGCCCGGCCGCGAGGGCGCGGCGGGAGCGGTGATGGCGTAAAGACGGTCGCGGTAGCCGCTGCCGTGCAGTACAGCCCAGTGCTGGTGACGAACCGGGCACCAGCCGGTGCGCCGGTGGTAGCGGTGTATTCGCCTGACAGTGCGGCCCCTGCGGCGCGCAGTGACTGCGGTGATCCGGCAGGCTACGGTGCCGCCGGGATGGTGACCCTGACCCGATCACCGGGTGGGCCCAGGTCGGGGCTACGCAATGTAACCGGTAGGCGATGACTGCACCGCCAAACAGAAGGGAGCCGACCGCAGCGGCCGAGGCAGCATCGGCGGCTGCGGAGGCCATCTCGCTTCGTACACGGTTGTCCGACTTTCTCAATGGGTGCCATGGGTTGCTGCCCGGCCCTGCGCCCTGGGATTGAGGCCCAGGGCGCCTGATTCGGGCTCGGACTGGACGATCACGCCGTCGCTGGCGCGGGTGTTGACGCGCGCCGCCCAGCCGCCCTCCACAGCCCCGCCGCCGAGGCTCTCCAACACACTCCCTAAGCTACTTAGCAGCATTGACCAATGCGTCGGCGAAGGAGACCGGCCGTGGCCCCAACCGCACCCCGCCCACAATCCGCCCCCCCAGCCTTGCGGCCGGACGGAGGCACCGCTCGCACAGGGGCCCTCCTGCACACCCGGCGGCGGGCGGCAGGCCTGATCGCGGCCGGCCTTCTGCTGGCCGCCTGCGGGACGAGCACGACGTCCGGCCCGTCGGCTGCCAAAACGGCCGGATCGGGCACCCGCCAGGCCCTGACCGAGTACCCGGC
Source organism: Streptomyces sp. NPDC006385 (assembly GCF_040612485.1). Classification (NCBI taxonomy): domain Bacteria; kingdom Bacillati; phylum Actinomycetota; class Actinomycetes; order Kitasatosporales; family Streptomycetaceae; genus Streptomyces; species Streptomyces sp. NPDC006385. Next base: position 68,054 of record NZ_JBEXQG010000026.1, read on the forward strand.
CGGCAAGCGGCCCGCAGCTCCAGTGCTCAGCGGCGCGACGATCACCGGAGACCGGCTGAACCTGGCCGCTCTGCGCGGCAAGGTGATCGTGCTCAATGTGTGGGGATCATGGTGTGCACCGTGCCGGGCCGAGGCGCCCGCCCTGAAGAAGGCGTCCGACGAGACATACGACCTCGGCGTGCGGTTCGTCGGCATCGACACACGCGACAACGACGCGGCGGCACGCGCCTTCGAGCGCACCTACGGCATCACTTATCCCAGCTTCCGCGACCCCGACGGCGAACTGCTCCTGCGCTTCAACGGCCGCATTCCCTTGTCGGCGGTCCCCAGCACCGTGTTCATCGACCGTGACGGGCGGATCGCCGCCCGGATCATCGGCCAGACCACGTACCGCACGCTGCGCGACCTGGCCAAGGACATCGCCACGGAGAACGCAAAGAACAGCGGCGGAGGTGCGGCGCAGTGACACTCGCCGCCGGTGTGGGCGAAACGGTCATGGCAGGTCCGCTCGTCCTCGCACTCCTGCTGGCCCTCGCCGCCGGAGCCCTGTCCTTCTTCTCCCCCTGCTGCCTGCCCCTGGTCCCGGGCTACCTGTCGTACGTCGCCGGAATGTCGGGCGCGGATGCCGCCGACACCGCGAGGCGCACCGTGCGCTGGCGGGTCCTGGCCGGTTGCCTGCTCTTCGTGGTCGGCTTCGCCGCCGTCTTCACCAGCTTCGGCGCGCTGTTCGGCGGAGCTGGCGCCGTCCTGCTGGCGCACCAGCGCACGCTCGGCATCGTGCTGGGCTCGCTCACCATTGTCCTGGGCCTTGTCTTCGCCGGGCTGCTCGACAAACTGCCGCTGGCCGGGTTCAGCTGGCGGCCCTCCTTCCGGCCCGGCGCGGGGCTAGCGGGCGCGCCGCTGCTCGGTGCTCTCTTCGCGATCGGATGGACGCCGTGCATCGGCCCCACCCTGGCCGCCGTCCTGTCCCTGGCCGCCGACAGCGCGAGCGCGGGACGCGGGGCCGCCCTGTCCTTCACCTACAGCCTCGGCCTCGGCATCCCGTTCCTGCTCGCTGCTGCGTCCTTCGACGGGGCCATGCGGCGCTTCACCTGGGCACGGCGGCACGCACGGGCCGTGATGCGCTTCGGAGGAGTGCTGCTGGTAGCGGTGGGCGTGATGCAGGTGACGGGCTGGTGGGGGCAGATGATCGCCCGGCTCCAGACGCTCATCACCGGTTTCCAGCTGCCCCTGTGACGGGCCACAGGCCTGCCCAGGCTGGCACGCCGGCCCGACATAATCTAAATTACTTAGTAGGAGAGTTTTCGGCAGGGCCCACACGCGACCCTCCGCCCGCCAGGAGGTCTTCATGCCCCAGTCCCTGTATCCGCTGCTACTCCTGGCCTGCCCGATCGGCATGGGCCTGATGATGTGGCTGATGCTGCGCGGAGGCTCGCACACACCGCGGCGGAACGATTCCCTCAGGGAGCAGGCCGAGCTGGCCGAGCTGGCCGAGCTGCGCAAGGAAATCGCCGAGATGCGCACCGCCCAGACGCACACCCACCAGCCCTCACGGAACTGACACAGAGACCGACAGCGCCATGGCCGCGGCAGCGATACTGATCGCCGTACTACTCCTCGCGGCTATCTATTACGACATCGCGCGCCTGACCTCGCCCCATCAGAGCCACCTGCCGCCGCTCGCCCGGCTCCGAGGACGGCGTGCGGCTCTTGAGGACGAGGAGCGGTGGTGCGCGGGCCTGCTGCTGCACGGCCGGATCGACGCACGCTCCTACCAGCAGCGCATGAGCAGCCTTGCGCGCGGACATCGGGTCGCACCGTCCAGGCGGACAGACCGGCCGTTGTTACTAATTCTCTTAGTGTCTTAGGATGGCGGCCAGTCGCCGACCGGGAGCCCGCGCATGGTGCTCCCCGGCGCCCGGCCTGCCGGTCGGCGGCCCGATCACGAGGAGCAACCCCTATGCGTACCTGGCCGGCCCGCAGATGGGTCGTGGCAGCAGCGGTCACGGCGATCGCGGCTATCGTCATCGGCGTGCCGACGGGTGTGGTGCAGACCCCCTTCTATACGCGGATGACCCCGGTGCTGTGGTGGAACTACCCGGTCTGGCTGGTCAGCTCCGTACTTGAGGGCCTTCTCGTGGCCTCGTACGTACGCATCGGCCCGGCCGAAGCCCGCGAGACCTCGACGCCTGAACGTCCCCGCACCGCGCGTGCCCTCGGCGCGGGTCTGCTGTCCGCCTTCGCGGTGGGGTGTCCGATCTGCAACAAGCTCGTGGTGCTCGCTCTGGGGGTCAGCGGCGCCCTGGCGTACTTCGCTCCGGTGCAGCCGGTGCTCGCCCTGGCCTCCGTCGCGTTGCTGGTGCACGCGCTGATGAGGCGGCTTCGCACCGAGAAGGTCTGCGAAGTGCCCTCATGAGGGCACTTTCACCGCGTGCAGCCCGCCCGAGTGCGGCCACGCTCCGATCCTTGGCAGCCGCCTCCGTCGGAGGGCTGCTTCTCTACGCTTCGTTCCCGCCGGTCGGATGGTGGTTCCTGGCCCCGCTCGGTCCGGCTCTGCTGATCCTGGCGGTGCGCGGACGGCGGGCCCGGTCCGCCTTCGCTGCGGGTGGCCTCTTCGGCATCGCCTTCTTCGCTCCGCTGATCGTCTGGCTGGCAAATCTCGGACTGGCCCCGTGGCTCGTCCTCACGGCGGTCCAGGCCCTGGTCTTCGCGCTCGCCGCAATGCCTCTGCCCCGCTTGATCGCGCTGCCGGGCTGGCCGCTGTACACCGCCGCGTGGTGGGTGGCCCTGGAGGCGGTACGCGGCCGGGCTCCGCTCGGTGGCTTCCCCTGGGGGCGGCTCGCCTTCGGGCAGGCGGATGCCCCCTATGCCGGCTGGGCCGCAGTCGGCGGCGGCCCAGCCGTCTCCTTCACCGTGGCCCTTTTGGGCTCGCTGCTGGTGTACGGCCTGACAGAGTGGCGCGGCGGCCGTCGGCAGGTCAGCGCGGCCGTATGCCTCGGAGCGGCCGTCCTGATCACCGCTCCGCTCGCCCTCCCCGCCCCGAGCACATCCGGGCCGAGCGCCGTGGTGGCCGTCGTGCAGGGCAATGTCGAACGCGAGCGCACCCTGGAGGAGCAGGCGCGGGTGCGCGGCGTCGCGGAAAACCACGCGCGCGAGACCAAGGCCCTGGCCGACGCCGTACGCCGCGGCGAGGTCCCGCGTCCGGACGTCGTCCTGTGGCCGGAGAACTCCCTCGACGGCGATCCGGAACGCTATCCGGAGTTCGGCGCCCTGGTCGCCGACTCGGTGCGGGAACTGGGCAGTCCCCTCCTGATCGGCGCCATGCTGGAAGCCCCCGACGACCGGGCCTACAACGCCGGCCAGCTGTGGCTGCCCGGCCAGGGCCCGGCCTCCTGGTACGCGAAGCGCCAGCTCGTCCCCTTCGGCGAGTACATCCCGGCACGTTCACTCCTCGGGGGTCTCGGCGCGCTTCAGCTCATCCCCCGCGACCTCCTGCCGGGCACCTCCACGGCCCCGCTGGCCGCGGGGAAGGTGCGGCTCGGCGACGTGATCTGCTACGAGATCGCCTACGACGACCGGGTCCGCGACACCGTACGGGCGGGCGCCAACCTCCTCGTCGTCCAGACGAACAACGCCACCTACGAGCGCGGTCTCCAGGCCGGCCAGTCCGAGCAGCAGCTCGCGATGGCCCGCATCCGCGCGATCGAGTACGGACGCGCGGTCGCCCTCGCCTCGACGAGCGGGGTCAGCGCCATCGTGGGACCGGACGGACAGGTCATGGATCGGCTGGGGACCTGGCGTGCCGGCCATCTGCTGGAGCGCGTACCGCTCTCATCGCGGCTCACCCTCTCCGAGTGGTTCGGCGTATGGCCGGAGGTGCTGCTGGGGACACCCCTCCTCGTCGGCCTGGCGCTTTCCCTGCGTCGCTCGCGGCGCACCGCAACCGCACCTCAGGGCCCTGCTTCCACGCTCGACCATGACCAGCCATTTACTAAACTACTTAGCTGAAATGTCTATAGTGCGGGTATGGAACTCGCCGCACTGCCCAGCCCCTCGACCGGAGTCCTGTACCTGGGTCCGGTCCCGCTGAGGGCGTACGCCTTCTGCATCATCCTGGGCGTCTTCGTCGCCGTATGGCTCGGCGCGCGCCGTTGGGCGGCGCGCGGGGGCAGGAAGGAGACGATCGCCGACATCGCCATCTGGGCGGTGCCCTTCGGGATCATCGGCGGCCGCCTGTACCACGTGATCACCAGCCCGGACGCCTACTTCGGTGCAGGCGGCGAGCCCATCAAAGCCCTGTACATCTGGGAGGGCGGGCTCGGCATCTGGGGCGCGATCGCGCTGGGCGGCTTCGGGGCGTGGATCGGGTGCCGTCGGCACGGGGTCCCGTTCCCCGCGTACGCGGACGCGGTCGCGCCCGGCATCGCCCTCGCGCAGGCCATCGGGCGATGGGGTAACTGGTTCAACCAGGAGCTGTTCGGCCGCCCGACCTCGCTTCCCTGGGGTCTGGAGATCTCTCCCGACAAGCGGCCCGAGGGCTACGAGAACGTGGCGACGTTCCATCCCACCTTCCTCTACGAGTCGCTGTGGGACGTCGGCGTCGCAGTGCTGGTCATCTGGGCGGGCGCCCGCTTCGCCCTGGGTCACGGACGAACCTTCGCTCTGTACGTGGCCGCGTACACCGTCGGCCGGTTCTGGATCGAGTACCTGCGCATCGACGAGGCACAGCATTTCCTGGGGCTCCGGCTGAACAACTGGACCTCGATCGTGGTCTTCGCCGGCGCCGTGACCTACCTGGTGATCTCGGCCCGGCGACACCCGGGCGTGGAGGACATCTCGGCGAGCGACGCTCAAGCGGGCACTCCGAAAGAAGAGAAGGCGAGCGCATGAGCGGCGACAGCCTCAAGACCAACAAGATAAAGATCGGCAAGGTGCACACCCGGTCCGTGCCGAACAGGATCTTCGGATGGTCCCTGTTCTGGCTGAGCCTGGTGGTCATCGTGGTGAACTGGATCGAGGAATTCAGCGACCTGGAAGTGCTTCCCGGCGGCCACTCCGTGTTCTACCTCGCGGGCGGTGTTGTCGCGGCCGTCATCGGACTCTGGCGAGCCGGCGTCATGGACGCGAAGTCGTAGGCGCTCCTGGCCTCCGATCCTGCTCACGGCCCATCATCCCGGTGGCTCGGGTGCCTCGGCGCCCGAGCCAGTGGCCAACCGCGTGGACGGGTCGGCCCTGCGCCAAGGTACGGCTAATGGCCGTGGCTCATGACGCTGAGGGAGCGCTCAGGAGGGCGCACCCTGCTCGGCATCTAGACCCTGGCCACGCGCCATGGCACCACCCACGTCCTGGACAAGCAGGACTGCGTGCCCACCTTGACCCAGAGGGCGTGACTGCCGGCACCGCACCGATCCGCGGATCAGATGCGGACAGGCCGTGACCAGCAGGCTGGAGACCATGGAGATGACGCGACCGTCCGGCGGGAAACGCCTGCCCCAAGCTTTCGACTCCGCTCGGGCAGGCGGACCCCCGATCCGGAGACCGCCCGGCGGGCGCGGCGAACTGGTGGCCTGGGGGCACGTGCCGGGTCGAGGCCGCCGCATAGTGCGAAGCCATGAGCCGGGAACCGACGCCCTTAAGGACGGCGTCGTCCCCGTGAGGCCGCCTCGCCCGGCTCATGGCACCGTGGCGGCCAGCCTCGCGGGCGGGAAGGCGGTGCGGTGAGCCTGGACAGTAGAGGGGCGGTGGCCCAGGCGGCACGGCGGCGCACCTTCGCGGTGATCAGCCACCCCGACGCGGGAAAGTCCACGCTCACCGAGGCACTCGCGCTGCACGCCCACGCCATCACGAGGGCGGGCGCGGTGCACGGCAAGACCGGGCGGCGTCGGGTGGCCTCGGACTGGATGGAGATGGAGAAGGTCCGCGGCATCTCGGTCACCGCCGCTGCGCTGCAGTTCGCCCACCGCGGGTGCGTGCTCAACCTGCTGGACGCCCCCGGCCACGCGGACTTCTCCGAGGACACCTACCGCGTCCTTGCCGCAGTGGACTGCGCGGTGATGCTGATCGACGCGGCCAAGGGCCTGGAGGAGCAGACCCGCAAGCTCTTCGACGTCTGCCGCCACTGCGGCATCCCCGTGATCACGTTCGTCAACAAATGGGACCGGCCCGGACGTGAGGCGTTGCAACTGGACGCGATCGAGCGCGAGTTCCGCCTCAGCCCCACCCCGGTCACCTGGCCCGTCGGGGACGCCGGGGATCTGCGCGGTCTGATCGACGTACGAACGCCCGAGCAGATGCTGCGCTATACCCCAGCCCTGGGCGGAGCCCAGGAGGCCGTCGAAGAGGCAATCTCGGCCGATCGGGCGGCGGCCGAGGAGGGCCCGATGTGGGACCAAGCGGTAGAGGAGCTGGAGCTGCTGCGCGCCGCCGACGCCATGCACGACCAGGAGGCGTTCCTGGCGGGCCGGACCACGCCCGTGTTCTTCGGCGCGGCCATATCCAACATCGGCGTACGGCTGCTGCTGGACGCCGTCGTCGATCACGCCCCGTCCCCAGGGCCGCGGGAGCTGGTGGGCGGCGGCACCCGCCCCGTCGACGCGCCGTTCGCGGGGCTGGTGTTCAAGGTGCAGGCGAACATGGCCCCCTCCCACCGCGACCGGATCGCCTTCATACGGGTGTGCTCCGGTGCCTTCGAGCGCGGCATGACCGTCATGAGGGCCGCCACCGGGACGCCGTTCGCCACCAAGTACGCGCACAGCCTCTTCGGCCAGGACCGCTCCACCGTCGACGTCGCCTACCCCGGCGATGTGGTCGGCCTGGTCAACGCCCACGCCCTGCGGGTGGGCGACACCCTCTACGCGGGCCAGGCCGCCGTCTTCCCCCCGATGCCCTCCTTCGCCCCCGAGCACTTCGCCGTCGCCGGGCCCGTCGACGTCAGCCGCTCCAAGCAGTTCCGGCGGAGCATCGCCCAACTGGACGAGGAGGGCGTGGTGCAGGTGCTCGTCTCGGAGCTGCGCGGGGAACAGGCCCCGGTTCTGGCCGCGGTCGGCAGGCACCAAGCCGACACGTTGCACAAGCGCAACCACCGCCGGCATCCCGACTCCGACCGCCCCTGACACGGTCCAGGTTCCCAAGGCCGGATCGACATCGCCACCCATCAGTAGCCCATGAGCAGCCTCGTCCACGGTCGATGTCGGCCGAGCACCGACCGAGCAGGCCCGCAGGGCACGTGATGCGGCATACGCCTTGGCGGGCGACAGGGTCAGGCCTCCCCTGCACGCGCTTCGCCTCCGCTACTCAGCAGTGCCCCGTCGTTGCTGGGTGCGGCTGTGCGGAATTCACGTTGTGCTCCAGGCAGGTCTCTGTCCGCGGATCGGCGTGCGCGTGGTCGTCGACCTGCGGGGTGGCGAGGGCGAGCACGGCGATCCGGTGGTCGGACTGGACCAGCGTCACGCGTAGTGGGGCTTCCGCCCCGTGCGTCAGGACGTATTCATACAGCGCGGGCGTCATCGAGTTGTGGTGCTGTGTACGAGGACTTCGGGTCTCGTGCCAGCCGCACTTGTGCAGGGCTTCGGCCAGCTGTCTGACGGCCTCCTGGGCGGTGGAGTTGCTCGTGTAGGCCATGATGCGGTGCTGTGCCGACGCGCCGCTGTCTCCGCTGTAAGTCCGGGCGATCTGGTCCTCGGCGCCGGTCCCGTCGAACCACTGCGGCGCGCAGTCGCCGGTCGGCACGTATGTGGTGGCGCCGTTACCGGTGGTTGTCGTGCGCCAGTGATAGGCGGCGTTCCAGGGCAGCGCGGACGGGGACAGCAGGTCCGTACGGACCAGGCCGCTGGTGCTGTCCGGTGAGGGCAGGATCGAGGCGGCCGACACAAGTCCGGGGCTGGTCCCCTCTGGGCGATCGGCGGATGTGCCGCCAAGCAGAGGCGGGATGCCCCAGAGACCGAGGGAGAGCAGGGCGGCGCAGCCCGCCGTGGTGACCGCCAGCCGGCGACGGGTCCGGTGGCGGCGTACTCGCTCCTGCACGTCCGCGACACCCCCGCTCACGGAGATCAGAGGCTCGGTGTCGTCGGCGTAGCGCTGGAGCAGTGCGCCGAGGTCGTCCTGTGGGGGACGGCGGGTTTCGTCACTCATGCGGAAAAACCTCCTTCCGGGGCTGGGCGGCGGCCGCGGTACGGCCAGTTCGGGGCGTCGGCGTGTCCGGCGAGTCGGTGAGGTGGGTACTGAGGAGGCGGCGGGCCCGCATGAGTCGTGAGCGTACCGCCGTACTGGTCGATCCTGTCTGACGGGCGACCTCCTCCACCGGCAGATCGAGGAGGTGGTGCAGCACCACCGCGCGCCGCTGTTCGGGGTTGAGGTGCCGCAGCGCGGCGACCAGGGCGACGTGGTCGGGTGCGAGGCCGGGCAGGTCGGGTGGCGGACCGTGCCGGAAGTGGGCGCGGAGCCGGTTGCGGGCCCGGCGCCAGGAACTGACCGCGAGACGCAGGGCGACCGTGCGTACCCACGGTGCCGGATCTCCTTGTGCGACCAACTGCTCCCACCGTGGCCAGGCCCTGGCGTAGGCCTCCTGGACCGCGTCCTCCGCCTCGCCGAGGTCGCCCGTCACGGCGTACACGACGGTGACGAGCCGCTTGACGGTCCCGGCGTAGAAGGTCTCGAAGTCCCTGCGTGCCTCCGGTGATTGCTCCTGGATGTCCGTCATCGCCCCCTCCTGTGACGGCCACTCGCTTCCAAACGGCGGGTCAGCGGAGCAACGAGCTCGGCGACCTCGGGGATGCGCAGCGGGCGCGCCAACACCACGACGGACAGGCCGATGAGGGCGGCGCCGGCCATCAGGCCCGACGCGTCCCCCGCGAGACCGTCACCCAGCCGTTCCGTGAACCAGCCGCTCACCGCGTACGCCAGGGCGGCGCCCGGCAGGCAGGCGACGCCGATGCGCAGGTGCGTGCCGAGGGCCTGCTCAAGGGGGTGGCGAAGTCTGCGGCGCAGCACGAGTGCGGTGCAGCACAGGCCCGCCGTGCAGGCGAGCGCGTACGCGGCCGCGATGCCGGTGACCGCCCAGCGCGCTGAGAGCAGGGCGTACGAGGCTGCGGACGCCCCCGCGTTGACGCCGGCGATGACCAGGGTCAGCAGGAACGGCGTGCGGGTGTCGCCGAGCGCGTAGAAGCCGCGGGAGAGCACGTACTGGGCGGAGAAGGCCGCAAGGCCGGGTGCGAACGCCGCCAGTACCCAGCCGATCGCCCGGGCGTCGGCGTCGCTGACCTGCCCGTACTGGTAGGCGAGGCCGGTGAGTTGGGGTGCGAGCGCCAGGAAGAGGAAGACGGCGGGCACGATCGCCACCGCTGTCGTGCGCAGGGTCCGGGAGAGGCCGGCGGCCACCTGCGCCAGGTCGCCGTCGGTGGCGGCGCGGCTCATCCGCGGCAGCAGCGCGGTGACCAGGGAGACGGTGATGATGCCCTGCGGCACCACCCACAGCTGATAGGCGCTGCTGTACGCGGTATAACCGACGCCCTCCCTGACGCCCTCGGCGACGGCGCGCACCCCGGCGGACGTGGACAGCCGGGTCACCACCCAGTACGCGACCTGGTTGACCAGGACCAGCAGCAGCGTCCACACCGCGGCCCGCACCGGCCGCCCGAGCCCCGATCCGCGCCAGTCGAACCGTGGCCGCCACCGGAATCCGGCCGCGCGCAGCGACGGCAGCAGCGCCAGCGCCTGGACGGCGATGCCCGCCGTGCTGCCCAGGCCGAGCAGGAGCAGCTGGCCGTCCGTGACTTCGCCCGCCGTGCTCGCGGCGCGGGCGATCACCAGGTACAGCCCGAACACCGCGATCACGGTGACGTTGTTGAGGACCGGGGTCCACATCATCGCCCCGAACCGGTCGCGCGCGTTGAGGACCTGGCCGAGCACGGTGAACACGCCGTAGAAGAAGATCTGCGGCAGGCAATAACGGGCGAGCGCGACGGTCAGGTCACGCTGGGCACCCGTGTAGTCGGTGTACGCGGAGACGATCCACGGCGCGGCGAGGACCGCCAGCGTCGTGATCGCGGTCAGAGCGGTCAGGCACAGCGTGAGCAGCCGGTCGGTGTACGCGGCCCCGCCGTCCGCGTGCTCCTTCGCCGCCCGCACCAGCTCCGGCACGAACACCGAGTTCAGCGCCCCGCCGATCAGCAGGATGTAGACGATGTTCGGCACCGTGTTGGCGACGTTGTAGGCATCGCCGAGCAACACCGTACCCAGCGCCGCGACCACGACCGCGCCGCGGACGAACCCGGTGGCCCGCGATGTCAGCGAGCCCAGCATCATCACGGCCCCGCCGCGCAGCCGACGCGCCGAGCCGGCCTTCGGAGCCGCGCCGGTGGCGGCCTCCGCCTGTTCCTGAGCCGTCACGCCCTGTGTCCTCCCCGCCACTCGCGCAACTCAGCGAAATTCCCCGCCACAACCCGGGGCCGCCAGGCGTGCAAGAGACAGGCGGGTCTGTCCCGCCGCCCTCCCGGCGGAGGAGCACGGAACAGATCGAGGAGACCTCCCACATGGCCGTGACAGAGGCGCAGATGTCCGAAACCACCCACACCCGCAGCTACGTGGTGCGCAGCACCACCACCGAGCGGCACCTGGGATATCTGGACTCTCTCCCCGGACAGGCGAGCTTCCTGCAGTACCCGTCCTGGGCCGCGGTGAAGACAGGCTGGAAGGCGGAACGCCTCGGCTGGTTCGACAGCTCCGGACGCCAGTGCGGCGCCGCCCAGGTGCTGTACCGGCCACTGCCCGGAACACGCCGGTACTTCGCCTACCTGCCGGAAGGGCCGGTGCTGGACTGGGCGGACCCACGGCTGCCGCACCTGCTTCAGCCGCTGCTGGACCATCTGAGGTCGGCCGGCGCCTTCGCGGTGCGGATGGGGCCTCCGCTGCCCTACCGCCGCTGGAACGCCGCGACCCTCAAGGCTGCGGTCGGTCCCGGCCGCCGCGTCGGCGACGTCCTGCCGGACCTCGTCGACCCGGTCGGCGCCGCCGTCGCGGACCGGCTGCGGGCGGGCGGATGGCGGCGCTGCGGCGAGGAGGGGAACGCCGGCGACGCACAGCCCCGCTACCTCTTCGAGGTGCCGCTCGCCGGCCGCACCCTCGACGACCTGTGGGCAGGGCTCAACCAGGAATGGCGGCGCAACATAAAGAAGGCGGCGAAGGCCGACGTCGAGCCCTGCGTCGGTACGGCCGACTATCTGCCGGAGTTCTACCGGCTGCTGCAGCTCACCGAGCAGCGCGACGGCTTCCGGCTCGGACGCTCGCTGGAGTACTTCCAGCGCCAGTACCGCGAGCTCAACGCCGAAGAGTCCGGCCGCATGCGGCTGTACCTGGCGTGGCACAACGGGGAGGTGCTCGCCGCCCACACGCTGATATTGGCGGGGCGACGGGCCTGGTACCAGACCGGAGCGTCCGCGGACCACCGCCGCGAGGTGCGGCCGAGCAACGCCCTGCAGTGGCGCATGCTCCGCGACGCGCACACGCTGCGCGCCCAGGTGTACGACATGCGGGGCGTGCCCGACGTACTCGATCCGCAGGAGCGGTCCTTCGGCCTGATGCGCTGGAAGCTCGGCACGGGGGGCCAGGTCGTCGAGACGCTCGGTGAATGGGAGCTGCCACTTGAGGGCGCCGTCAACAAGACCCTGCACCGTGCTATGCAGAAGTATCTGGCACGGCGCTGAGGGCAGCCCCGGGGCGCGCGGATCAGTCATGGGGAAACAGTAGCCGCAAAGTGCTAAGCACTTTAGTACTCTCCCCTGTGCTGCGCCGGGTGAATGGGATTTCAAGGAGCGCTAGACAGGCGCGTCGACAGGCGGGCGCGCGTCCGACAGACTGCACGCCGGTTTATGAGCCCCAGTCCGCCCACCCCGCAGGCGGGAAGGCCTGAGCGCACAGCCGAGGGGGGCTGACCCGTCAGGGTGGCACAGGCAGCACTAGTCGCCGACTCCGCAGCGGCGCATTGTCCACGACGATCCGGCCGCCGCGCACCGAACGGTCTGCCGAACTGCCGAACAGCGGCAGCCCCACGGCAGTGCCACTCGCCTCAGCCCTCCATACCCTGCATACCCTCCATGCCCTTCATGGCGGACTTCTTGCCAGAGGGCGTGACGGCGAACCACTTGTCGTCCTTGCCCTGGCCGTTCATCTGCCCGGCCTTCGTGTCGCCGATGTACCGGTACAGCGGCCAGCCACCGAGGGTGAGCTGCTTCATGCCGTCCGAGCGGTCCACCGAGCCGAGAAGATTCTTCTCCACTCCCATCGCCTGGACGTCGCCCTTGGCCATGACCGGCATCCAAGTGTTCGCGCACTCGCCGGTACACATCGACATGGACGGTTTCGATTGGTCCTTGTCGGAGCGGTAGAGCGTCATGCCCTTGTCGTCGGTGACCATGCTCCCCATGCCGCCGCCCATGTCCTTGGCCATCAGCATGGTGGTCGCGGCCATAGCCATGTCGCCGCTGCCCGAGTCACCGCTGTCGGCCGGCGCGGACGTCGCAGGGGCGGAGCTGGCCGTGGCGACCGGCGCGGCATTACCGGGGCTCGTGCTGGAGGCGTTGTCCGACGAGCTGCCGCAGGCCGCGAGCAGGAGTGTCGAGGCGAGCCCTGCGGCCGCTACGGGAACGGTGCGTTGCCGGTTCACTGAGTTTCCCTTCGTCGGGAGTGACTTCTACTTACTCCCTTAGTACGGCTGGGAACTCTGGTTCTGTTCAGTCACCGGTGACACATGACGGATTCTTGACCTTCGGCGACGTGTCAGGCAGCGCGCCGCCGAACCACTCAACTCAGGTCACGGGCCAGGGCCTCGATGGGATGCAGCCCCTTTCCGAAGCGCATGATCGCCTCCCGGTTCGCCTGCAACTCGCCGTAGGGGAGGTACCGCACCTTCAGGTCCACGACCCGGCTGAAGGCAGGCCGCCGGATCTGGGTACGGACCTCTTCGTCGCGCGCGTCCGGCGCGACCAGGTACATGCCGTGGGCTGCGGCCGGGTCGCCACTGAGTGCCAGGTCGAGCATCCGCACGATGCCGGAGTAGATGGAGGTGGTGTGCTCCACCTCGAAGGCGGCGGCGACCTTGCCCTCGGGCTCCAGCCACAGCACGTCGATGAGGCTGATCGCCTCACCGGCGGGGCCAGCCGCCAGTTCCCGTGGGAGTTTGATGAGGCAGCCGTCCGCGAGTCGCCGACCCTCGTGGTGTCGGTTGCGGTCGTTGGCGGCGATCCACACCTGGAAGCCGAGCGCCCTGCCGAGGTCACGCAGCCACGCCTGCACCTCGGTATGCGAGACATCCTGCCGTTCCGCCTCGGCGCGGGCCTTCTCGGCCTTCGCGTCAGAGCGGACCTGCTCCAGGTCGGCATGCCAGGCGGCCCGGGCCGCCGCCGTGTCGGCGTCGCCGCGCGGTGGAGCGATGTAGCGCCCTGAGCCGAGGTCGAAGAGCAGCCCGGCGACCGCGCCCAGGTCATTGGATAGCAGATTGCGGTGGGCATCGTTGAGAGCCAAGATCCCCTCGCGCATCGCGAGGTACTCGTCCCACTTGCCGAGCTTGACCTTCGCGCCGGTCAGGGCGTTGTAGCCGTTGACGATGGCGGTGTTGAAGGGCGGGGCGATGGTGGGGTGCAGGAAGTAGAGCAGGTTGGCCGCTGCCGGCCCGAGGCCCTTGATGCCGCGTTCCGTGAGCGTGCGTATCGCGCCCAGGACCTGCGCCTCAGTGGTACAGCACCGGCACGTCTCCAGCATTCGGGCGAACGCCAGCTGGTTCTCCCGGTCCTCGTAGATGTCGGGTATGCGCAGCTTCGGCTTCCACAGGAAGGCGTGGTCGGCCCCCTTGAACATCTGCCGCTGCTCCGCGATCGAGCCGACCACCGTCTCCAGCGACGAGCCCTTGTAGGCGACCCCGAAGGTGTCCGCCTCGATCTCCCGCACGACCTGCTCGATCCCGCGCCGGATGGACCGGAAGTTCTTCGTCCGCTCCTCCCACAGGAACCACGTGCGGTACGTACTGCCGGGGTCGTCCCGCCACCGGCGGATGAGGGCGCCGACGGCCTCATGGTCGAGGCCGAGCACGGAGGACGAAGCGGAGGAAGAGGGAGAGATCGCCACAACAGAGCATTGTTGCATCGGACTTGGCGATTCGTCCCGCCGTAGCACACAAATCAGGAGGTCAGCGGCGCCAACTCGCTGAACGTTTTGCCGCCGTCGCGCGACTCGTACACGCCCGTCATCGTCGCCGCGAGGACACGGTCGGCGTTGATCGCGGTCAGCGCCTGGGGCTGTCCGCCTGGCACGGTCGTGAGCTCTTTCCAGGTCTTGCCGCCGTCCGCGCTGCTGCTCAGCTTCCCGGACGTGTCGATGCCGAACAGGGACTTCTCCGCGGGCCAGGACACGAACGCCTGGACGTTCCCGGCGCCCTTGCGGAAGGTACGGCCGCCGTCGGTGCTGGTGACGACGCCCTCTGCCGTGGTGGCCAGCAGCTTGTCGCCGGTCGGGCTCACCGCGAGGTCGAGGGCCTCCAGTGTCGCTCGGTCGTCCCAGTTCTTCAGGTCGCTGCTGACCCGGACGCGGCCGCCCTCGTATCCGTAGACGGTGCCCTTGGCCGAGTCCAGGGAGTGGAAGTCGGCTTCCCCGGACAGCGACCGGGTGGTCCAGGTGCGACCGGCGTCCTTGGTCTCGATCAGTCCGACGTTGGCCGGACGGTCGCTGCCTGGGGCGCCGTGTCCGCTGGCGATGAAGGTGTTCTCGCCGGTAACGGTGAAGCCCATGAAGTCGTCCTTGCGGTCGCCGACGAGCTTCGGTTTCTGTCCCTTGGCGACCGTGTACAGGCCGTTGTGGGTGGCGACGTACACGCGCCCGTCGGCGGGGTCGACGCCCAGCCCGTGCACGTGGGAGAGCGCCTCCGACGATGTCGACGCGGCGGATGACTCGTCCGTGTCCGACGACCCGCCTCCGCAGGCGACGAGGATCGGAAGGGCGGTCGAGGCGCCCGCGATGGCGAGCAGGGAACGGACGGCCGGGCGTGGGTTCACGAAACTTCCAAGGTGGTGGCGCTCAGGGCCTGCTTGCGGCGAAGAACGGCATGGAGTCCAAGGGGACGATCTCCACGTTCTTGCCTGTGCGCGGCGCGTGGATGGCCTTGCCGTTGCCGACGTACATGCCGTTGTGCTGGTTGTCGTTGTACCAGTAGATGATGTCACCCGGCTGCAGATCGGACTTGGCCACCTTGCGGCCGGCGTCGTACTGCTGCTTGACGGTGCGGGGCAGCGAGACGCCCGCAGCGCGCCAGGCGGAGCCGGTCAGGCCCGAGCAGTCGTAGGAGTTGGGTCCGGTGGAGCCCCACTCGTAGGGCTTGCCGAGCTGGGCGTACGCGAACTCGATGGCGGTCTTGGCGCGACCGCTGGCTGGACCGTTGTAGGTGGCAGGCGCGTCACTGGCACCGGCGGCGGCGTCCTCGCGCTTCTGGTCGGCTTCCATCTTGGCGCGCTGAGCCGCGGTCAGGCTGTTGAGGAGTTTGCGGGCCTTGGCGAGCTTGCCCTGGACCTCGTCCTTCTTCTCCTTGGCCTTGGCGCGGGTCTCCTGGATGGCCTTCAGCCGTTTCGCGGCGTCGGCGCGTTCCTGAGCGAGTTCCCGCTGCTTGCTGTGCAGCGCCCGCAGAGCCTCGGCCTGCCGGTCGCTGGTACGCCCCAGCACCTGGGCCTTGTCGAGATACTCGTCCGGATCGCTGGAAAGGAAGAGCTGCACGCTCGGGTCGATGCCGCCTGATCGGTACTGCGCCGCCGCCAATGGGCCAATCTTCTCGCGCAGCTCGTTGATCTCCTGCTGCTTGCGGGCCAGCCGGTCCTGGGTAGCGTCCACCTCGCGCTGCAGCTTCTTCTGCTTCTCCGCGATGCCGTTGTACTCCTCTGTGGGAGCCTCGGCCTCCTCGTACAGCAGCTCCACCTGCTTGCGCACCTCGTCCACCGTCGGCTTCGGCGCCGCCTGGCTCTGCGTCGGCAGGAGGCTGACCGCCCCGGCCGCCACGCCGAGGGTGGCTATTCGGGCACGGCTGGGCGGTTTCGGCCGACGGTGCGTTCCCATCGTGAGCTGACTCCTCTGCGCGTCTGTGGACCGAGCGACGGGTTTTGCCGTCCGGCCGACAATAGTCAGCTTCGGCACTCTCCCGTGGATCCGACACTGGGCGCTGAGCCGTGGCCCGCGCCCAGCGCCGCATTCATCGAGCAGGCGAGAACTTAGTAGCTTCGTAGTGCGTATCGCAAGTGAGGTCCGGTCACGCCGGTCTCACCAGCGGCAGTCAGCCGAGCCCTGGCGGGCAGGCGACCAGCAGCGGCAGCAGCGGCACCATCGCGGCCGCGGCGGCTACGGAGGCCCACAGGGCGGGATGCGCGGTCCTGCGCGGGCCGAGGACACGCTTCAGGCGGATCAGGGTGGTGTGGCCGCCCGCCGCCAGGGCGCCCTTCGGGGTGCGGGCCGTGGCCATCTCGTACATTGCGGTGGCCAGCACCTCGTGGGAGTGGCTGCGTAGAGCCCTGTCGTCGGCGATCATCTCCAGCAGCAGAGCCGTCTGCTCCCGGGCGTGGCGCGCCAGCGGCAGCCACCGGAAGACCGAGTAGAAGGCCTCCACTGCGGCCAGGACCAGGTGGTGGCGGCCCGCGATGTGGGCCTGTTCGTGCTCCAGCACGGCGCCGAGCTGCTCGGGTGTCAGTTGACGTACGGCCGCGTCGCTGATCACGATCCGGGGGCCGCGGCCCGGTAGGCAGTAGGCGGCGGGGACGTCGTAGGGCAGGACGGTGGCGCTCAGGTGGGCCGAGTGGCGGCCCACCAGGTCGACGGCTTCCCGGTGCTCGCTCCGGGCCCGACGGGCTCGTACGACGTGGAAGGCGAAGCTCGCCATGAGGGCGATTCCGATCGCGGCCGGAACGCCGACGGCCAGCCGACCTGCGACTTCCGGGTTCGGCTGCCCCGCGCCCACGTCCAGCCCGCAGGCGTGCAGGAGGCCCACCAGGCCCGCGTGCAGGTTCTCGGCCGGCATGGCCAGGCTTGCCGCGGAGAGCGCGGCTCCGAACGAGAAGGACACCGCCAGGGCGTGCCACACTGCTGCGGCCAGGGCGGGGGCTCGGTGCGGCCAGGCGGCGCGCAGGAGCAGGTACGGGGCGGCGAAGCCCACCGCTGCCGTGTAGCCGATCAGGGCGGGCGCCGCGTTCAAGAGTCCGCCTTCGCCTGGTCCGCCTGGCGTGCCGTGTTCCGCAGGGCCTTGCGCAGGGCGGCCTGTTCCTCCTCGGACATGTTCGCCACGAAGTGGACCAGTGCGGCCGGGCGGTCCTTGCTCTCTCCCAAACCGTCCTCCATGAGCGCGGCGGCGTACTGCTCACGGCTGCGGACCGGCGAGTACAGCCAGGCCCGGCCGTGCTTGCCGCGCAGCAGCCAGCCCTTGCCGTACAGGATGTTGGTGACGGTCATCACCGTGGTGTACGCGATCGGGCGGGTCTTGTTGATGTCATCGACTATTTCGCGCACCGTCGCCGGACGGTTCCACGTCCAGAGGCGATCCATGATCTCCGCTTCGAGATCTCCCAGCCGCCGCATGGCCTGACTTCCCTTCGCCACCGATTACGCAAGGCCATAGTAGACCGCCGTTCGGACAGGCCTTCGTGGCCACGCACGCCGACATCAGGCCGGGATCGAAGAGGCGGGTCACACGGGCACTGCCGGTTGGCGGCCCGGATCAGACCGATACCGGCCCAGGTGTCAGGGCGAACGGGGGTGTGAGGTTTCACACTGGTCACAGAATTGCCACAGGGCGCCCCGATCCGGCAGAGTCTGGGCCTCGTCAGGCCCCGCATACGACACACCAGTACCGCTAGCAACACAGTCCCACCCCTGCGTAGCGAGCGCCGTATGCCGCCCGGGAACACTACGTGGCACTCCCAGCAAGGGAGTTGCGCACCGGGCCCGTGCCTCCTGTGACGCGTCAGCATTCGGAGGCCAGCGCCAGGGGCACGATCGCGCCCGCGAGGTCACCCAATCTGGAGCGGGCGAAGCCGGAAGGAAACCGTGTGAGCCGGATACGGGGATTCGCAGTGGCCTCCGCCACCGCCGTCACCACCGTCGGCGCCGTCGTGGGTGTTGCCCAGGGCGGAACCGCTCAGTCATCGAACGACTTCGAAGCGGCTGCGGCCGACACGACCCTCCTCGCAGACATACCCGCGGGCCAGCAGGCGCAGGTCCAGGTCAGCTCGCTGGCCCAGCAGGCCGACGCCCAGGCCGTCGCTGCGGACGCCGCGACGAAGAAGGCCGCGGAAGAGTCCGCCCGAAAGCAGGCAGCCCGGGACGCGGCGGCCAAGAAGGACGCGGCGGAGAAGAGGGAGGCGGCGGAGAAGAAGGCCCGAGCCGAGCAGCTCGCCAAGGAGCGGGAGGAGGCCAGGGAGGCCGCCAGCCGCTCGTCGTCTCGTGACGCCTCCTCCTTCCCGGTTCAGAAGACGTACTCCGTCGCAGAGGTGCAGGCGATGGCCCGTCAGATGGTGCCCGCCGACCAGTGGCAGTGCTTCAGCAGCATCGTGGAGCGCGAGTCCAGCTGGAACTACCGGGCGGACAACCCCACGTCCGACGCCTACGGCCTCATGCAGGCGCTGCCCGGCTCGAAGATGTCCTCCGCCGGCGCCGACTGGATGACCAACCCGGCCACTCAGATCAAGTGGGGCCTGAACTACATGAACAGCCGCTATGGCGGCCCCTGCGGGGCGTGGCAGTTCTGGCAGGCCAACAACTGGTACTAGACCAGCCTGGCAGTCCGCGAGGTCTCCGAGTCCATGCCCTCAGCCGACTCCGGGGGCAGCAGCTCCGGGGTGACCAGGTCTGTGCTGCTGCCCTTGCTGATTGCCGCCGAGCGAAGCCTGTCCCGGGGGAGCAGGCGGCCACGGCCCTGCTGATCTGGATGCCCTCGCGGCGCGGGCATGTCCGTTGCAGGACCGGGCGTCGAGGCGTACGCCGGCGTGGGCACGGTCGCTGTCGACGGTCCACTACCCCACGTATGTCACGGTGCGGCAGCTCGCGCTGCTGCGCGTCTCGCCCACCGCATGCCGGTGATCCGGCACCTCAGTCCGCTTTTCTTACGCCTCGCCGCCCATACCCGCCTGCGACATGCCTAGGTCAGAGAGCCACGTTCCGACGAGACGGGTCACCCCCGCCCGCGTCGGCCGCGACTTCCGGCAATAGTGGCCATGCGCATCGACGTAGCGCGCGTCACATTCCGCAGTTATCGGATCTTGTCGTCCGGTGACGTCCACCACAGGCGATTTGCCCCTTACTAGGCGGAATAGTGGCGAAGAAGGCGATAAAGGCAGGGTTTATCACCCAAGGCTTGAGGGGCCCTTTCGTGCCAGCCTCCAAGCCGACAGGACGCTGCCGGACGGGCGTAGTTCGCCGCTTGCCTGGGCGGCCCAGCCCCTCCACAACAATGGCCTGATGGTCGTTTTGGGGCTATTTGCGCAGAAGGTGCGGGGGCAACGCGCGTTGGAATCCCACCGCCCGTCCACGGCCTTGGCTAGTAGAAAGGCCCTTTGAGCACCCACGGGAGCTCGGGTTACCAAGGAGCGGCCCGCCCGGCACGGCTTGCGTGTCGGGTCCGTTCATGCCCGGAGGTAATCCCGAATGTCCCAGCGCACTCACTCCCGCAATCCCGTCTCGCCCCTACTCCGCACTCGCGCGGCCGTCATAGCCGCCGGCCTCGGAGCGTCGGCGCTGCTCGGAGTGGGCACCGCGGTGGCTGCGGAAACCGGCAAGACCGCCACCACGCTGGCCGGCTCGGTCACGGCCCAGGCCGCTGAGAAGTCCGCCAAGCAGGCTGCCGCCGTGAAGAAGGCGGCGAAGAAGGCACCCTCGTGGGCCGTCCCGGTCAAGAAGTACAAGCTCACCGCCGGCTATGCCCAGACGGGCAGCAGGTGGTCGTCGACCCACTCCGGGCAGGACTTCGCTGTGCCTCTCGGCACGCCGGTCGGCGCCGTGCGCGGCGGCACCGTCGTCAAGGCCGGCCCGAACGGTGGTGGGGACGGACCGGCGTACGGCAATGCTGTGGTGATCAAGCACGGCAACGGGAGGTTCTCGCAGTACGCGCATCTGTCCCGGATCGATGTGAAGATCGGGCAGAAGGTGAAGACCGGGCAGACCATCGCCCGCTCCGGCAACACCGGCAACTCCAGCGGCCCGCACCTGCATCTCGAGATTCGTACGAGCCCGAACTTCGGCTCTGCCATCAACCCCCTCGCCTTCCTGCGCTCGCAGGGCGTCACCGTCTGACGCGGTCAGAGGCGTGGGCCAGAGCGCTGTTGTCAGAGGGTCTGCTTGCGCCTGGCGGATCCGCCCGTGCATCGCCGGGGCGTTCGACTACGCCCCGGATAGGCGCCGCTTAGCTCTGCTGCCTAACTGCTGGGCGTCGGGCCGGGGTGGCCGTGTTCGCCGAACCAGCGGGCGAGCCTGCCACGGCGGCCGACCGCGCGCAGTCGGCGTTCGGCGGCGTCCCGTACGGCTGGCGTGGTGACCAGCAGCAGTTCGTCTCCCGTACGCAGCACGGCCTCCGGGCGTGGGACGATCGTGGCGCCTTCCCGGACGATCAGCGTCAGCACGGTGGGCGGGGGCAGGCGCAGTTCGAAGACGGCCACGCCCATGAGGCGGGACCCTGGCGGGACGGTGACGGTGAGCAGGTCGGCGTCCAGCACGTCCAGCGGCGCGGTTTCGACCTGGACATCACGCAGCGCACCGGGCCGGGCAAGACCGAGTCTCCGGGCGGCGACGGGCAGGCTGGGGCCCTGCAGCAGGGTGAAGAGAACCACTTGGACGAACACGATGTTCAGCAGGTCACGGGCACCGTTGACGCCCTCGACGGTGGGATAGGTGGCCAGCACGATCGGGATCGCTCCCCGCAGTCCGGCCCAGGAGACGAACGCCTGCTGCCGCCACGGCAAGCGGAACGGCAGCAGACAGACCAGCACGGACACGGGTCGGGCGCCCAGCAACAGGACCAGCCCGACCACGACGGCCGGCCAGATCGCGGAGGGCAGCTGGCGGGGGGTGACCAGCAGGCCGAGCATGACGAACAGGCCGATCTGGGCCAGCCAGCCGGTGCCCTCGGCGAACGAGCGGGTGGCGGCACGGTGCGGCAGCTTGGCGTTGCCCAGGATCAGGCCGGACAGGTAGGCGGCGAGGAAGCCGCTGGCCTCCACGGCCCCGGCAGCGGCGAACGCCGCAACACCGAAGCCCACGGTTGCCAGCGGATACAGCCCGGTGGAGGGAAGCGCGATGTGCCGTAGACCAATGGCTCCCAGGCACCCGATGGCCAGCCCGAGCACCCCGCCCACGCCCAGCTGGTAGACCACGTTGCCGACGACGTGCGCAAGGTCGGGCGAATCACCCGCCCCCGCGCTGAAGACCAGCACCAGGATGACCGCGGGCGCGTCGTTGAACCCGGACTCCGCCTCCAGCAAGCCGGTCACTTTCCGCGGCAGCGGCAGGGCACGCAGCACCGCGAAGACCGCCGCGGCATCGGTCGGAGCGACGATCGCACCCAGCAGCAAGGCCAGGGTCCATTCCATCCCCAGCAGCCAGTGCGCCCCGGCCGCCGTGACCACCACCGACACGGCCACCCCCACGGTGGCCAGCACCCCGGCGGGCAGCAGCAGCTCTCTCACCTCCGTCCACTGCGTGGTCAGACCGCCTTCGACGAGAATCACGCCCAACGCCGCCGTGCCCAGCGACTGAGCCAGCCCCGCGTCGTCGAACTCCAGCCCTATGACGTCCTCGCCGACGATCACACCGACCGCCAGGAACAGCAGCAGGCCAGGCAGACCGATCCCGTGTGCCATGCGAGCCGCAGCGATGCTGACCAGCAGCACCGCACCACCGACCAGCAACACCAGATACATCTCGTGCAGAGTCACAGTGCCGCCCCGATCCAGACATCGGGCAGCCGGCAGCCTGTGTCACCGACGGGACGAACCGGGGCTGCTCCGGCGGCCACGGGAACCTCCTCATCCGATGGACCAGCCTGGCACTCGAGCGGGCCCAGGTAGGTTGGTCAGGCAAGGTCACCGTGCCGGCGCCATCGATCCGGGCACAGCAGGCCGCGCTCGCCGCTGCGAATCTGTTTCGCCCGAGCGGGGCAGCGTCCGTCCGTCGGGCAGCTTCCGACACGGCGATCCGTACTTTCATGCGATGCCGACAGACAACAGGCCTGCCGACCAGGCTCTATGCCCTCGCGGGCTGTCTGACCTCCCTGGGCAACGAAGCCCGTCGCGCAACCATTTGTCGAGTGCTGCTGTGGTTTCGTTCATGATGCGCGATTCCCGCAATCCGCACATGGCTTGTTAACGCGCGTGATGCAGGGAGGGGTCAGTGTTGTGTCGCGGGGGACGCTAGGATCACGGCGTGGTTACGAACTGGTCTCCCCGCGGAGCGCAGCGGACACGCCCATGGGCTGCCCTGCTGCATCTTTTCGGGCTGGCCACATTGCTGTTCGGCCTTGTATACGCCCACAGTGTGAGCACCGAGGGCGTCGCAGGCCACATCAACGCCACTGCGGCGACCACGTCGCAGAGCGCCGTCGACGGTCAGGTCACGACCCTGGTCACCCATGGTGAGCAGGCGCTCGAAGCCTCACCGCTCGATCCGCACGACCACGACGATGCTCCCTCCCACCCCGCACAGGAGTGCACGCCGGGGCAGCCGCAGCAGGGGGTCACCTTCGGGGCTCCCTGCCCCTCTCCACTGAGCGAGGAACTGCTGCCCCACGGGGTGGACATCCGTCGGACGTCCCCGGAAGGGGCAGGGGTGACTGTCCCGTCACCTCTGGAGTCCAGAGCATCAATCGTGCTGCAGGTCTAGATTCGGCACGCCTCCCGCCGGCCACTTCCCCGCACGTAAGCGAACGGACCGCTAATGTCCGTTGTGTGCGATCTTGGAAGGATTCTGGCGCCCGACTTCCCGCACGGCCGCTTACAGGCTGAACGGACCGGACGACGGCGCTCGCCCACTGCTCGCCGACCTGTTGCTGCTCCTCCCTGCCCTACAGGGCTTGGAGACGGCTGCCGCACGGAGGACCTGTGCCGAACGCCCCCTCCCCCGCCCGTCTGGCCCAGCCCGCTGCGCCATCGCCGCGCCGGTTGCTGGCCTGGGTGCTGGGCGCCTTACTGCTGACGGGGCTCTTCCACTGCCCTGCCCTGTCGCACGACGGGGATCATGGGCACCTTGCTTCGGTTGTGCTCACTGGTGACGCAGCGCCCGATGCCGGATCTTCACTTGAGAGTGAGTCTGAGCATTCACACAGCGGTACGTCCTGCTCCTCCCCCACCCTGGTCCCCCAGGTTCAGGGTGGGTCGGATGCGCCGACCCGCGCGGGTTCACTGCTTTCCGGCGCCGGAGTGCCGGCGGTCGCGGCCCTGGGGCTGTCTCCGGTTCGGCGCAGACCAGGAAGGCACCCGATAGCGACGCCCGGCCGCTCGACGCTCACGATCGTCTGTCGGTGGCGGATCTAGACCTCTCGGTCGCAGCCGTAGGCAACGGCTGCCGCGTGCCGCCCGCGGAGGCGGGGACTGCTCCCTGCCCTGGTCGGGCCGCATGCGAGATGAGCGAACACCCCTCGCACCTCATCGAACGAGAGCGGACAATGCATTCTCCGACCACTGACATGACACCCCCCACCCGCTCTGCCCTGTCCGGGCTGGTCGGCAACACCCCGCTGCTGCGGGTATCGGAGCCTCTCGCCCCGGAGGGGCGAGGTTTCTGGGCGAAGCTGGAGGGCTTCAATCCCGGCGGTATCAAGGACCGTCCGGGCCTGCACATGGTCGAACGGGCCCGTTCCCGCGGTGACCTGCGGCCGGGCGCCCGGATCATCGAGTCGACCAGCGGCACGCTCGGCCTGGGGCTCGCCCTGGCCGGCATGGTCTACGGCCACCCCGTCACCCTGGTCACCGACCCGGGCCTGGAAATGTCCATGTCCAAGCTGCTGATGGCGTACGGCGCCCAGGTCAACGTCGTCTCCGAGCCGCACCCCACTGGGGGCTGGCAGCAGGCGCGCCGGGACCGGGTCGCCAAGCTGATGGAGCAGCACCCCGGTTCCTGGTGCCCGGACCAGTACAACAACCCGGACAACACGACCGCCTACACCCCGCTGGCCCTGGAACTGGCCACGGAGCTGGGCCACATCGACGTGCTGGTGTGCAGTGTGGGCACCGGCGGGCACTCCGCCGGAGTCTCCCGGGTGCTCCAGCAGCTCTACCCGGATCTGAAGCTGGTCGGGGTGGACACCATCGGGTCGACGATCTTCGGTCAGCCCGCCCGGCCCCGGCTGATGCGTGGCCTGGGCTCCAGCATCTACCCGCGCAACGTGGCCTACGACAACTTCAGTGAGGTGCACTGGGTCTCCCCGGCCGAGTCGGTGTGGACCTGCCGCCAGCTCGCCTCTTCCCACTACGCAACGGGTGGCTGGAGCGTTGGCGCGGTAGCGCTGGTGGCGGGCTGGCTGGCCCGGACCCTGCCCGCGGACACCCGGATCGCCGCGATCTTCCCCGACGGCCCGCAGCGCTACCTCGGCACCGTCTACGACGACGACTACTGCGCCGCCCACGGCTTGCTCGACTCCCCGCCCGCGCCAGAGCCGGAGGTGATCGGCCGCCTGGACGAGAAGGAGGTCACCCGCTGGACGCGATGCGAGAACGTCGTGGACCCGCTCACCCTGACCGACTCCGAGCCGCGCTACGACGTGGCCGCTCCGCTCGACGCATCCGAAACGGAAACCGAGGCGTCCAGGGACAGCGACACCGCCGAGCAGCGTGACGACGTCGACGGTGCTGAGGAGGACAACCGGTGAGGAGCACCCTCGCACAGGTCCGTTCCTACGAACGCAGCGTCCAGCTGTTGATGGTGAACCAGTTCACCATCAACCTCGGCTTCTACATGCTGATGCCGTACCTGGCGGCGTATCTGGCCGGTCCCGTGGGGCTGGCGGGCTGGCTGGTCGGCCTGATTCTCGGCGTGCGGAACTTCAGCCAGCAGGGCATGTTCCTGCTCGGCGGAACCCTGGCCGACCGTCTCGGCTACAAGCCCATGATCATCGCCGGGCTGGTGCTGCGCATCGTCGGCTTCGCGACCCTCGGACTCGTGGAGTCCGTACCCGCCCTGCTGGCCGCTTCGGCGGCGACGGGACTGGCCGGGGCCCTGTTCAATCCGGCGGTACGGGCCTATGTGGCGGCGGACGCGGGTGAACGCCGGGTCGAGGCGTTCGCGCTGTTCAACGTCTTCTACCAGGCCGGGATCCTGCTTGGCCCGCTGGTGGGCATGCTGCTGACCGGTGTGAGCTTCCGCGTCACGTGCCTTACCGCGGCCGGGATCTTCGCTCTGCTGAGCATTGTCCAGATCCGGTCCCTGCCTGCCCGCCGGGGCGACGACGCCAAGCGTGGACAGGACCAGGAGGGCGTGCTGTCCCAGTGGCGGGGCATCGTGTCCAACAGGCCGTTCCTGCTGTTCTCGGTTGCCATGATCGGCTTCTACGTCATGCAGTTCCAGGTCTATCTGGCCCTGCCGCTGGAGGTACGGCGCCTGGGTGGCGACGGGACGTTCGGCACGGGGGCGGTGGCGGTGCTGTTCGCCGTCTCGGGGTTGAGCACCATCCTCTTCCAGACCAAGGTGACCGCCTGGTGCAAGGCCCGCATGGAACCGGGCCGCGCGCTGACCTGGGGGTTGCTGACCATGGGGCTGGGGTTCGTTCCGCTGCTGGTGGCCACTGCGGTCCCGGTACCGGACGGTGGGGTTGGGCTGTGGTTGCTCGCGGCCGTGCCGCCGGCGCTGTCCGCGCTGCTCCTCGCGATCGGCACGATGATCGCGTACCCCTTCGAGATGGACACCATCGTCCGCCTCTCCGGCAACCGCCTCGTCGCCACCCACTACGGCCTGTACAACACCATCTGCGGCATCGGCATCACCCTCGGCAACCTGCTGACGGGTGCCGCGCTGGACGCCGCACGGGCCGCGGGGATGTCCGCGCTGCCGTGGGTGGCGCTGGTCGCACTCGGCCTCGCCTGCGCCGCCGCCCTCTACGGGCTGCACCGCACGGGCCGCCTGGCTCAACCGGTGCGCGAGGCGCAGCCAGAGCCCGCGAACGCATAACACGACCTCCTGTGCTGGAGGGGACGGACCGATTCTCCTTCCGTCCCCTCCGGCCGGTCACCCCTGCCTGCACTCCGCCGGTCCATGCAAGAGACCTCTGCCTCCGGGCCGGCGTCCTCCTGAAGACATGAAGGACTGAAAACTCCTGTGAGCCCGAAGCCCGTCGTACTCATCGCCGAACAGCTGTCACCCGCCACCGTCGAAGCCCTGGGCCCCGACTTCGAGATCCGCCACTGCAACGGCGCCGACCGCTCCGAACTTCTGCCTGCAATCGCCGACGTCGACGCGATCCTGCTCCGCTCGGCCACCAAGGTCGACGCCGAGGTCATCGCCGCCGCGAAACGCCTGAAGGTCGTCGCCCGCGCCGGCGTCGGCCTCGACAATGTCGATGTCACCGCAGCCACCCAGGCCGGCGTGATGGTGGTGAACGCACCCACCTCGAACATCGTCACGGCCGCCGAGCTCGCCTGCGGCCTGATCATCGCCACCGCCCGCAACATCCCACAGGCCGACGCCGCCCTGAAGAACGGCGAGTGGAAGCGCAGCAAGTACACGGGCGTGGAGCTGAGCGAGAAGACCCTCGGCGTCGTCGGCCTCGGCCGCATCGGGGTCCTAGTCGCCCAGCGCATGTCGGCCTTCGGCATGAAGATCGTCGCCTACGACCCCTACGTCCAGCCCGCGCGCGCCGCGCAGATGGGCGCGCAGCTGCTCTCCCTCGACGAGCTGCTGGAGGTCTCGGACTTCATCACCGTGCACCTGCCCAAGACCCCTGAAACGCTCGGCCTCATCGGCGACGAGGCGCTGTACAAGGTCAAGCCGACCGTCCGCATCATCAACGCCGCGCGCGGCGGCATCGTCGACGAAGAGGCGCTGTTCTCCGCGCTGAAGGAGGGCCGGGTCACCGGCGCCGGCCTCGACGTGTACGCGACGGAACCCTGCACCGACTCCCCCCTGTTCCAGTTCGACCAGGTCGTGTGCACCCCGCACCTCGGCGCCTCCACCGACGAGGCCCAGGAGAAGGCGGGCATCGCCGTCGCCAATTCCGTCCGCCTCGCGCTCGCCGGTGAGCTGGTGCCGGACGCGGTCAACGTCCAGGGCGGCGTCATCTCCGAGGACGTCCGCCCCGTCCTGCCGCTCGCCGAGAACCTCGGCCGCATCTTCACCGCACTCGCCGGTGAGGTCGCGGTCCGCCTCGACGTCGAGGTGTACGGCGAGATCACCCAGCACGACGTGAAGGTGCTGGAACTGTCCGCCCTCAAGGGCGTCTTCGAGGACATCGTCGAAGAGACCGTCTCCTACGTCAACGCCCCGCTGTTCGCGCAGCAGCGCGGCGTCGAGGTCCGACTGACCACCAACTCCGCCTCCCCCGACCACCGCACTATGGTGACCGTCCGCGGCACGCTCACTGACGGCGAGGAGATCGCGGTCTCCGGCACCCTCGCGGGCATGAGGCACATCCAGAAGATCGTGTCCGTGGGAAAGCACGGCATCGACCTCCCGGTTGCCGACCACCTGATCTTCCTGCGTTACTCGGACCGCCCCGGCGTCATCGGCACCGTCGGCGGCATCCTCGGCCAAGCCGGTATCAACATCGCCGGCATGCAGGTGTCGCGTTCCGTACCGGGCGGTGAGGCGCTCATCGCCCTGAGCGTCGACAACACCGTCCCGCCGGACGTTGTCGGCGAAATCGCCCAGGAGATCGGCGCCACCTCCGCCCGAACGGTCAGCCTCGACTGAACCAGATGGTGGCCCACGGCCACTGCAGCGCTCGCTGAGCAGCCCAGAGTGCCGTTCAGCGAGCGCTGGGCGTCAGCTCCCGAAGTTCGGTGTTCACTGCCAGTGGCCTTGGGTCGGGAGTGTTCAATGATCGGCGGATCCGATGATCAAGGAGACGCCAGACGAGCGACACCACCATCGAGCAGATACCGGGCAGCGAGCCGACGGCGGTCGTGCCGGCGAGTGACGAGCAGTTGGTCGCGATGCTCGTGGACCGGGCCCGCAGCGAGGGTCTGCAGCTGACCGGGGAGGGCGGGCTGCTCCAGCAGCTGACCAAGCGGGTCCTGGAGTCCGCCCTGGAGGGCGAGATCACCGATCACCTCGGATACGAGAAGCATGACGCCGAGAGCCGGGGCAGCGGCAACTCCCGCAACGGGACGCGGGCGAAGACGGTGCTGACCGATGTCGGTCCTGTCGAGGTGAAGGTCCCCCGGGATGTGGCGGGCACGTTCGAGCCGGCCATTGTCAAGAAGCGGCAGCGGCGCCTCTCCGGCGTGGACGAGATGGTGCTGTCGTTGTCCGCGAAGGAGCTCACCCACGGCGAGATATCCGCGCACCTGGCCGAGGTCTACGGCGCGAGCGTGTCCAAGGCCACGATCTCCACGATCACCGACAAGGTGATGGACGGCAGGGCGGAGTGGTCCAACCGGCCGCTGGACCGCGTCTACCCGGTGCTGTTCGTGGACGCCGCCAACGTGAAGATCCGGGTTCTGTCGACGATCTTGTGATCCGGACGGTTGAGCGGGCTGTGCCGACTGTTCGCGATCATGCGTCGGGTGTTCTCGTGATGTGCTCCTGGAGCTGTTTCCGTACCTGTCCGCGCTGCTGATCGAGGAGGTCGAGCGACAGCCGGACGAGGTAGTACTGCGGGCACGCGTGCGGTCGACGACGGGGGCCTGCCACTGCGGTCATAGCTCGTCGCGGGTGCACGGCGGATATGTACGCAAGCTGCGCGATGCCGCTGTGGGCGGTCTCGGTGTCGTGATCGAGTTACACATACGTCGCTTCCGCTGTGAGAATCCCGCCTGCACGGCAGTGACGTTCGCCGAGCAGATCGCGGGACTGACGACTCCGCAGGGCCGCTATACCCCTTTGCTTCGCGGGCTGTTGACGCAGATCGGATTGGCGCTGGCCGGCCGGGCAGGGGCCCGCCTGGCGGCCGCGGTCGGCATCACGGTGGGCAGGGACACCTTGCTGCGGATGGTCCGGGCCCTGCCCGAGCCGGAAATCGGCGAGGTTGAGGTGCTCGGTGTCGACGACTTTGCCTTCCGCAAGGGCCGCCACTACGGCACGGTGCTGATCGACATGGCCACCCACCGGCCGCTGCATCTCTACGACGGCCGCGACGGCGAGGACCTGGCCGCCTGGCTCCAAGGCCATCCCGAGGTGAAGGTCATCTGCCGGGACCGCTCCAGTGGTTACGGGGAGGGCGCGCGGGTCGGGGCGCCCCAGGCCCAGCAGGTCGCGGACCGATATCACTTGTGGGCCAACCTCGGCCAGGCGGTTGAGAAGACGGTCAACGCCCACCGCTCCCACCTGGCAGAACCGCTTGCCGCAGCGGAAGACGGCCCCGGCCACCCGGAAACGGAGCCCGAGGTGGTGCAGCCGTCGAAGGAGCTGAAGATCGTGACCCGGCTGCGGGAGCAGCATGCCGCCGCCCACGAGCTGTGGGCCCAGGGGATGTCGAAGGCGGCGATCGGCCGGAAGCTCGGGCTGCACCAGGCCACCGTCCGCAAGCTGGTCAACGCCCGCTCCGCTGATGATGTCGTCGCCAAGACCCTGCAGCGGGCGCATGTCGTCGACCCGTACGTCGGCTACCTGCACCGACGCTGGAACGAAGGCATAAGAAATGCCGCACAGCTCCACCGAGAGATCCAAAAACTCGGCTATCCCGGAGGCGAGTTGGCCGTCCAGCGTCATCTGCGGCGCTACCGCACCGGGCGCGGGCACGCACCCGCCGTCGGCCCCAAGCCTCCCTCGGTCCGCGAGGTCACCGCATGGATCATGACCCATCCCGAACACCTCCACGACGGCGATGCCGACAAGCTGAACCGCCTGCGTGAGCGCGACCCCGAACTGGACCGGCTCACCGGCCACGTCAGGAAGTTCGCCGTCATGATGACCGCACGCCAAGGCGACCGGCTCGAAGAGTGGATCGCCGGCGTCGAGCACGACACCCTGGCTCCACTTGCGGGCTTCGCTCGCAACCTCCGCCGCGACTTCGGCGCCGTCCAGAACGGCCTGTCCCTGCCACATAGTTCTGGCGCCGTTGAAGGCAACATCAACCGGCTGAAGATGCTGAAACGCCAGATGTTCGGCCGTGCCGGCCTCGATCTCCTTCGCAAACGCGTCTTGCTCGCACGGTGACAACCTCCGCGCTGGATCACAAGATCGTCGACAGAACCAAGATCCGGGACGGGCAGGTCGCGAACCGCCCGATCTACGTCGTGATGGCGGTCACGGCCGAAGGGCGCCGGGACATCCTGGGGATCTGTGCCGGTGACGGCGGCGAGGGCGCGAAGTACTGGCTGAGCGTCTTCACGGATCTGAAGAACAGGGGCATCGACGATGTCCTGATGCTGGTCTGCGACGGGTTGAAGGGCCTGCCGGAGGCGGTGGAGACGGTCTGACCTCGAACGATTGTCCAGACCTGTGTCGTTCACCTGCTGCGGAACAGCTTCGGGCACGCGGCCCGCCAGGACTGGGACAAGATCGCCAAGGCGCTCAAGCCTGTCTACACGGCCCCGAACGAGGCCGCCGCGGCCGAGCGGTTCGGGGAGTTCCAGGAAGCCTGGGGCAAGAAGTACCCGGCGGTCATCCGGCTGGGAGAACGCCTGGGCCGAGTTCGTGCCCTTCCTCTCCTTCGACGTCGAGATCCGCAAGGTGATCTGCTCGACGAACGCGATCGAGTCCGTCAACGCCCGCATCCGCAAGGCCGTCCGGGCCCGCGGACACTTCCCCAACGAGTCCGCGGCCCTCAAGTGCGTCTACATGGCGCTGATGAGCCTGGACCCCACCGGCAAGGGCCGCAAGCGGTGGACCATGCGCTGGAAGGCACCCCTGAACGCCTTCCAGATCGCCTTCGAAGGCCGGCTCACCCCGGCCGCCAACTGCCCCCTACAGAAACTGGATCAGCCGTCTAGTGGACACACCCCAAGGTGGTTAAGGGAAACTAAAGTGAACGGAGCGACTCTGATCTATGCCCTGAAGTGTGAGCACTGGAAGGTCGGTGAACGTGAAGAACGGGGAATCCGCCTGGGCAGTTGGTCTGTTCGGCACTGAGCAGGTAGGGCTTGTCCAGGAACGGCTCAGGCAGGCCTTGGTCGATATGCAGGCCAATGCTCGGGCGGCGCAGAACGAGGGCGGAGTCGACACCAACCATCCGTACGGCTGGACCCGTTGGCCGGGCTCGTACACGCAGGTGGCTCGGCAGTTCGGGGACGTAGAAGCATGTTGGTCGGGGCCTGCTGTACCCGTTCCGCTTCTCGACGGAGGACACGCCCATCCGCAGCGCGAAGCTGCCCTCCGTGGGTCCCTTCATCCGGGAGTTGTTCACCTTCGCTCCCAGGCCCTCACAGACCAGCATCTTCGACGAACACCCCGACCTCGGACCTGGCTCGGTCGAGGTCCGTGCCCGGCTGGCGTCGCTTCCGGAGGGCACCCAGCTGGTGCTCGTGCCGTATGCGTGTAACCCGCGCGGTCTTCTCAAGCCTTATTGGGGCGTGGTCTCCCTCGTCGACGAGGAGGGCACGCTGGAGTGGGTGACGGCGCCGGAGCCCCTGCCCCTGGCGGCCGCCCCTACCCGGCGTAGGCTCAGTGTCATTCCGCCGCAGGTGAGCACTTTGCAGCACGCCAGCTTCGACTCCGGTGAGCGGCCTGTCCCGCTGCTGTTCGCCCGGCCTGACGGGGAGCAGGGGCGGGACGTTCCGCCCATGACCGAGCCGGAACCGATCGAACCGTTGGCGCACGAGGACGATGAGAACTGACCAGCCCCTCCTGCCGGGCATGGCGGAGCGCGGCACCACGCCGCGGGCCGTCTACGACGCTTTTGACCCGGCCCGTCTCACCCAGGCAAGGCGTCTGGCTGGGATGACCAAGAAGGATGTCGCCGAACGCTTGGGGGTGAGCCCCGCTGCCGTCGGCCAGTACGAGACGGGAGTGTCCAAGCCCCGCCCCGACCTCTTGCCGCGCCTTGCGGACGTTCTCGACGTGCCGATGCCGTTCTTCATCGCCGGCCGTCCGAGCCACCGGCTCGACGCCTCCATGGCCCACTTCCGTAGCCTGCGTAGCACCCCTAAGGCACAGCGGGAACGGGCCCTCGCCTTCGCCGAGCAGATCTGGGAACTGACCTACGCCTTGGAGAAACGGGTGCAGTTGCCGCCCGTTGACCTCCCCGGATTTACCGGGGGCGAAGTGCATCCTGGCCTGGCCCTGCCGCAGGATCCGGCGGCAGCCGCGCGGGAACTCCGTCGGCAGTGGGGCCTCGGGGACGGCCCCGTTACCCACCTCGTACGGCGCATGGAAGCCCATGGCATTGTGGTCGTCTCGCCGTCCGCCGCCGATGAGGCGGCCCGAACCGTCGATGCCTTTTCCTCCCGCTGCGCTCGTCCTCTGGCCGTACTGACCCCCAACCGCGCCGACGACGTCTACCGGCACCGCTTCACCGCCGCCCACGAATTGGGGCACCTTGTCCTGCACGGCGACGCCACCGGTGACAGTCGGCAAGAGCGCGAAGCCGACGCTTTCGCCGCGGAGTTCCTCACTCCTGCCACGAGCATCGCCCCCCCCTGCTGCCCCACCGCCTTGATCTGGCACGGCTCGCCGAACTACGCAGAGTCTGGGGCATCAGTGTGAAGTCCTTCATCTATCGCTGTCGGGAACTCGGCATGATCTCCGATGCGACGGCTAGAGGTTGTCCCGTATGCGGCGTGAGTTATCCGGTGAGGGCCAGGTTGTGGAGCCGGGCGATGCCGAGCATGGCCTGGTGCACGCCGTTGCCCTTGAGCCGGCAGTCCCGCAGGATCTTCCAGTTCTTCAACCGCGACAGGGCGTGCTCCACCCGGGCTCGGGCCCGGCGGTGGACAGCATTCTCCGCTTCCTGCTGCGGGCTGAGGTGCGTCTGACCTCGTCGTTTGCGGTGCGGGATGAGCAGGCCGGTGCCTTGGTAGCCGCCTTCGGCGATGATCGGTGCGCCGCGGCAGGCCCGGTCGACGCCGGACTCCGTGAACGCACGGCAGTCGTTGCGGCTGCCGGGCAGCGGCAGGCCGATCGCCACCACCAGACGGCTGTTGGCGTCGATCACGACCTGAAGGTTGGTCGAGTAGCGATAGTTCTTGCTGGACGCGGCGATACTGCGGTCGCGGGTGGGCACCAGGGTCCCGTCCACGATGTAGACGGTGTCCTTGCGCGGCCGGCGGGCCGGCGAGATGGCCAGCAAGGGCGCCAGGTGATCGAGGATCCGGTCGGCCGCAGACTTCGATACCCCGAACAACGGCGCCACCTGCCGCAACGTCAGGTTCGTGCGCCAGTACGTCGCCACCAGCAACACCCGGTCCTCCAGCGGCAGCCGCCACGGACGGCCGCGCTGAACGTCACCACCGCGACGCCGCACCAACGCCACCAGCCTGATGAACTGCGACTCGGTCAGCCCGGAGAACGGCTCGATCCACTTCGGATCATCCGCTGAGATCACCCCACCCATGCCCAGCCAACGCACCAACCGCCCCACCGGTTACGGGACAACCTCTAGCCGGGGTTACCAACGGCTGCGCACGCTCGAGGACCAGCCGGGATTCGCCGCCGAGCCTGTCGACGGCTTCCCCGGTGAGCAGCCTGTGCTCCTCACCCAGGCCTACGAGCTGGCCGAGAGGGAGAAGGGCCTGACCATTCCGATCCTTGCTGAGGAACTCGCCTGGCATCCGGCGCGCGTGCGCCAGCTACTCGGGGTACCCGACAGTCGACCTGTCCTCCGGCTGGTGTGACCTGTTTCGGTGCCGTGGGTCAGCGTGCGGCGGTGCACTGGCACAGGTCTCCGTGTGG
The DNA here is from genome assembly GCF_040612485.1 of Streptomyces sp. NPDC006385. Taxonomy (NCBI): domain Bacteria; kingdom Bacillati; phylum Actinomycetota; class Actinomycetes; order Kitasatosporales; family Streptomycetaceae; genus Streptomyces; species Streptomyces sp. NPDC006385. The sequence goes on from NZ_JBEXQG010000026.1 coordinate 102,029, forward strand.
CACGAACAGTCGGCATGGTTTCCACCTGCGACCCGACCCAGTAAGGATGACGATCATCGGGCCATTCGCTGTCCCAGCCTCGGACGGCGAGTGGTCGTTCCGTTGAGACCGGGCCAGCGGTCGAGGGCGACGAGATCCGGGAGCCGTCGTCCTCGCCGAGGCAACCCGCTGGCTGTCAGCTCGCCCGAGATGCACGTTGTATTGCGCGAGCCTGGTGGCCCGTATCTGGCCGCCATGGAGCTGGCGGCCGTCGTCGGCGACCGCCCGTCCGTGCCCGGTGAGCTGGTCCGCGCGTTGTGCGAGCGCCACGACCACCTCAACTCCGTACGCACCGCTGCGAATTGGACCAGGCTGCTGTACTCATGTCGCCTCCGCGAGTATCGGAGGGTCTGATCGCGGCGCTGCTCGCACATCGGATGTTGGACCTGCGATCCACTATCCTTGCATACCCTCCCTGGGTATGTTACCGATCGGTGATGACGAGCGCCTGATGCGGAAGGTGGAAACGGGATGTTCCGGTTGTTGGGACGGTGGTCCCGGTGACGGTTCGCGGATTCGCGACGGCGGGCTACGAGGCGGTGCGAGAGGTCTTCGAGCGGCTGGTCGGGGAGGGCGCGGAGAGCGGCGCGGGGGTGTCGGTGTGGCGGGACGGCGCCGAGGTCGTGCGGCTGTCCGGGGGGTGGGCCGATGCAGACCGGCGGCACCCGTGGGAGGGGGACACGCTGGTCCAGCCCTATTCGCTGTCAAAAACGTTCGTGACACTGGCCGCTCTGGTGGCAGTGAGGGACGGGGCGCTCACGCTGGACGAGCCCCTGGCCGCGCATTGGAAGGGGTATGGGTGCGGCGGAAAGCGTGACACCACGCTCCGCCAAGTCCTTACGCATCGGGCGGGCCAGCCGCGTTTTCCGGCTGAGGCGGCCGGGATCGACCTGCTCGACGATGACCGGCTGCGGGCGAGTCTCGAGCGGGCGGAGGCGGAGTACGTGCCAGGTGCCTCCCTGGGGGAGCACGCCCTGACCTACGGCCATCTGGTCGACGGCATCCTGCGAGCCGCGGCGGGGACGACGCTGGGGAGATGTTCAACCAGGTGGTGCGGCCGACACTGGGACTGGATGCCTGGTTCGGGGTGCCGACGGAGCACCTGGATCGGGTGGCCGACCTCGAATACGGCCGGCCCGACTGGCCGCAGCAACTCCACGCGGAGCCGTGGCTGCGCATACCCGTCGGAGCGCTGGACCCGGGACGGGTGAACTCTCGCGCCTGGCGGCAGTCGGTCTTCGGTGCGGTCAACCTGCACACCACCGCTTCGGCCATGGCCGCGTTCTTCTCCACCCTCACCGACCAGGACGGGAAGCTGCGCGCCCTACTGGGCCCCGACCTGCACACCGAACTGCTCACCCCCCAGGTCACCGGGTACGACGAAGTTTTCGGTACCCGGCTGACGTGGACGCTCGGCTTCATCCGCGACCGCGGCAAGATCGCCAAGGGAGGAATCGGGGGCTCGGCCGCATGGTGGTCCCTGCGCCACGGCCACGGCTGTGCCTACCTGACACGGCGGCTGGAGGACCACTCCCGCGCTGGACAGATCGCTGCCGCTCTGGGGGACGACTTGGCTGTGGTCGGCGAAGACTGAGAGGTCGCTTTCTCGGCAGCAAGCACTAGCTTGATCTGCGGCTGACGTGGCACACCGTTCAGGGCCCTCACCACCGCGACCAACGTCAACGGCGGCATCCAGACCCTCGCCCTGGTGGACAGCGGATCCACTCGCCCATCGGCTACACCACACCGGAGCAAGGCAGGGTTCGCTGGCATCAACGGCTGGATCTCGTGGCATAAATGTGAGTGTCGGGGCCAGAGGGGGCACCCCAGTCGGGACTGGCTCTTCTGGCCCAGACGCCTGCTGTGAGCGGGCGGGCTCGACGAGTAACCACTCGTTGGTGGAGCCGTTTCGATAGCCTCAGCGTGAGGCTATGACGTCGGCGTTTCCCTTATGCACGGATTGCAGCAACTCGCGTACGAGAACGCCGACCTCGCTGCGCGTGGCTTTGGGGTCCGCGGACTCGCCGATGACCATGGCCGCTTCGCTGAGCATCCGGAAGAGCACGCGCGTCAGCAATGGGCTCGGTTGAAGCCGTGTCTGCCCGGACGCAGCGAGTTCCCGCAGCATGGCGTCCAGCAAGCCCATCATGCGGGCCTCCAGCTCACGGCAGCGCTCCCAGCCCAGCACGACCGGTGCCTGCTGCAGGCAGATGCGCTGGTACTCGAGGTCCAGGCAGGCATCGAGGTAGGCGTCCAACCCACGCATGAGGCGCGCCCAGGGCCCGCCCTCGCCGGCGCCGGCTCCCATGACCGTCTCGGCGATCCGGTCGTTGACCGTCGCCAGGACCTCCTCGAACAGCGCCCGCTTGCTGGCGAAGTGGTGATAGAGGGCGCCCTTCGTCAGTCGTGCCGCAGTGGCTACCTCATCCAGTGAGGTCTGGGCGAAGCCCTTCTCGGTGAACAGCCGCAGGGCCGAATCCAGCAGTGCGGCCCGGGTCGCCTCCACGTACTCCTGGCGTCTTCCCTTGACAGTCATAACCACGAGGATATTCCATACTCGGAGTATCTTGCCAACCATGAGAATGTTTCTCTCCGCCCTCAGGGGGACCCATGCTTGCCCGACTGGCGTCGCTTGCACTGCGACGACGCCGATTCGTCCTCGTCATCGCCGTCCTGGGATTCGCCATCGCCGGGGCCATCGCCTCTCCGGCCATGAAGGTCCTCTCCGCCGGCGGCTTCGAGGACCCGGACGCGGAGTCGTCCGTCGCCGTCGAGGTCCTTCGGGACCGCTTCGACACCGGTGACCCCAACTTCGTCCTGCTGGCCCGCGCGCCAGGGCAGGTGGACTCAGGCGATGCCGTCGCCGACGGCCAAGCGCTTACCGAGAAGCTCGCCGAGCAGAAGGGCGTCGTCGAGGTCACCTCGTACTGGACCTCCGACCGCGCGGCCGATCTCCGCTCGAAGGACGGGCGCTCGGCTCTCATCCTCGCTCGCCTCGACGGAGACGACGACGAGGTCCTCAAGACGGCCAAGAGTGTCGCCCCGCTCGTCACGGGAGATCAGGGCGTGCTCGAGGTCAAGTCGGGCGGACACGCTGAGTTCAACCGGCAGGGCTCCGAGCGCATCACGAGCGACCTGACCCGGGCCGAGGGTATCGCGGTGCCCGTCACGATCCTGCTGCTGGTGCTCGTCTTCGGCTCCGGCGTCGCCGCGCTGCTTCCGCTCGCGGTGGCAGGCGTGTCGGTGGTCGGCTCGCTGGCGGTGCTCCGGCTGCTCAACGAAGTGACCGGGGTATCGATCTTCGCCATCAACCTCTCCACGGCACTGGGGCTCGGCCTGGCCATCGACTATTCGCTGTTCATCGTCAGTCGGTACCGCGAGGAGCTGCGCAAGGGGCATGACACCGCCGCGGCCCTGCGAATCTCGCTGCGTACGGCGGGCCGTACCGTCGTCTTCTCGGCGCTCACGGTGCTGTTGTCGCTGTCGGCACTGCTGGTCTTCCCCCTCTACTTCCTGCGGTCGTTCGCCTATGCGGGCATCGCGGTGGTGTTCTTCGCGACGCTGGGAGCGATCGTTCTCCTGCCGGCACTGCTGGCCGCCCTCGGTCCGCGGATCGACAAGTTCGACGTGCTCGCCAAGCTGCGCCGAGGCGGCTCCGGCAAGCAGCCCAGCCGCCCGGAGGACGGGTTCTGGCACCGACTCGCCATGGCCGTCATGCGACGCCCGGTGCCGGTGCTCACCCTGGTCCTCATCGCCCTGGCCGTCGTCGTGATGCCCTTCACCAAAGCCTCATTCGGCCTGCCTGACGACAGGGCGCTGCCCAAGGACATGGCCGCGGCACAGGTGGGTGCCGCCACGCGCACCGACTTCCCGTCCTTCGCCGGGCAGGAGCTCAAGGTCGTCCTGCCCGACCGCAGGCCGGACGACGCAGCCTTGACCTCGTACGCCGAGTCACTGTCCAAGGTGTCGGGCATCGACCGCGTGGACACGGCCACTGGAAGCTTCCGCGACGGCGCCCGCATCGCGCCGCCCGCCGCGGGCGCGGGGTCCCTCTTCACCGACTCCAACGGCGCCTGGCTCTCCCTTGCCACGGGAGTCGAGGCCTACTCGGAGGCCGGCCAAGACCTCGTCTCCGACGTGCGGGCGACCGGTCCGCCGCAGGGCACCGAGGCACTCGTGGCCGGACCTGCCGCGACCTACGCGGACACGCTGGACAGCCTGTGGTCCGCTCTGCCGTACGCCGCTCTGATCATCGCGGTGCTGACGTTCGTCCTGCTGTTCCTGTTCACCGGCAGCGTCGTCATGCCGGTCAAGGCGATTCTGCTGAACCTGCTGAGCCTGACGGCTACCTACGGGGCGATGGTGTTCGTCTTCCAGGACGGTCATCTGCAGTGGCTGGTCGGCGATTTCACCGTCACGGGCCGTATCGACGTGACCATGCCGATCCTGATGTTCTGCATCATTTTCGGCCTGTCCATGGACTATGAGGTCTTCCTGCTGTCGCGGATCAAGGAAGAGTACGACCGCACCGGAGACAACCGCGCCGCCGTCGCGGCAGGACTGGAGAGCACAGGACGGATCGTGACAGCGGCGGCAGGTCTTCTGGCGATCTTCTTCCTCGCCCTTGTCAGCGCCGGTGTCACCCACGTCAAGATGCTCGGCCTCGGCACGGCACTCGCCATCCTCATGGACGCCCTGGTCATCCGGGGGCTGCTCGTGCCGGCCTTCATGCGGCTGGCCGGACGGGCCAACTGGTGGGCCCCCGCGCCGTTGCGGCGCATCCACGAAAGGATCGGCTTCAGCCACGGCCCGTCCTCTGGCGAGGATGAAGCCGCCCCCAACTCCGCCGATGACGTCTCGCCGACGCAGCATGCCATGCGGTGAGTCAGTTGTGAGCCTGGGGGCCGCGTCTGCCCGTTGGACAGCAGGCCGGGAGCGG
>NZ_JBEXQG010000027.1:0-101186 GCF_040612485.1 Streptomyces sp. NPDC006385
CCCAGCGCGTCCGCGGCCACCTCCAGGAACGCGCCCCGCACGTTCAGGCTCTCCTGCTGGCCCGCGAGCGGCGGCGGCTTGTCCGGCGTCGGGACGCCTGTTCCTGGACCTCGATGGATCATTTCCTCAGTCGGCCAAACCAAAGAGCCGCCAAGCCGCCCATCGGCCCTGGTTGACAGTCGATGACCAGTTCTGCGGAGCCGCCGCCGATGGCACCATCTGTGGGATGCCCCCTTCCCTTCAGGTCGGTCCGTACACCGTCATCGCGCTCGCCGACGGCGCGGGCCCCTTCTTCTCCCCGAGGTCGGAGGCGTTCCCCGGCGCCACCACCGAGCAGTGGGCGGCGGCCGACCGGCTCGATCCCGGCGCGCTCGACGCCGACGGGCGCTGGTGGCTCCAGTTCCGCGCGTTCGCGATCCGCAGCGACCAGGGCGTGACGCTGGTCGACGCGGGGATCGGTCCGGCCGACAGCCCGGCGGCCTCGTGGGCGCCCGTGCCCGGGGTGCTCCCGGCTTCGCTGGCCGCCGCGGGTATCGAACCGTCCGAAGTGGACACCGTGGTGCTCACGCACCTCCACACCGACCACGTGGGCTGGGCCGTCGTGGGCGGCGAGCAGACGCGGCCGTTCTTCCCGAACGCCGCATACCTGTTGCAGCAGGCCGAACTCGACGCGATCGAGGAGGTCAACCCGCAGCTGCGGTCCGCTGTGATCGACCCGCTCCGCAAGACCGACCAGCTACGGCTGCTCGACGGCGACACCCCGCTGCGCAGCGGCGAGCGCGTGTGCGCCACGCCCGGTCACACGCCCGGGCACCAGAGCGTACTCGTCGCGTCCGGGCGCGAACTGGTCGCCGTCACCGGTGACCTGCTCGTGCACGCGATCCAACTGCTCCACCCCGAACTCGCCTACACCCACGAGATGGACCCTGAACAGGCAAGGGCCTCAAGGGAACAGGTGCTCCTCAGCAGCGCCGCCGACACCCTCTACCTCGCGACCCCGCACCTGAGCGAACCGTTCGTCGCCCGCTGACCCGCCCGGTGGGGCCCGGGCGCTCCGCGAGCGGTTCGGCGTAGAGGGAAGGACGATCGCCTACGGCCTCGGCCTGCACCGTGACGTTTCCGCACGCAGGCGCGCTGGACAGTGCGGACCAGTCTGTGGGACGGCTGTGCCTGAACCACGGCAACGTGATCTGGGGGACGAAGGTGCTACCTCGTGCAGTACGTCATCGACGCTCGCTGAAGCGACGTGCTCCTGCCGGGGTTCCTGTCGCCGCGGCGGCGTGGACGTCGGCACACGACGTACCGGCGCCCGTCCCGTACACGATCAAGTCCGTCACCCGTCCCTGACCGGCTTCCACTGCCCGCTGGGCGGGTTCCCGATCTTCCCTCTCCCCTCCGTGAAGGAGATACATGCGCAAGCGTGCTGCCCGTGCTCTGCTCAGTTCCGTCGCCGCGGCCGCGCTGGCCGGCTTCGCCGTCCCCGGTGCCTACGCGGACGAGGCCCAGGACGACGTCCACATCAGCAACGTCCTCTTCGACGGTGGCAAGGACATCGTGGTGGATGTCTACGCCAAGACGGTCACGGTCTCAGGCACCTTCACCCACCCGTCGGGCATCCAGGACGCGGACTTCGTCCTGTGGCGTGGACCGGATGGTGCGAACCCCTACGAGACCTACGACGACCGCATCGTGTCGAACCAGTACTACTCACACGCGGACTGCGTCGCCTCCAGTGCCACCACCTCCACCTGCTCGCAGACCTTCAGCCTCGAACCGGACTGGAAGTACGGCGGCACAGCGCTCACCAACGCTCACGCCGGCACCTGGAAGGTCAGTGTGCAGGGCGTGGCCAATGACGACAGCTGGACCCACACGGCGAGCTACACGACGACTCGTCTGCAGCGGCACTCCAAACTCACCGTGAACGCGAGCCCGGAGCCGATCGCCAAGGACCGGCCCCTCACCGTCACCGGCAAGCTCAGCCGGGCCAACTGGGACACGCTCGATTACCGGGGTTACACCAACCAGCCGGTCAAGCTCCAGTTCCGCAAGGCCGGGACCACGACCTACACCACCGTCAAGACCGTGTACACCTCCAGCACCGGCATCCTGACGACCACGGTCCCCGCATCCGAAGACGGCTACTGGCGCTGGAACTTCGCCGGTACCTCCACCACCCCCGCCGTCAAGGCGACCGGCGACTTCGTGGACGTGCAGTAACCCGGGCACGCTGTGGGCCTGATCGGGAGGCCCCTCGGGGCGCCGTCACTACGATGAGTACTCCGACGGATGGGGGGATTCGTGGTGGACGCGCGTCTGGGTGAACTGGCCGCCCGGGTACGTGAGTTCGGCGACGGCGGAGATCCGCAGCGTGTGCTCGAAGACGGCGCCGCGGCTGTCGCGGCGGACCTCTTCGCCTCGGTGGGCGGGCGCCCCGAAGAGGCCGACCCCGATGTGCTGCACACCATTGCCGCGTTCTACTGGGCCCGTTCCCTGGCGCACAGGGGCGGGCCCCTCGCTGCCCGGGACCTTGAGACAGCGATCGGTGTATTCGGCCTGCTCTACCTGGTCGATCACCGACGAGTGCCGCGTGAGCTGTGGCCCCGGCTCGCCGAGGAGACCGGATACGACCCGTGGAGCGACCCGCTGGAACATGCGGCAGATCTGGTCGTCGACGCCGAGGAGACAGGTGACGCGGCTGCCCTCGACCAGGCCATCGGTCTGCTCGAGACCGTCGCCGACCGCGATGACAACGCGTACCGGGACACGGTCCACGGCCTCGCGCTCCAGCACCGCGCGGCGCTGCCCGACCGCCCCGTGGCGGAACGGAGCGCCGACGCGGATGCCGCGGTGCACCTGCTGGGCGCTGTGGCCGCTCTCCCGGAGCCGTCCGCCGTACGGCGTGCGAGCCGCGGAACATCCTTCGCCGGTGCCCTCGTACGACGCTTCGAGGTCACAGGGAAGGTCGGGGATCTCGTCCGCGCCGAAGGGGTCTACCGGGACGTTCTCGCGGATGCCCCCACGCACGCGGGTGCGGCGGCCGGCCTGGGTTCGGCTCTGGGCCGTCGCGCTGAAGCAGCGGAAGCCACAGGTGGGGGCGAGGACAGCGTCGTACCCGTGCTGCGGGAAGCGGCCAGGTGGCTGCGCCAGGCGGTCGACCTCACGGACGGCGCCCATCGCGAGGCGCACCTGGCCAACCTGAGCAGGGTCATGAGGCTTCTTCTAGAGCGGACCTCCCGCGCCAGGAGGGCCAGGGCGGTTGCGCAGTCCGACGACGCCGTTGCGGCCGAGGCCGACCGAGCGGACCTCCCGGAAGGTCCTGCGGCCCGTCCGGAGGATCCCGTGGTCCGGCACCAGGTGGAAACCCTGGCCGGTCTTGCCGCGCACCTCTCGGCGCGGGTGGTGACCGAGAGCGAGGCCCTACGCCGAGTGAAGGAGCCGTCCCTCGAACTCTCTGAGGCCGCCGTGGGCTCCGTGGTGCTCGATGCCTTGCGTTTCGTACAGGACGGCACCCCGCGCCATGCGATGCCGGCGCTGACCCTCGCTCTGGAGGCCGCCCGCTCCCGGTGGGGTGCCGGACACGGAACGCCCTGGTGGTGGGCGGCCGACGCCTACGTCGAAGCAGGACGGCTCGCGCTGACAGACATGGCCGACGGGCTGATCTTCCGCCGCGCCTGTGCCGTGGCGGACGAACAGATCGCCGTTCTGCGCGACAGCGGCCGCGCCGAGGACATCGCCGAACTCGCCGAAACACTGTTCGCCGCGGGACTGCTGCGGGTCAGCCCGTATCTGGGGAACATGTCGGGACTGTCCTTCGAGTCGGCGCATGCCCTGTGGCGTGAACGCCAAGCTCGGCACCGCTCGATCCATCCCGACGATTCCGTCGCACCGGACGCCGCTCAGATGCCCCCTCCACTGGTCGCCGCCGAGGAGGCGGTCCGGTATCTGCGCGAGGCCGCCGGCCTGTCGCGCGGGCACGAGCGGGGGCGTGTCCTCAAGGCGTTGGCCGAAGCCCTGTCCATGGTCTCCGGTCTCAAGCGCGAGTCGCGCGAGTCGCGCGGGTCTCGTGAGTCTCGTGAGTCGCCTGAGTCGCCTGAGTCGCCTGAGTCGCCTGAGTCAGGTGACGAGGAGATCCGGGCGGTCGCCCGTGAGGCGTTCGACCTGCTGGACCCGGTCCGGGACCCCCTCACCCAGCTGTACCTGCTGAGAGTCCTGTGCCTGCTGGATGAGCTCTCGCTGCCCGGTGATCTTCAGGACGTGCTGCCCGTGCCGCTTGCCGCTGTCCGAGACGGACACGGGATACGCGAGGCCGCGAGCGTCTTCGCCGAGGCGCTCGCGCTCGCGGAGCAGGCCCGCCGGCCGGACCTGGAGTTCCAGCTGATCCAGGCCGCGGACCGCGAGCTCCCGGACCTGCCCACGGACGCCTGCCGTCGCCGCCGCTGGGCCAGTGAGGTGCACTGTCTGGCGGGCAATCGGCTGGGCTGCTTCGCGGGGCCGATCCGGGTGGAGGACGCGGCGGACCGGCTCCGCGACCGCGCGGACGAAGAGGGCTGGCCCCCCGAGGAGCGTGCGGCGACCCTCATCCACCTCGCCGCACACGCCCGGGGAAACGAGGAGGAGCACCTCGGCCGCGCGCTGACCGCGCAGGCGCGGGAGCTGGCTCCGGAGCTGTGCCGCCGGTGCGGTCCCGCACTGGACTACCTCGACGGCACACTCTCGTACGACATGGGGCTGCGCATGTCGGGGACGGGACAGGAGGCCCTCGCCGCACGTCACTTCGCCGACGCACTCGCCGCCTACGCCCTGTGCGACCAGACCGATATGGCGCTGAACAGCCTCGACGCCGCGCTGCGCGGTGCGCTGGCAGCCGACGAGAGCAGCGCCGGAGCGGCCGTGGCGGCACTGATCCCCGCCGCCGTATGGCTGCGGGGCGGCACCGACGAAGTCATCGGCTGGAAGCTCCGGGACCTGTACCAGCAGCTGATCCTCAAACTGAGCGGACCCACCCTCTCCTATGGCCTGATGCTGGCGATTCACCAAGCTGCCAAGGGAATCGACTTCACGGTCAGCACCGAACGGCCCGGCCCGTTCACACCCTCCGCCAGGCTCTCGCGACTACTGGACCGCGTCCGCGCGGACGAGATGCGGCTGTCCGGACCGCTGAACGAGCCCGAACTGCCGGGCCCCGAAGAGGCCATGCTCTTCTACGTGGGCACCGGTGAGTCCGAACTCGGGAGCGACGCCGAAACGGAGCACCGCAACGCGCAGCGTGCCGCGGACCGGTGGATCAGCGAGGAACTCCTCGCCACGGGCCGCACGGACCACATACCGATGATGTTCCCCGACGAGTTGCAGGCACTCCTGAGCGAGGACACGGTGCTGCTCTCGCTGTATCTCGGCCACGCCCGCCGGGAGGGCACCGAGGCGCCGGTGACCGCTCTGTCCGGCATGGCGGTGACCCGCGAGGACATGCAGCACCACACCGTGCTCCTGACGGATTTCGAAGCCGGGCTCATCCGCTTCACGAAGGCGGAGCTCTCTCTCTCGACCCACCCGGTGGCATTCCACGTCGCCGCCCTACGCCGGGCCGTCGTCGCGGACCCGCTGCACCGGCCCGTCAGCCGTGCGGCGCAGCGGCAGCTCAGGGAGGACAGCTTCTCCCATCTGGCGGGCTTCACCGCTTCACTGGACGGCTGGCGGGCACAGGGGAAGCGGCATCTGTGCATCTGGCCCAACGGCCCACTGCATTACCTCCCTTACCACCTGCTGGAGGTCAACGGCCGTCCCCTTGCCGAGGACTGGACCGTCACTCAGGTACCGAGCCTGGGCTTCCTCCGCGCGCGGGCGCCCGGCCTCCACCGCCCGCCCGGGCGCGGCCTCATCGCCTTCGCGTCCGCGGCCGGGGGCACCGCGCAGGGCCTCCTCGCACAGGACGCCCTGGAAACACACGCGGCCCAGGTCGCCGTGGCGATGGGCGGTCACGTGGTGCTGGGCGCCGCGGCGACACCGCGGCGACTGCTCGGCGAACTCGCCGACGCACGGTACGTCCACGTGGCCGCGCACGGGGCGCACAACGAGTGGGCGTCGTGGTACCAGTGCCTGTTCCTGTCGCCGGACCCGGACAACGACGGTCGCGTTTTCGCCCACGACCTTCTCCAGGCCGACCTGCGGGGAGTCGAACTCGTGACGCTGAGTTCCTGCGAATCAGCCCTGGGCCGGTTCGACGTCAACGACAATCTGCGCGGTCTGCCCGCCGCGTTCCTGTCCGCCGGCGCCTCGGCCGTCATCGGATGCCTGTGGCCGGTCCACCCAGAGGTGGCCACGGATTTCTTCGGAACGCTCTACGAGCGCCTCGCGCACGCACCGGACCGACGGGCCGCCTTCCGCGCCGCGCAGTCGGCCGTCCGCGGCCGCCATCCGGCATTCCGGGACTGGGGCTCGTTCTGCTTCATCGGCGACTGGCGCCATTCTGATTCGAACCACGGAGCTGCCTCGTGACCCATCTGGACCTGCCCCTGACCCCGCTGCACGAGATCGACCTGGTGGAGGTGCCCCGGCTGCAGACACCTTCCCCGCAGCACCGCGTCGAAGGACGGGTCTCGCTGAGCACCGCGGTCGTCCACCCACTGACGGCGGAGGAGGCAGCCGCGGGCGAAGCGGAATGGCTCGGCTTCCTGACCGCGGAGGCGTCGCACAGCGACTATCTCCTCCTGAGCCTCACATGCGCCTTCCGCCCACCGGCGAACGGTGACCCTTTCGCCGACGCCGCCATCGGCGTTCTCCTGGAGTCCCCTGACGAGCCCGCGGACCGCCAGCCGATCGCTTGGTCGATCTCTCCCAGGAAGCGCTCGTACCCGGTGGAACGGGCAGCCACCATCGCGCTCAGCGCGAAGCTCGCCATCGTCGAGTCCACCCTCGAACTCACCCCCGGCCAGGGCCGGGAGGATCTCTTCGTCATCGGAATGGGCGAAAGGGACAGCGACCCGGAGTGGCGCATCCAGGCGACCGGCCGTCACCCTCTGATCGGCGACGAAACCTTCACAGTGATCGTCAAGGCCCCGGCCGGCGCTCCCGTTCAGGCCCACGTGACGGTGGCGGCCACCATCAAGCATCGGCGATTCGGCCTGATTCCCTACCGAGCGGACCTCCCCGCCTCGCTGCGGACCATCGACCTGCGACGCCGGACAGACCGGCAGGACCGGCAGGACCGGCAGGACCGGCGAGACCGGAACACAACTGCTGCCTTGCCCGGGAGCGGCGCCTGAAACCGCTGGGAGTCGTGACTCACCGGCCGGCCCCTCGCGCTCAGCGGTCATCGGTGGACCTGGGCATGGGCCGAGCGGCGGACTCAGGCGGTGGCGTAGTCGGACAGGGCGGGTTCCACCAGGTCGAAGGCTTGGCGGGCTTCGGTGGCGATGGCCTGGGCGATCCGGTCGTTTGGGTGCCCTGCGAGAGTGAGCTCCTGGATGCGGTGGAACAGAACACGGTGGAGGGCGCCCAGCAGTCCGGCGGCGGTCCGAACGGTGATGTCGTCGGGCTGAGCGCCGGTGGCCTCGGCAAGAGCCTGGGCGAGTTGGTGTTCGCGCTGGTCGTGCAGGCCGCGCAGGCAGGCGCTCAGGGTGGGGCTGTCGGCGATCATGCGGGCGAACTCCTGGCCGGAGAACCCGGCGACCGGGTCCTGGGCCGCGACGGCGTCGCTGAATGCCCGGCGCAGTGCGGCCAGCGCTGATTCCCCCTGCTGACGAGCGGCGACCGCGTGGGCCAGGGAGGCGGCGAACTGCTCCTGGTGGTCCAGGGCAAGTTCTTCCTTGCGGGCGAAGTAGTTCGTAACGGTCTTCTTGGCGACGCGTGCGGCGGCGGCGATCTCGGCGATGGTCGTCTGCTCGAAGCCCTGGGCGATGAACAGCCGGGTCGCGTGGTCGGAGATGAGCTGTCGGGTCTCCTGCTTCTTCGCCTCGCGCAGTCCGGTGGCGGGGGCGTTCGTCTGGGTGGCCATGGCGCAATTCTATCCTCGTCGTAATTTTACGTTGACACCCTGCTGTCTCTCGACATAAGTTTACGTCGGTAGCAAGTTTACGGCCGCAGGGCGCCGCACGCTGCGTGGCGCATCCGCAACTTCCCCCGTCCTCGCAGCAGTTGACCCCGCCCACACCGCACCCAGGGAGCCCTCGTGCAGTTCACCACCTCCACCGTCTCGTTGACCGTTGACGACGTCACCGCTTCTCAGGAGTTCTTCACCGCCCATCTCGGCTACACCGTCCGGCAGGCCGCCGACGGCTTCGCATCACTCACGCGCGACGACGCGGTCGACATCGTCCTGCTCGCTCGCGGCATCGAGGTGCTGCCGCCCGAGCAGCGTGACCAGCGCGCCGGCGGCCTCATCCTGGCCTTCACCGTCGCCTCCGGCCTGCAGGAGCAGGAGAAACGGCTGCGCGACGCCGGAGTCCAGATCACCATGCCGCTGCGTAAGGAGCCCTGGGGCGAATGCCTGTTCCAGGTCACCGATCCCAACGGAGTCATCGTCCAGTTCGTCGAGTGGGCTGCTCCCGAGCACGGCTGACACCTCCCCACCCAAAGGACAGCGCTCCCAGCCTGGGAAGCGACGACGCTCGGGCGACCGGGCTGCGCGCAGGTACCGCAGCCGATCAGGGCGAGCCGTCGATGATCAAGAGCCGCGGCTGTATGTCTCTGTCTGCCCGACGTCCCGGAAGGTAGCTTGGTGGAGAAGGCCCCTGAAGGAGGGCGATTCCATGCCGTGGTTCGTATGGCTGCTCGCCGCCGCAGCGCTGGGTGCCGCGGAGTTCTTCACCCTGACACTGTTCTTCGGACTGCTGGCCGGCGCCGCGTTGGTCGCCGCCGTGGTCGCCGGCGTGGGCATCGGCCTTCTCGGCCAGCTCGTGGCCCTCGGAGCGGCAGCGGCGGTCGGCCTGGTCATCGTCCGTCCTGTCGCGCTGCGGCATATGACACAGCAACCCCTCATGCGCGAGGGCAGTGACGCGCTGATCGGCAAGCGGGCCGAGGTCATGCAGGAGGTCACCGCGACCCGCGGCCTGATCAAACTCTCCGGCGAGGAATGGTCCGCCCGCGCCCTCGACGAGAGCCTCGTGATCCCGGTGGGAGCGCTGGTGGATGTCATGGAGATCGAGGGCGCCACGGCCATCGTCTACCCCCGCGAACTCCTCCCATGAACGGCTGAACCCGTAGCAATGGAGGCACTGTGGATCCAGTTGTCATCCTCACTCTCGTGGCGGCCCTTGTCGTCGTCTTCCTCGTGGCCTCCACTGTGCGGATCGTCCCGCAGGCGCGCCGCTACAACATCGAGCGGTTCGGCCGGTATCGCCGGACGCTGCAACCCGGCCTGAACCTGGTGCTGCCGGTGGCGGACCGGATCAACACCAAACTCGACGTGCGCGAGCAGGTCTATTCGTCCGACCCCAGGCCGGTGATCACCGAGGACAACCTCGTGGTGAACATCGACACCGTGCTCTACTACCAGATCACCGACCCGCGGGCGGCTGCCTACGAGGTCGCCGACTACCTCCAGGCGATCGATCAGCTCACCGTGACCACGCTGCGCAACGTCATCGGCAGCATGGACCTGGAGGAGACGCTCACCTCGCGCGAGGAGATCAACTCCCGGCTCCGCGCCGTCCTCGACGACGCCACCGGCAAGTGGGGCATCCGGGTCAACCGCGTCGAGATCAAGGCCATCGATCCACCGCACACCATCAAGGAGGCGATGGAGAAGCAGATGCGGGCCGAGCGTGACAAGCGCGCGGCCATCCTGCACGCCGAAGGGGAGCGGCAAGCCAAGATCCTCACCGCGGAAGGCACGAAGCAGAAGGACATCCTGGAGGCCCAGGGCACGCAACAGGCCATGATCCTGCGGGCGGACGGCGAGGCGAAGGCGGTGGAGCTCGTCTTCCAGGCCGTCCATCGCAACAACGCCGACCCCAAGGTCCTGGCCTACAAGTACCTTGAGACGCTCCCGCACTTGGCGAGCAGCGACAACAACACCTTCTGGGTGATCCCGGGGGAGCTGACCGAGGCGGTGCGGACCGTCACCCGTGCGTTCGGTGACCAGCCGACGGCAGGCCCTCCCACTGTGCAACCTGAGGAGGCAGCCACCGCCGACGCTGACGACACTTCGGACGAAAACCGGATGCCGCAGCTCGGGGCGGGCTCAACGGTTTCCCTCGACGCCGCCGCGGCCGCTGACGAGGCCGAGAAACAGGCCGCCGCCGCGGTGAGCGATGCCAAGGCGGAGGCCGAGGCCGCGAAGTCGTCCCAGGTGCCGCGCCATGAACCCGGAAGGTGATCAGCGCTGCTGGTGATCGCCGGGTGTCTCGGCCATCGGGTTCCGTTCCGTGACGCCCGTGACGCCTGGACCAGGTGGGTGTGGCGAAGGTCTTCTTCAGGCGCAGCCTGGCTCCGGCGGGCGCCTTGCCGGTGATGACCGAGTGCGCCGCCGGGTCGACGGCGTTCTCCAGCGCGATCAGGAACGCCTCACGGTTGCCCTTCGCGGCCGCGTCCGGCGGATCGCCGAGGGGCAGGCCGTCGGGACCGGTGGTGTCGGGCGCGACGCCGTTCGGGCGCAGCACCAGATTGGAGAAGGTGTGGTTGGTGATGAGCAGAAACCGCCGTAGTTGCGGTTGGGGTCGACGCCCGCGCCGAAGCCGCCGGGGCTGCTCGCGAGGGCGCACTCGTTCGCGAGCGGGGCCATGCCGTCGGCCGTACGGCAGTTCTTGCGCTTGTAGGCGTTGCCGGGCGTGGCGAGGATCGAGCCGGTGCCGCCCTCGTCGACGGGGCGCAGATCGACCAACTGCCCGTCGCTGAAGGACGTCTCGAACCCGTCGACGTTGACCACGGGTACGACGATCACCCGTGCCTTCTTCAGCAGGGAGGTGATGCGCTCGTCGCTGCCGTAGCGGCGGCGGCGGGCTTCCGCTCGCAACACTGGCCACCATGGAGCTGGGTGAGCTCGGCGGCGGGCCACGGCGACTCATCCTTGCGCCGACACTTGCCGACGTGCCGGTCAGGATGTGTTCAGGGAGCCGGTGGCACCGTCGGGTCCCATGGCATACGAGATATCCGAGACTCCACGAACCCCCGCCGCCCACGCCCCCGCCTCGGCCCCGGTCGGCCACCGTCTGCGCTGGAACAAGGTGCCCGAAGTCACCGTGTACTTCTGGGTGATCAAGGTGCTCTGCACGACGGTCGGCGAGACGGCGGCCGACATGCTGAACGAGAAGCTGGGCCTGGGCCTGACCGGTGTGTCGTTGCTGATGAGCGTGCTGCTCGCGGCGGCGCTCGTCTGGCAGTTCCGTACGACCGCCTACCGAGCCGGCGTGTACTGGCTGGCCGTGGCGTTGATCAGCGTCGTCGGCACACTGATCAGCGACAACCTCACCGACAACCTCGGTGTGCCGCTGGAGTTGAGTACGACGGTGTTCGCGCTCGTCCTCGCTGTCGTGTTCGTCGTCTGGTACCGGCGTGAGCGGACCTTGTCCATCCACAGCATCGACAGCCTCGGCCGCGAGTCGTTCTACTGGCTCGCGGTGCTGTTCACCTTCGCGCTGGGCACGGCGGCCGGTGACCTGGTCGCCGAGCGCATGGCACTCGGCTACTGGGTGTCGGCGCTCCTGTTCGCCCTCGCGATCGGCGCGGTCGCCGTGGTGCACTTCGCGCTCGGCCTCGACGCCGTGTGGAGCTTCTGGATCGCCTACGTCCTCACCCGGCCGCTCGGCGCCTCGGTGGGCGACTACCTGTCGCAGCCGACCGCGGACGGCGGCCTCGGCCTGGGCGCGGTGGTCACGAGTGTGCTGTTCCTCGCCGTCATCCTCGGCCTTGTCGTTTTCCTGACGGTGACGCGGAAGGACGTCACAGAGCCCGCCGCCGGGGACACCTCCGAGCGGGGGACGGTCATCCGGCGGGCAGGCTGATCACGAACCCCGCCCCGGGTGTGTGGCCGGAGCCGTGGGCCACCTCACCTCCGGCGGTGCGGGCCAGGCGTCGTGCGAGCGGCAGCCCCAGGCCCGCCCCGCCGTGCCCGTCGGAGGGATCGGCACGCCGCCCCGGCTGGAACAGCTGCCCGGCGAACGACGGCGGTACGCCGGGACCGTCGTCGGTGATGTCGATGCGTACGCCGTCCGGCTGCCGGCTCGCCACCACGGTGATGTGCGAGCGCGCGTACCGCAGGGCGTTGTCGAGGACAGGACTGACGATGCGTTCGAGGAGCGCGGGCGGCACGCCGGCTTCCAGACCCGGGGGCGTGACGTCGACGACGACCTTCACGTGTCCGGGGATCCCCAGACGTTCGGTGAGCGGGCGCAGCACGGACAGGACGTCGGCGGTTCCCGGTGCGGTGGAGGCGCTGCTGCCCCGGGCGTCGTCCAGCAGGGTGTCGCAGATCGTGCGCATGGTCTGGGCGGCGTCGGTGATGGCCGCGTGGGTGGCCCGGGTGTCGGCGTCCGAGCGGGGCCGGGACTGCCACCAGTCGAGTTCGGCGATGATCCGGCTGAGCGGGGTGCGCAGTTCGTGGGACAGCTCTGCGGTGAGCTGCTGCTCGTGGCGCAGTACGGCCCGGATGCGGTCCAGGAGGGCGTCCAACGACCCACCGAGGCGGGCGAGTTCGGTGGGCTGCTCGGCGGCGCCGAAGCGTGCGGTGGAGGCGACGGCGCTCCATCGGGTGGCCTGGTCGGTCATCGTGCGAACGGGACGCAGCGCTCGGCCGACCGCCAGGCGCGTCAGCAGGTAGGTGCAGGCGAGCACGACGGCGTCGAGGGTGAGGGACGCGAGGAGCAGGGTGTCCGCCGAGCTGCGGTAGGGGGACAGGTTCAGGGCGGTGACGACGGCTGCGGCGCTGCCGCCTATGGCCTGCGCACACAGTCGGACGGGGTCGCCTGGGCGCTCAAGGGTGGTGCAGTGCTGCCCGTCCCGTGCGGCGAGCCGGGCGGCGGCGCGGGTGACGGGGCCGGCGGGCGGGGCGGAGGGCGGCCGTTCGAGCAGACGGCTGCCCGCGTAGATCCACACGTTCGTGTCGAGGAGTTCGTCGTTCGAGGTCTCCCGGACTCGTACTCCGTTACGGCCGGTGTCGACGGTGGTGGCGACGGCCGCGGCCCGCGTGCGCAGTTCGTCGTCCGCCTGCCGCTGGAGGCGCTCTCGGACCACGGTGTTGAACACGACGGTGAGGATCACCATCAGGAACGCGGCGGTGGTGAGGGCAACCAGGGAGAGTCGGCCGCGCAGCGTGCGGGGGGGCCAGACGGGCGAGCGGCGGGGAGGCCGCCCGGGAGAGGAGTCCGGTCATCGGGAGAGGAGTCCGGTCATGACAGGCGGTGGCCGATTCCGCGGGCGGTGGTGACGGTCAGTTCGCTGCCGCTGTCGCGCAGCTTGCGGCGCAGCCGGGTCAGGTACTGGTCGAGGGTGTTGTCGCTGACGTGCGCGCCCTCGGGCCAGCCCGCCCTGACCAGTTCGCGGCGGCGTACGAGGGCGCCGGACGCGGCCATGAGCGCGGCCAGCAGGCGGAACTCCGTCGGCGTCAGGTCCACTTCGGCGCCACGTACGGTGAGACGGTGCCGGACGGCGTCGAGGACCAGGTCTGCGGTCGCGGCGGTCGGGCGAGGGCCGGCGCGTCTCACGGCGGCCCGCAGCCGGGCGGCCAGTTCGGCGAGGTGGAAGGGTTTGGGCAGGTAGTCGTCGCCGCCTGCGGAGAACCCGCTGAGCCGGTCGGTGATCCGGTGATGGGCGGTCAGGAAAAGGACCGGGGCCACAAATCCGTTCGCCCTCATCGCCTGGCAGACGTCCCGGCCGTCCGCGTCGGGCAGTCCGACGTCGAGTACGGCCGCGGCCAGGTCGGCGGTGGCCAGGCGCAGGGCGGTCGCCCCGTCCGGCGCGGGCACGGTGTCGAAGTCCTCCTCGCGCAGACCGCGCAGCAGGACGTCACGCAGGGCGTGATCGTCCTCGACGACCAGGATCCTGGGGCGCATGCTCGGCCACCTCCTCCGTCGTGTCTGTCCTGTCTGTCGTCCCGTCCACCGTTGTGCCGCCGGAACCGGCGATGACCTGCTCGGGCGCCCACCTGGCCACGGCGGCGAGGCACAGTCCCAGCCAGCCGATGCCGAACAGCCAGCCGCCGAGGACATCGGTGAACCAGTGCACCCCGAGGTAGACGCGGGTCAGCCCGACCAGCGCGCCCCAGCAGCAGGCGGCGAGCGCCAGCATGGCTTTGCCGCGCGGGCCGCGCACGAGCACCGCGACGACGAGCAGCCCGGCGGTGAGCGCGGCGGTGGTCGCATGGCCGGAGGGGAACGCCCAACCCGAGGCGTGCGTCGCCCACTCCGCCCGGGGCGGACGGGGCCGGGCTGCCAGCCACATCACCCCGTACCGGGCCGCCTGCCCGGTCCCGAGGAAGGCGACGCAGAGGCCGACGGCGAGCAGACGACCGCGTACGGCACGTGCGGCCACGAGGCCCGCCAGTACGGCGAGCACGTACGGCACCACACCCGTGCCGGTGGCGGTGAGCCCACGGGCCAGTGCCACCGCCACGGCCGGGCGGTGTGCCAAGGGCCAGGCGTGGAGGTCCTCGTCCGTGAACAGTGCGGCGCCGTCGCCGCCGACCACGACCAGGGCCAGGAGCCCGAACGCCGTCAGGGCGCCCAGCGCTGTGCAGCCGGCGAGGTCGGCGACGTCCCTGCGGTTCACGGCGCCACCAGCAGCGGACGCAGCCACGTCGCGGCCAGCCGTCGCGCCAGTGCGTCGGGGTGACGGCGCACCAGGGCCGTCAGCAGGAACGCGACGAGAGCCCCGACGAGGCCACCGGCCACGACGTCGTGGGGGTAGTGCGCGCCGACCCAGACCCGGGAGGCGGCCATCGCACAGGCGGCCACCGCCGCGACCGTACCGAGCCGACGGGAGACGAAGAGGAGCGCGACGGCGGCCGCGGCGGCGATGGCCGCGTGATTGCTGGGGAACGACCAGTCACCGGGCGCCGGACACGCCTCCAGCGTCACCACCCGCAGGCTCTGGCAGGGACGATCCTCGCGCACCGCCGACTTCAGCGCGTCGTTCACCGCGTACGCCACCACGACGGTCACCGGCGCGGCCAGCGCGATCAGCGCCGCACGGGCGTCGACGTGCCGAGCCCGCCACCAGCCCACGGCCATGAGGACGGCGAACAACGCGAGCCCGTACGTCGACCAGACCGACACGATGCTGTCCAGCCAGGCCGGGGAGCGGTGGGCGAGGTCCACCACGTCGGTGTAGGCGGAGCCGTCGATCACGGCTCCGTCGAAGGCGAGCATCATCCGCGTGCCTCCTTCGCCCTCGCCCGGCGGGAGCGGGAGAGCTCGGCGGCGAGCGGGAGCAGCGACAGGGCGACGATCAGCGCGACCATCGGGAGCAGGTAGTGGTCCACGTTCGGGACGGAGGAGCCGAGGGCGTAGCCGGCGAGGACCAGGCCCGTGCTCCAGACGAGTCCGCCGGCAACCTGCCACACGGTGAACGTTCGTACGGGCACCCTCAGGGCACCCGCGAGTGGATTGAGCACCGTGCGCACCACCGGGACGAAGCGGGCCAGCACGATCGCCTTCGCGTGCCCGTACCGCGCCAGCAACTCCTCCGCGCGCCGGGCTCCCTGGTGCAGGCGGGGCGAGTCGGTGCGGTCGAGCAGTGCTCCGCCCGCCTTGCGCCCGATCAGATAGCCGCACTGGGAGCCGGCCAGCGTCCCCGCGGCGGCGACGAGCAACAGCGGCGTCAGGGACAGGCGCAGGCCGCCGGGCGCTGTCCCGGTACCCAGCAGTCCGGCGGTGAAGAGGAGAGAGTCGCCGGGCAGGAAGAAGCCGATCAACAGCCCTGTCTCGGCGAACAGCACCACGCCGACACCCAGCACGCCGAAGGCGGTGAGCAGGGACGGGGCGCTCAGAAGATTCACCGCCACCTGCGATGCCGCGGGCGCGGCCGTCGTCGCGAGCCCTGCCAGCCCTGCCAGCCCTGCCAGCCCTGTCATACGCGAGCCCTCTCATACTGGACGCACGGGAGCACGTGACACGGCACGGCACGGCACGACACGGCACCCGACTGACTACAATCGTGTAGACGGTCTACTGCACTGTAGACGATGGCGGGGTGAGGATCGTTCCCATGACCGACGCGAAGGACGAACGCCGACCGGCGGGCGAGCTGGAGGCCAGTGTCATGGCCGCCCTGTGGGCCGCCGGGGGCCCACGCACACCGGGGCAGGTGCAGGCCGACCTGGCCGTGGACCTGGCCCGCACCACCGTCACGACGATCCTGACCCGCCTGCACGACAAGGGCGTCGTCGGCCGCGAGCGGCAGGGCCGCGGCTACGCGTACTTCCCCGTCGAGGACGCCCCCGGCCTCACGGCCCGCCGCATGCACAGCGAACTCGACCGGGACGTCGACCGCCAGACGGTCCTGGCCCGCTTCGTCGCCCGGCTCAGCTCCGACGACGAGCAGATCCTGCGGGAACTCCTCGAATCGGGTGAGCAATGACCGTCCTGCTGCTGGCCGTCCCGTTGCTCCTGCCCTTCGCGGTGAGGCCGCTCGCCGGTCGCACGCTCGACCGCCTCGCCCCCGCCACGGCGCTGTGGACGCTGACCTTCACCGCACTCGTGCTGGCCGGCGCGTCCGTCTGCGCGCTCGGCGCCCTGGTCCTGACCGGCCTGCTCAAGCTGCCCCTGTTCGCCGCGCTCGGTGAACTCGTCCACCCCCTGCACACGCCGCCGGACACCCTCGTCCTTCCCGCGGCCGCCGCGGCCACCGGCGTCCTCACCGTCAGTGCGTGGACGTCGCTGCGCTCGGCCCTGAGCCAGATCCGTGCCTTCCGTACGGCCCGGAGGCAGGCCGACCGCAGCGCCACCGCCGGCGACCTGTGCGTCGTCGACTCACCCCACCCGGACGCCTACGCCCTGCCGGGTCGGCCGCACCGCATCGTCGTCACCACCGGGATGCTCCGCAGCCTCGCCCCCGCCGAGCGCCAGGCCCTCTTCGCCCACGAGCGCGCCCACAACAAGGGCGACCACTACCGATTCCTGCTCGCGGCCGAGCTGGCGGCCCACTGCCACCCCGGCCTGCGCCGTGTCCGCGACGCCGTCCGGCTCGCCGCGGAACGGGCGGCCGACGAAGCCGCCGCCACCGCCGTGGGCGACCGGCAGCTCACCGCCCGTGCCATCGCCCGCGCCGCCCTCGCCTCCCACGCCTCGCCCTCCACACGCCCCGGCTTCGCCTCCGCGGCGACCACCGGCCCCGTCCCCCGGCGAGTCGCGGCCCTCCTCTCGCCTCCGTCGCAACGCCCCCGCAGGGCCTCCTGGATCGCCCTGCTCCTCGCCGCCTGCACGGCGGTCTCCGCGTCCGCCGCGGCGACCGGCGTGATCGTGTTCCATCACGATGTGGAGATCGCACAGGGCGAGGCACCGCGCTGACCGGCGTTCGGCATCACGGTTGCGGTGTGTCGTCCGGCTGGGTGTCGGCGAACTCCCACCAGGCGAGCGGCAGCCAGTCTCCGTCGACGAAGCCGTCGACGGATCCACCGGTGCCTCGTATGGTCACCCGGGTCCCCGCCGGATAACTGGTGCCGGACAGCCCTGACACCGGGACGAGCAACACGCCGAGACGTCGTGTCAAGGTTCTTGATCCTCTCCGAACCATAAGGAAACAGGACTTCGAAGTCCTTAGATGCAAATCATCTCATCATGCATCAGTCTGGAATATGAGGAAATGCACAGAAGGCCGATTGGCTGCGTGGATCGAAGCCCGTTTCCGCGATGGACACAGAGGTCTTTGATCGACACAGAGGTCTTTGCTGACTGCCGTTCCCGTACCTGATCGAGCAAGCACACTGTGTGGAGGTGCTCGACGATGAGGGCTGTCGTGTACAAGGGACCGTTCGAGGTAGCGGTCGAGCAAGTGGAAGATCCCCGGATCCAGCACCCGAACGATGTGATCGTACGGGTCACGTCGACCGCCATCTGCGGCTCCGACCTGCACATGTACGAGGGCCGCACCGCCGCCGAGCCGGGGATCGTCTTCGGTCACGAGAACCTGGGGATCGTAGAGGAGACCGGTGAAGGGGTGACGACGCTCAGCCGTGGGGACCGGGTCGTCATGCCGTTCAACGTCGCGTGCGGTTTCTGCAAGAACTGCACGGCGGGTTTCACCGGCTTCTGCGTGACCGTGAACCCGGGCTTCGCCGGCGGCGCCTACGGCTACGTGGCGATGGGTCCCTACGTGGGAGGCCAGGCGGAGTACGTACGGGTGCCCTACGCCGACTTCAACTGTCTGAGGCTCCCCCGGGGCAGCGAGAAGGAGACCGACTTCGTCCTGCTCGCCGACATCTTCCCCACCGGCTACCACGGCAACGAACTGGCCGACGTGCGCCCCGGCGAGAGCGTCGCCGTCTACGGCGGCGGTCCGGTCGGGCTGATGGCCGCCTACTCGGCGATCCTGCGGGGGGCGAGCAAGGTGTTCGTGGTCGACCGAGTCGCCGAGCGGCTGCAGAAGGCCGAGGAGATCGGCGCTGTGCCGGTCGACTTCACCGAGGGCAACCCGGTCGAGCAGATCCGGGAACAGACCGCGGGTGAAGGCACGGACAAGGGCATCGACGCCGTCGGCTACCAGGCACAGGCGCGCGGCGAGGATCGCGAGGAGCCGGCGACCGTGCTGAACTCGCTGGTCGAGACGGTCCGGCCGACGGGTGCGCTGGGTGTGCCGGGCCTGTACGTCCCGCGCGACCCGGGCGGACCGGACGAGCAGGCCAAGCAGGGCATGCTGATGGTCGCCATCGGCCGCCTCTTCGAAAAGGGGCTGCGCGTGGGCACGGGCCAGTGCAATGTCAAGCGCTACAACCGTCAACTGCGTGACCTGATCATCGAGGGCCGCGCACAGCCCAGCTTTGTCGTGTCCCACGAACTGCCCCTGGACCAGGCACCGACGGCATACGAGAAATTCGACAAGCGAGTGGAGGGCTACACCAAGGTCGTTCTCCACCCACACGCCTAAAGGCACCCTTGAGCGCCCGGCCCGTCACGGGCGGCGGGCCTGAGGGAAGAAGGTGGGCGCTCCACGGGCACGAGTGAACCCCCAGGTCTCCGTCCTGGGGGTTTCGCATGGAGCGGGTGACGAGCATCGACCTCGCGCTCTCAGCCCTCCGGACGCGCTGTGATGAGATGGCTCACAGAAAAAGTGCGGCCTCCGTAAGCAACTGTCCGCGTACATGCCATTTGTTCGTACGCTGCGGAGGCATTTCCCGCAGGGGTGCGGGAAACCACCTGTGGCCTTGCTCATGCAGGTCATACGATCGCCGTGGCGTCGCCCCGCGTGAGCACTCCGCGAGCGCGATGCCCCTCGCACTTTTCCGCCGCCCGACCAGGGGTCCATTGTGAAGATTCGCTGTGTTCTCGCGACTGCCGTCGCCGCCGCCGTGACCGCCCCGGTCGTCCTCCTCTCGGCCGCGCCCGCCTTCGCCGACGAGAAGCCGGCCGCGCAGACGCAGAACGCGCAGCCGACCATCGAGGAGCTCGAGCAGGCCGTCGCCCTCGCGCAGAAGGAGTACGACGCCGCTGTCATCGCGGTGAACGACGCCATCGAGTTCCTTGAGGAGGGCATCGAGGCGGAGACGTACCCGACCAAGGCCGCGGTCATCGAGACCAAGAAGGCCGCCGAGGCCGCCGCCAAGACCAAGACCGAGGCCGACCAGGCCGTCGTGGACGCCCAGGCCAAGCTGGACGCCGCCACCACCGACGAGGAGAAGGCCGCGGCGCAGACGGCGCTGGACGAGGCCGAGAAGGCCGCCCAGGAGGCCGCAGAGGCCAAGACGGCCGCCGACACCAAGGCCACCGAGGCGAGGACCGCCCACGACGACGCCCGCGTCGCCCAGGCCCGAAAGATCGGCCTTCTCCAGAAGGCGAGGGACGAGGCCAAGAAGAAGCTGGACGACGCGAAGAAGGCGCTGGCGGATGCCGAGGCCGAGGAGGGCGAGGAGCCGGGTGGCGAGTGCGTCCCCGAGCCCAAGCTCAGCGCCGTCGTCAGCGGCCTGCCGGACAAGGTCGTCGGCGGAACCACGGAGAACTTCACGCTGCGCGTCACCAACGGCACCGACAAGACGATGGACGAGGTGTACCCGTACGCGGCCGTCCACGCCTTCGACGACAAGGGCCTCAAGGAGCTCGACTCCTACCTCGACCTGGAGTTCTCCACGGCCGAGAACCCGAACTGGCGCGACGCCGACCTGCTGGACGGATCGTCCGTCGGCCCCCTCAAGGCGAAGACCTCGGTCGACGTCAAGCTGCGGCTGAAGGTCGACGCGGACATCCCGGCCGGGCAGGGCGCGGCCTTCGCGACGGCCGACTACGTCAACGAGGAGGGGTCGTGCGGTGGTTACCCGGACCTCGACCACTACGAGTTCCAGATCCTGGCCAAGGGCAGCGACCCGGGCGAGGTCGAGGACGCCGAGGGCAAGCCCGGCGGGACCGACAACACCACCGGACAGGGCGGCACATCCACCACTCCGGTGAATGGAACCAGCGGTAGCGGTAGCGGTAGCAGCAGCGGCTCGCTCGCCGAGACCGGTTCGAGCGACGTTCTGCCGAAGGTCGCCCTGGCGGGCGGCGCGGCGCTCGTCCTCGGTGTCGGCGCGGTGGTCGTCGCACGTCGCCGCAACGCGGGAGCAAACGCCTGACCGGCACAGTGAAACGCGACCGGGCCCGTCCCCTGTGGGGGACGGGCCCGGCCCGCCTCCCGGTCCGAGTGCTTGTGCTGCGCATGTGGCGATCGGTCGAAGCAGAGAGTCGGATTCAGGTCGTTGGCGCGGCTTCCACAGGAGGAGAGGACTCGTCATGCCCGGTCTCAGAGGTACGTCGGTGATGGCGCTGATGGGCGGAATCCTGATGTTGACAGGGTGCCAAGGCATGTCAGGCTCCCACACTGCCTCGGACGCCTCGCCTCTTTCTCCCTCTCCCTCTCCCTCCTCCTTCCCGCCTTCACCTTCGTCTTCTCCGGATGCCTCTGCCGCGGCGGACAGGCCGTCGAACGGATCTTCCGGGGGCGCCACCGTGCCCACGCCGTCGCACCCGTCTGCCGTCCCGAGCAGGGCCGACAACCCCACTCCCGTGATGACCGGCAACGCGCCCGAGGACGACCCCGGCTGCCGCAACCTGCCCGTCGGCAACGACGTGAAGGCCGCCGTGACGAGGGCGTACCAGCGCAGCTTCCCCCGCTTCGTCCACGTCCAGCCGGTGCCTGACCAGTTCTTCTACGGCCAGTGCGGCGGCGTCCGCTATGCCGCCACCCGCTTCGAGCCCACCGCCGGTGCCTCGCACGAGGAACTCGTGGGCATGCAGGACGAGGGCGGCGCCACCAAGTACTTCCGCGGCACTTCCGTGGGCGCCTGGGTCTACATCGCCAGCGACGGCTTGCCTCGTGGGCCGCACGGTTGTGGCGACGTCCCTCAGCTTCCCGAGGCCCTGGCGTCGGCCTGGGCGAACTGCTCGGTCGCGCGGTGAGCCTTTGAACGCCGGGCAGTCATCCCCACCGCCTTCGTCGGCAACACCCTCGCCGCCGACACCGGCGCCAAGCTGAAGGACCTCATGTCCGCGCCGGCCAGTCCTCCGACCGGGCGGCCTCGGACTGGATGGAGAGGGAGAAGGCCCGCGGTATCTCCGTCACCTCCGCCGTGCTGCAGTTCGCCCACCGCGACTGCGCCATCGCCTACCCCAGCGTTCCCCGACGCGCGGCTGGATCACCTCATCGCCGCACCCGAACAGGCCGTGGGGTGTCGACGGTGAGCCGGACACAGTGCTCACTCAATCTGCCGTCACGGGAGAGTAGGCGCCTGGTGCCGGGCTGCTGTGCCCCGCGGCTCGAAGTGCGGCCAGGCGGGCTGACCATGCGGTGTACCACCACCCATTTTTTGGCAAAGCCAAGGTAAATAGACTGCTAAAGTGACTGGCAGATAGCCGCACTCACGGCTCCTGCGTGCGCGGGTGGGGGCGTGTGTCGCCGGTGCCTGGGGCTGTCGGTCGCGCCTTGGCCATGGGCTCGCAGCGCCGCTTCGGCGCCCGAGTGTCCTCGGCGATCTCTTCTGTTACGAAAAGGTAGAGTCTTGTCGAACGGCATACCGAACGCTGTCGCGCAGTTCCGTTCCCCAGAGTCGGCCGCGAAGCCGGAGAGCAGCCCAGCATCCGCCGACTGTGGGCGGGACGCGTTCTTCGACAACGCGAAGTACCTGCTGATCGTCCTGGTGGCCGTGGCGCACGCCTGGGAGCTCGTCGAGAGCAGTCGGGCCACGAAGGCGCTGTACGTCCTCGTCTACACGTTCCACATGCCGGCGTTCATCGTCATCTCCGGCTACCTGTCCCGGACTTTCACCGCCCGGCCCCGTCAACTCAGGCGCCTGGTCGGCGGCATCGCGGTCCCGTACGTCGTCTTCGAGACCGCCTACTCCCTGTTCAAGCGATACGCCGACGACGCACACGATCACCCCATCAGCCTGCTCGACCCCTGGCTGCTCACCTGGTTCCTCGCAGCGCTGTTCATCTGGCGGCTCACCACACCGCTGTGGCAGCAGCTGCGCCATCCGCTCGCGGTCGCGCTGACCATCGCGGTGCTCGCCTCCGTCACCCCCGGCATCGGCGGGGACCTCAACCTCCAGCGGGTCCTGCAGTTCCTCCCGTTCTTCGTGCTCGGCCTGTGCCTGAAGCCCGAGCACTTCCGGCTCCTTGACCGCCGCGCGATCAGGCTGGCGGCGATACCCCTCTTCACCGGTGCGCTCGCCTTCGCGTACTGGGCGGCGACGCGTATGCGCACCGAGTGGTTCTTCCGCCGCTCCAGCGCACAGGAGATCGGGGAGCCCTGGTGGACCGGCGTGGTGATGACCTTCGCGCTATTCGCCTGCTCGCTGCTGCTGACGGCGGCCTTCCTGGCGTGGGTCCCGCGTCGTCGTACGTGGTTCACAGCACTCGGCGCCGGGACGATCTGCGGCTACCTGCTCCACGGATTCCTGACCAAGGGCGCCAAGTACTCGGGCCTCGTCGACGCCAACACCTGGCTGCACGACCCCGCCGGAAAGGTCGTCCTCACGGTCGTCGCGGCGGTCGCCGTCACCCTGCTGTGCACCCCTCCCGTGCGCCGCGTCCTTCGCCCGGTGACCGAGCCGGACCTGGCCTGGGCCTTCCGCCGGGACCCGGCCGAGCGGACGGCCAAGGGCTGAGTCGGCTCCCTTCCCTTCTTTCCCCTCCCCTCCCTACGGCAGCTGTGACCCGCTGTGCCCGCCCGGCATGTGGGGCAGGGCTGCCGCGTCCCAGTGGGGCAACCCCCTTTCACGAGAAAGCCAAGTCCTATGAGTGGTAAGCCGGTCGACGTCGTTCCGGACGTCTCGGTCATCATCGGGGCGTACAACGCGATGCCCTACCTGACGCGCTGCGTGACGTCGGTGACGGAGCAGACGATCGGGCACGGACGCATCGAGCTGATCGCCGTGGACGACGGCTCCACGGACGGCACCGGCGCCGAACTGGACCGCTTGGCCGAGGAGTTCCCCGACGTCATGCGCGTCGTGCACCAGACCAACTCCGGCGGGCCTTCGGCGCCGCGCAACACGGGGCTTGAACTGGCGCGCGGCCGGTACGTGTTCTTCCTGGACGCCGACGACCACCTGGGGCCCGAGGCTCTTGAGCGCATGGTCGCCATGGCCGACGCCAACGGCTCCGACGTGGTGCTCGGCAAGATGGTGGGCGTCGGCGGCCGGGCCGCACCCCGCTCGATGTTCCTGCGCAACCAGCCACGCACGGATGTGTTCACCTCACGCGTGTACTGGACGCTCAACCCGCTGAAGCTGTTCCGGCGCGAACTGATCGAGCGGCTCGGGCTGCGCTTCCGTACGGATCTGCGGGTCGGTGAGGACCAGCCGTTCGTCGCCCTGGCCTATCTGCACGCGGCCGCGATCTCCGTCGTGGCCGACTACGACTGCTACTACTGGGTCGAACGCGAGGACGGCAACAACGTCACCCTGACCACGCCGGGAACACAGCCCAGGCTCCGTTTCCTGCGCCTGATGTTCGAGCTGCTGGAGCGGGAAGTGACAGCCGGGCCGAACCGGGACCTGCTGGCCCGGCGTCATCTGGAGGTCGACCTCAACGGCGCCCTCACCCACCTGGTGCGCGAGAGCGAGCCGGACGTGTGCGAGTCAGCCCTTGCCGACATCCGGCGCATGCTCGACTCCTGGTGCACCGACGAGATCGCCGAGCGTCTGCCCGCGATGACCCGACTGCGCTTCCACCTGGCCCGCCGGGCTCAGCTTCAGGAGCTCCGCACCGTCATCGACTTCGACCGCTCCGGCCGCCGGGACAAGGTCGTCGTCGACAAGGGACGTGCCTTCGGCGCGTACCCCTTCTTCAGGGACCCCGCCGTGGGCGCTCCGGACGCCTGCTACGACATCACCGGCCAACTGCCCGTACGCCATCACCTCGACGCTCTGTCACTGAGCGGCACCTGGCTCGAACTGCGGGGCCACGCCTACATCCACCGCGTCGACACCCACGAGGCGGCCACCGAGGTCGTACTGCGGGAGCGCGAGAGCCGGACCGAGTACACGTTCCCGGCGCGGACCACCGACGCCGCAGAAGTGACGACGGCGGAGGGAGAGGGGCTGTACGACTACGACCAGGCCGGGTTCGCCGTACGGATCGACACCGCCACGGCAGCCGACGGCGGCCCGCTGCCCGCCGGGCTGTGGGACCTGTTCCTCCGCGTGCGCAGTCAGGACATCGTCAAGGAGGTCCGACTGGGCAACCGGCGGGCCCCGGACATCGACTCCCGGCCGCGGCCCCACCTGGCGCGGCTCGCCGAGGACCGGACCGAGGTCATCACGCCGTACTTCACCAAGCCGTACGACAACCTCACCCTCGACGTCGGCCAACGCAAGCACACCGTGGGACCGCACTGCACGATGAGCGGCGCCGGCTGGGCGAAGGACACCTCGGGCACTCTCGTCCTCGACGGCCGCATGGACGTCCACGGCCTCACCGCGGACGACCTGGTCGTACGGGCCCGCCGCGACGGCCGTACCGTCGACCTCGACGCCTTCCAGACCGTGACCCTCACCGGCGGCCGCGTCGAACTCCGTGTCGACCTCGCCCGTGCGCTTGCCGCCAAGGCCCTGCACTGGGGCGAATGGCGGCTCTCCGTGGCCATGCGGGGCCCCGGCCTGCCCACGCTGCCCGTCCCGCACGATCCCGCTCTGCGGCCCGTACGCCTCCGCCGCCGAGGGCTGCCCGCGCACGCCGGACCACTTCCCGGCGAGGACTCCCTCACCCTGCGCCTGGCCGCCCTGGACCCGGTCGCCGGCTTGCGACGGCGCCTTCGCCGACTGATCAGAACGAAGAGAACGAAGAGAACGAACAGGATGAAGAGAACGAAGGGATCGTGATCCGGAAGCCTACTCTCACGTGACGGTAGGTTTTGGCGGGCGGGAACCCTGCGGTGAGGAGGGCGGAGGGACATGGCGCGGTGGATGCGCGGCGGCGTGCGCTGCGCCGAGTGCGGCGGCCAGAACATCGTCCATCGCCCGCAGGCCATGACCCGGCATTCGCGCGGCACCCAGCTGTCCACCATCGGCTGGCGCGAACTGCCGCTGTGCCGCGGCTGCGACGTTGAGGTGCTGGAGAAGTCGACCTCCCAGAACACTCCCGTGCCCAGCGACTACGTCGCCGTCCATGGTGCCCACCGTCCGGCAGGCCATCGCCGCGTTCATGGGCGAGTCCTCCGGCCCGGCCGACGCGACCGCGATGCTGCCGCTCGGCACCCCGCCGCTACACCGAACTACGCCGGGTCCGGGAGGACTTGCCACTCACTCCGGTCGGCGCCTGAGGCGGCCGGGAGCCGAATCATGGCGCTGTTCATGCTCCAACTCGCCGTCGGCGAGGACGCCGTGATCGAAGCGGACGCCGCCGGACGGCGGTGGCCGCGGATGGCTTCCCCAGCCGTCGACCGGGACTTGGCGGTGCCACTGATACGGGTCACCCGCGCGTACGGCAGCGATCCGGACTCACCGCTGAACGGCGTCACGGAAGAAGTGCCGGGCGCCGTCGGCGGCTGACCGCCGGAGGAAAGGGGAGGGGTACGGTCCGTCGCGGACCGTACCCCTCGTCCCGTACCGCGGCCGGAGCGCTCAGGCTCCCGAGCGGGCACCCGCCCGCAGCCGTCGCCGCAGCGTGGCGGCGAAGTCCTCGGCCATCTCCAGGCGGGCCCGCAGGGTCTCGCAACGGGCGTCGGCCACCTTGCGGTAGGAGTCCAGCCGCTCGCGCAGGCGCTCCAGTTCCTCGCCGGCCGGCGGGTCGTCGGTGGCGGCGAGCCGGTCGGTGATGTCCAGCAGGTCGCGCATCTCCTCCAGGGAGAAGTCCAGCGGCTTCATCCGGCGGATCACCATCAGACGCTCGACGTCGGACTCCGTGTACAGGCGGAAGCCGCCCTTGCTGCGGGCCGAGGGGATGACGAGGTCGACCTCCTCGTAGTGCCGGATGGTGCGCAGCGACAAACCGGTCCGTTCAGCCACCTCGCCGATCTGCATCTGCCGCTGCCCCTGATCCGTCATCGCCTCATGATCCCCTTCGTTGATTCCTTCGATTTTCGAATTCGTAAAGCGCTACAGCTTACGTGAGATGAATCACAGGGTATTGGTGGGTGTTTACCTGTGTTTCACATGCCGCAAGTCGCACTCTGCCCTCACGTCAGGGTAGAGTTTCTGCGTACTCACCACCGCCGTCGAGACTGACGACAGAAGTGAACCGCCATGGCGGTGGCCCCGACCGGGCCCCGATGGCATCCGAAGGCTTCCGGGCCATGATGCCCGACCGGCAGCCGGACGGCTGTCACACAGACCGGCTGGGCCCCGCTGATGTGGCCGGGCCGCTGAGGGATTCCGCCCTTGCCTGGGCGGAGTCGTGTGTGCCTTACGGCATTACTTCGTAGACGACGTGGACGCGTCCACCCTGTGGTGGTGCTCTGCCCGAACAGAAACGGTTGCATGTCCTCACTGCTGCCCGCAGCGCCGAAGTTCCGCCTGTCCAGGCCCGAGTGGCTGGCCTCCCCGAAGATCTTCCGTACCGAGGTGCTGGCCGGTCTCGTGGTCGCGCTGGCCCTGATCCCGGAGGCGATCTCCTTCTCGATCATCGCCGGGGTCGACCCGGCGGTCGGGCTGTTCGCCTCCTTCACCATGGCCGTCGTCATCTCGGTCGTCGGCGGCCGCAAGGCCATGATCTCCGCCGCGACCGGCGCGGTCGCCCTGGTCATCGCCCCGCTCAACCGGGAGCACGGCCTCGGCTACCTGATCGCGGCCGTCATCCTCGCCGGTGTCTTCCAGGTGATCCTGGGCGCGCTGGGCGTGGCGAAGCTGATGCGGTTCGTGCCGCGCAGCGTCATGGTCGGCTTCGTCAACGCCCTCGCCATCCTGATCTTCATGGCGCAGGTGCCGGAGCTGACAGATGTGCCGTGGATGGTCTACCCGCTGGTCGCGGGCGGCCTGGCCCTGATGGTGTTCTTCCCGAAGGCCACCACGGTGATCCCGGCCCCGCTGGTCTCCATCATCATCCTGACCGTGATCACGGTGGCGGCCGGGATCGCCGTGCCGACCGTCGGCGACAAGGGCGAGCTGCCGTCGTCGCTGCCCGTGCCGGGCCTGCCGGACGTGCCGTTCACGATGGACACGCTGACGACGATCGCGCCGTACGCCTTCGCCATGGCGCTGGTCGGCCTGATGGAGTCGCTGATGACGGCCAAGCTGGTCGACGACATCACCGACACCCACTCGGGCAAGACCCGCGAGTCCATCGGCCAGGGCGTCGCCAACATCGTCACCGGCTTCTTCGGCGGCATGGGCGGCTGCGCGATGATCGGCCAGACGATGATCAACGTACGGGTCTCCGGCGCCCGGACCCGCCTGTCGACGTTCCTGGCCGGATCCTTCCTGATGGTGCTGTGCATCGCCTTCGGCCCGGTCGTCTCCGACATCCCCATGGCCGCCCTGGTCGCGGTCATGATCATGGTGTCGTTCGCGACCTTCGACTGGCACTCCATCGCCCCGAAGACCGTCAAGCGGATGCCGCTCGGCGAGATGACCGTCATGGTCGTCACCGTCGCCTGCGTGGTCGCCACCCACAACCTCGCCATCGGCGTCGTGGTGGGCTGCATCACCGCGATGGTGGTCTTCGCCAAGCGCGTCGCCCACATGGTCAACGTCTCCGGCGTCGTCGACCCCGACGGCAACCAGGTCGTCTACGCGGTCACCGGCGAGCTGTTCTTCGCCTCCTCCAACGACCTCGTCTACCAGTTCAACTACAAGGACGACCCCGACGACGTCGTCATAGACCTCTCCGACGCCCACATCTGGGACGCCTCCTCCGTGGCCGCCCTCGACGCGGTCGAGACCAAGTACGCCCAGCGCGGCAAGAAGGTCACCATCATCGGCTTGAACAAGCCCAGCGCCGACATGCACGAACGCCTCGCCGGCCAGCTCACCGGCAGCCACTGACCGGCCCTCACCCGTGGGTGCCGTTGCCGAGTGACCATCCGCGTGCTGATCCGCGCCCTCCTTGTCGCCGAGCACGGCGTCGGGCCGGCGGCGGTCTGAGCCGGTGTCAAAGGCCGGTGTCGATCAGGATCTGCTGGGCCTGCTTGGGGTTGCCGGTACGGACCGCTTCGGTCATCGCGGCTCGCGCCGCCTCGGGGGGCGTGTCCGGTGGGACCACGAGCAGGGAGAAGTAGTCCTGGTCCCCTCGGGTCACGAGCGCGGTGTCGTCGCCCACGGAGAAGACGTCGATGTGCACCACACGCTCGTCGATGGTCATCCGCGTCGGCATTTCGTCCCAGGCCGCCGAGTCCAGGCCGATCCGTGTGATCGGCCCGAGGCGCTCGGTCAGCGCGCTGATCAGGCCGGGCAGCTCGGCGGTGAGACTCCTGGAACGGGGCCACCACGCACCGTCGAGGATGCCCGCGCGTTCGTGAGTGGTGGTGAGCCGCAGGAGTGCCGTTCCGGGACGCATGGATTCGTGCACACCGTCCGCCAGAAAACCTGCCGGAGGCCGGGAATCGGGATCGGGCATCGTGCTCACCTGCCTGTTCGGGTCCCTCCTCGCGTCCACGCTACTCCTGCCGTGTCAGGCGCGGTCGCTGAGCGCGGCGGTAATGATCGGCTCGGCCGCCTCCTCGGTGGTGCCGGGCGGCACGACCAGCAGGTCCCAGCGGCCGTGGCCGGGGGCGAGCAGGACGACGGTGTCCGGGGCGTGCACGGCGACCGTCTTCCGCAGTCGTACGACCTGGTTGGCGACGAGCATCCGGCCGGGTGCCGCGGACCAGGCCGCTCCGTTCACCGTGACGCCGGCGATGTGTCCCCAGGCGCGCGGCAGTGCGGCGAGCAGCTGCGGAAGCTCTGCCAGGAGGTCGTAGGAGCGTGGCCACCACACGCCGTCGAGACGACGCGGCAGCGCGCTGTGGGGCGCGAGGCGCAGGCGGAGGAGAGGGCGGTTGGGCGGTGAGGGCGGCGGCGCTGCGGTGATCACGGTGTCTCCTTCGACGGGTTGGGGAGCGGTTGGTTCGCGTCAGGCCCGGCGGGCGGCGAGCCGGTCCGACGTGGGCCAGCGCACGTCGTGCACCCAGCCGAGGCGTTCGAGGAGGCGGATGGCGGCGGCCGACGGGTCGATCTGGCCCCGGTCCACGCCGTGCCGGGCGCTGGTGGGGTCGGCGTGGTGGAGGTTGTGCCAGCTCTCGCCGAAGGAGAGCAGGGCCAGCGGCCACAGGTTGGTGGCCCGGTCGTGGCGCCGGGTACGGAAGGGCCGCTTGCCCAGCACATGGCACAGGGAGTTGACGCTCCAGGTCACGTGATGGAGCAGGGCGATGCGGACGAGCCCCGCCCACAGCGCGGCGGTCAGCGCGTGGACCCAGGTGCCCCCGATCGCCCAGCCGATCGCGAACGGCAGTGCGAGCGTGAGCACGCACAGGGCCGGGAAGGCGCGGGCGACAGCGCGTATGTCGCGGTCGGCCAGCAGGTCGGGGGCGTACCGGTCGGCGGGCGTGGGGTCGTTGCGGAACAGCCAGCCGACGTGGGCGTCCAGCAGTCCGCGCAACTGGCCGCGCAGATGGGTGCCGTAGCGGTACGGGGAGTGCGGGTCGCCGGGCCGGTCCGTGAAGGCGTGGTGGCGGCGGTGCGTGGCGACCCAGCTGATCACGTCGCCCTGGAAGCTCATCGACCCGGCCACCGCCAGCGCGATGCGCACCGGCCGCACCGCCCGGTAGCCGCCGTGGGTCAGGCCGCGGTGGAAGCCGACGGTGACGCCGAGGCCCGTGACCGTGTAGAGGACGAGCGCGAGGACGATGTCGGCGGGCCGGATGAGGCTGCCCCACAGCCACCAGCCGGCCGCGCCGAGCGCCAGGAACGGCAGGACGACGATCGCCGCCGTCACCGCCACGTACACGCGCTCGGCGCCACCGCGGGCGGGCGCCGGGCCGTCGGACGGGAAGGGCGCCGTTCCGTCGTACCCCTGAGGCGGGCGGACGGGATCCGGCGGGACCGCCCCCGGTGAGGGAGCGGTCGGGGAAGAATCGAACGGCATGACGGGGCTCCTCGGCCTCGGTGAAGGGGATCCTCCCGCCGACCGAGACGAGAGGCCGAGGAAGGCGCGGCCGGGTGCTCGGCTGCTGTGGTGACGTGGATGGGCGGCCGTCAGGTGAGGCCACGCTCTCCTGCGCCGCTGGGAGTGGGGCGGTGTTCCGGCTGCGTGCTGCGTGCCGGTCGCCTGCGGATGCGCGGTGCCACGACATCCGCGTCGAGGGCGGGCGGCAAAGGCTGCCATGATGCGGAACCCGTCCGGGCGATGAACCGCCCGGTGTCGTGGTGCGCCGGGAGTGAAAGCCGGTCCGTCACCGGTGTACGTCGTGCCCTCGGTCCCTTCAGCGTACCTGGCGGGAAGCGAAAAGGGGGTCACGGACCGTAACAGTTGCGGGAGGGGAGAGCGGGGCCGAGGGGCGCAGTCGGATCATGTGCGGGTCGAAACCGGACGCGAACCACGCGGCCTTCACCGTGTGCCCGGTCACGGGCAGGTCGCAGGGCGCCGCCGGCCAGGTGTCGCGGTGGGACGCCTGCGCCGGCCCTGGGCGGTGGGCCTGTGCCGGTGGGCGGGTTCACGGTCGAGGTTCCTGTCCTCGGGCGGCCGTCGTACGACTGCCGGTGCGGCGGTGGGCCGGAGTCAGCCCGGCTCGTCGGTGTGGGCGCGTCGTGCCTGGGTGTGGCTGGTGGTCAGCCAGGGCGACTCGGCGGAGGGTTCTGCGGCGACGTGCCCGGTGTCGACGGTGAGATGGAGCAAGGTGTCGCGCCCGTCGGGGCCCGCGGGGTAGCTGCGTGGCTCGTCGCAGCGGAAGTTCCGGCGCAGCAGCTGCGCCACCCGTTGGGCGATGTCGGGGCTGGCGGCGATGATGCGGACCTCCGCGAGTCCGCCCACGGGGGGATCACCGTCCGCGGTCTCGTACGCCGGCGGATCTTCGCCTGTGCCGTGTGTGCTGGTGCTGGTGCTGGTGCTGGTGCTGGTGCTGGTGCCGGAGCCGCGGCTGCGGCGGGGCGACGCGTGCATGGATGTGACCTCTGTCCTGTGGGGCATCCTGGCCTCAACGCTCTGTGGCATTCGGCTTGTTGTGCGTGGTCCGGTCCCGGTGGCGGCGCGGTCGGAAGCGTCCCCGGCCGCCGTCGCGATGATCGCGGCGTTCGTGCTCGGCGGCCGGGGCGGGGGGCGGTGGGGGCGGCGCGGTGGTGCCGGCGGCGCGGTCGGCGGCGGCCGGGCGGCCGGGAAGGAAGCGGCTGTAGGAACGCGAGGCGATCCTTTCGGCGTGCGCCGAGTTGAGCCGGTGGATCACGTACGCTCCGACGGCGATGAGCACGAGGAACGCGGCGATGGTGAGAGCGGTGTTCATGGCGGTCACGGCCTGACGGTCGGTCGAACGCGAGAAGCGCTGGGGAGAAGCGGGCCCGCCGTCCCACGGACGCGTGGTGCCGGTGGTGCGGTGGTGCCGGTGGTGAAGAACAGAAGTACGGCCCTGCGCGGGTCGGGCTCTGGCCACGCATCGGCGGCGGGGAACGTGTCGAAGGCCGAGGTCATCGTGCTGACCTGTCTCCGGAAACCGCTGCCCTGCGCGGGTTCCGGCGAAGTGTCTCGCCGAGGACGAGACCGGCGCGGGAGCCGGTGTGCGACATGCCCTCGGTACGTCCACCGTACTCCCGTGCGCCCTCTCCGATGGGGAGCGGACGGAACCCGCCGTACCCGCCTCGGCGTTCTCGGCCACCTTCGGTCCACAAGGGCGGCGCGGCCCCGGGAGTACGGTTGAAGACACCGAGGGCATGTCGCGCACCGGTTCCGGCACCGGTGCCGCTCTCGGCGACCGACGACGCCGGGCCGGATCCGCCCGTGCCCGGGGCAGGGCTCGCCTCATGACCGTGAACGTGCCGGTTCCGCCGACCACCACAGAGTTCCTCGGGCGATCCGCCGACCCGGACCGGCGCGGTACGCGGACACCCGGCCCGTCGAGGCCGGAACGAGGCTCCTCGCCCCGAGAGGGACAACGCGTCCGTCCGTTGACCCGGCGACAGATAGAGGACCATCTGCAGGAACTGGGCGATCTGTACGCGGAGACGTCCGGCGGCGGCCCCTGGGCGTGGAACCAGGCCCGCGGCGCCTTCCTGCGGCGGCTGGCGGCCGACGTACGGCGACCGGGATTCGAGTTGCTGATCGCGGAGAGCACCGCGCTGACCGGATGCGCCTACGGTTTCCCCGTACGCGGCGACGGCCCCTGGTGGGAGGGCTTCGACGGGTACCTGCCGGGGCGGCTGCTGCGTCTCGCCGCCTCCGGACGCCTCTTCGTGATCTCCGGGATCCACGTTCCGTCCCGCGTACGCAGGCAGAACCAGGACCGTGCCTGGAACCTCGCCCGGCGCCTGCAGAAGCGGCTGCTCACCGACCACGGTGCCGCCGTCGCCGTCACACTGGTGAACCGCTCCGACCACAGGACCGTCGAGGCGCTGCGGTCCTGGGGGTGGCGGTACATCGAAGGCGACACACCTCGGACGGCCCCGCTGGGCCCGTTCCGCGTCCTGGTCCTTGAGAACTGAGCACCTCACGGTGACGGCAGGCGCAGGGCGAGGAGGGCCACGTCGTCGGTGCTGCCGGGTGGCATGCGGGCGGGCAGTTGGTCGCACAGCGTGTCCAGTGGTTCGTGGGCGAGAGCGAGGGCGTGGCGGCGCAGACGGGCGAGGCCGGTGTCGAGGTCGCTGCCGGGGACCTCGATCAGGCCGTCGGTGTAGAGCAGCAGGGTGGAACCCGGCGGCAGGGGCTCCGTGGCGTTCGGCCGGCTGCCGCCGCCAGTGCCCGGAGGGGTGCCGAGGAGGAGGCCCTGCCCGGCTTCGAGGTACCGCGCCTGTCCGTCCTGGGTCAGCAGGAGGGGCGGCGGATGCCCCGCGCTGGTCCACCGCAGCGTCCACGGGCCGGTGTGCGGGCTGCCTTCGAGCAGGGCGAGGACGAGGGTGGCCATGGGGACGGTGGTGATGGCGGGCATGGCGTCGTCGAGGCGGTCGACGACGGCGCCGGGCGGTCCGGTGTGGTCCCAGGCCAGTGAGCGCAGGATGCCGTGCAGTTGCGCCATGCCGGCCGCCGCGGTCAGGTCGTGGCCCACGACGTCGCCGATGACCAGCGCGAGCGTGCCGTCCTTCCGCTCGAACGCGTCGTACCAGTCGCCGCCGACCTGGGAGCCGGCCGGGGCGGGCTGGTAGCGGGCGGCGAGCCGCAGGCGGCCCGGCTGGGGCAGTGGGGCGAGCAGGTTGCGCTGCATGGCCTCGGCGACGGCGCGCTGGCGGCCGAAGCGGCGGGCGTTGTCGATGACCAGGCCGACCCGGCGGCCGATGTCGCTCACGACTTTCAGGTCACTGGTGTCGAAGGGATGCGCCGGGTCGGTGCGCACCAGCGTCAGGGCGCCGGTGATCTGCCGCCGGGAGCCCAGCGGCACCGTGACGGCGGACGTCGCGCCGGCGGCCCGCAGGAAGCCGCTGTGGACGGCGGCCAGGGCAGAGGCGGTCGGTGCGGCCATGTCCGCCTCGCGCTGCAGGACGGGATCACCGCCGTTCAGCACTTGGACCAGAGGGGAGCGGGCCTCCTCCCCGGCCTCGGGAAGGCGCTCGCGCCAGTCCTCCTGTGCGGCGTCCCTGCCCTCGGGACCCGTCACCGCCACACGGTGGACCTGTCCGGAACCGACCTGGAGGTCCACCGCCGCCCAGTCGGCGAGGCGGGGAACCAGCAGGCGGCCCAGCCGGGCGAGGGCCTCATCCGTCTCCAGCGTCTGACCTAGCACGTCGGTGATCTCCGCGACCAGCGTCAGCCGCTCGGTGAGGTCTTCCAGAGCACGCGTATAGGCCGCACGCTCCCGACGCGCGCTGCGGTCGCCGGCGGCGTCGGTGACCAGCACGGCCATACCCGTGAAGGCGCCGTCGTCCGTCAGGGGAGAAGCGGTCCAGGAGATCGCGATCAGGCGACCGTCACCGCGCAGACAGATGTCGCCCTCCCCCCGCGCCTCGGCCCTCTCGGCCACGGCCCGCAGCAGCGGGCACTGCTCCCGGGGGATCCTGCCGCCGTCCGCATCCCGGTGCAGCAGGTCGTGTGCGTCCTCCCCGCGCATCGCCTCGGCGGCGCGGCCCAGCAGCCGCTCGGCGGCCGGGTTGACCGCGAGAATCCGTCCGGCGGGGGCCACCACGATCAGGGCCGTGCCCAACTGCCCGACGACCCGCCGCCAGAACCCCGGCTCGGCCGCCGACCACCACCGCCCCTGATCTCCCTCTCCCACACCCTCCACCACGCCGCCCCCTCCAACTCCAGTCATGGAAACCCTCGCCGAAGACCGCGGGCGCATCGGCAGACCGACACACCGGTCGATCGAGGTTCCCCGACTTGGCATCGATCAACTCGGCGACCTCGCCTCCTGCCCATGGTGTACGACGGGTGCGGGTAGTGGTCGGCGCCGAGCCGGTCGGCGCCGTACGGCCGCCTTCGGCGTACGCCTGCCTTCGGCGTACGACCTGCTCCGGCGTGGGCGGGGTGCCGGTCCGGACGGAAGCCACGCCCATGCGGGGCCGGGTGGGGAGCTCACCGCTGCCTCCGTGCGGGAAGTTCGAGGTCACCCTGAAGGAGGAGGCCGACGATCAAACCCGCCGCGCCCAGGATCAGAACGAGCAGGAACGCCCAGAAGCCGCCGAAGTAACCGGCGAAACCCAGGGCCATGCCGGCCGCGAGGCCCGTAGTCGCTGTGTTCATCACTCAGTCACCCGTCTCGCGAACGCCATCCAGGTGATCACCCGCTCACGCCGGGACGCGGCGCTTGACCACGGCCGGATCACCTCACACGGCCCTCATCCGGTTCGGACTCTTCGGACGACGACTCCTCCTCATCAGGGAGGTGGACGTCATCGACGGCGATGTTCACCTCGACGACCTCCAGGCCCGTCATCCGCTCGACAGCGCCGATCACGTTGGTGCGCACGTCACCGGCGACATCGACGATGGAGACGCCGTACTCGACGACGACGTCCAGGTCCACGGCGGCCTGGCGCTCCCCGACCTCGACCTTCACGCCTCGCGTGACGCCGCCGCCTCCGCCCGGGACGCGCTCCCGCACGGCGCCGATGGCGCGGGCCATCCCCGCTCCGAGGTTGTGGACGCCCGGTACCTCGCGGGCGGCCATGCCCGCGATCTTGGCCACCACGCCGTCCGCGATGGTGGTCTTCCCCCGTGTCTCCGCCGGAGCCCCGGCCCCGGTACGGCCCTTCAGCGCGCTCGTGTCTCCGTCGGGCCGGCTGCCCCTGCCGACGCTGGTGCTGTTGTCCGTCATGGCGGTCGCCTCGATCGGTCGGTCGGTCGGGCACCGGTGTGATGCCCGTCAGAAGGTTGGACATATGGGACGTCCGGCCTCTCACACGCAATGAACGTGATGCGCGTCACACTCGTAGAGGTGGGGTACACGTCCGTCACCGAGCCGTGAGCAGGAGCGGCATGATCGAGCGGACCGGCTTCCCACCTCTGGGATGCGACCTGCCGGACGGACTGCTGGCCGTGCGGGCGGCCGAAGGAGACGAGGACTCCTTCGCTGTTCTCGTGCAGCGGCACAGCCGGCCCCTCCTGGCCCTGGCCCGTTGCATGCTCGGCAACGCCCAGGACGCCGAGGACGCTGTGCAGGACGCCTTCGTCAGCGCCTGGCGGCGACTGCCGGAGTACCGCCACGGTGCGCAGTTCCGCACCTGGATGTACCGGATCACCGTCAACCGTTGCCTGACCATGCGACGCCGCCGACTTGCGCCCCTCCCCTTGGACGCCGTGGCCGAACCCGCGACGGGCGACCAGTGGAGCTCGCCCGCCCGGGCCGCGGAGCAGAACGCGGCCACGGCCGCCCTGGCCCGCGCGCTCGGCGAGCTGGACGCCGGACAGCGTGTCTGCTGGATCCTGCGGGAACTGCAGGGCCTGCCCTACAAGGAGATCGCCCACGTGACCCAGACCAGTGAGCAGACCGTGCGCGGCAGACTGTTCAGGGCACGCCGGTCCCTGAAGGAGGCGATGGCCCCATGGCGCTAGACGACCCGCACGCGCGGCCGTCCGAACCGCCCGGAACCGACGGGCCTCGCAACGCCCCGGCCGTGGACGGCGCGGTCCCGTTCGCAGGTGACGAGGTACTGCCGTGCGGCCGCCTGCTCAGCCGGGTGTGGGAACAGGCGCAGGACGCGGCGCCGGCCGCGGATCCGCACACCAGGTCATGTCCCCACTGCCGCGAGGCCGCCGAGGGACTCGCCACGGTGAACGTGGCCACGCGGGCGATGCGCGCCAAGGACCCGCCCGGCCTGCAGGCACTCGCCGACCGGGTCATGGGCGTCGTCAGGGCCGAGGTCCGCCTCGGACGGCTGCTGCCCCTGGCCGACACGGATCTGGATCTGCGGATCGCCGAGAGCGCCGCGGCGAAAGTGCTGCGGCAGGCCGCGGACACGGTGCCCGGTGCGCGGGCCGCGACCTGCCGGCTCGTGCCCGCGGGTGAGGGCACCGGCGTGCGGGTGACCATGACCCTGGCCGCCGCCCTCGACCGCCCGCTGCCCGAGAGGGTCGATCAGGTACGCCGATCGGTCATCAACGCCGCTGGCCAAGATCTGGGGCTGGCCGTGACGGCTGTCGACATCATCGTGGTCGACGTGCTTGAGCCGTTCCCGCCCCTCGGCCCCGCGGGCTCCGGGCACCTCACAGGCGGTGGTACGTGATGGCTGCCACCGACGCGACCCCTCTCCTGCGCGTCGCGGCCGAGGCGGCCCTCGCGGTTCCCGGCGTGGTCGGCCTGCAGCCACGCCTCGCTCACCGCCTCGCGGCGGCCGCCTCGTCCACATGGCCGGAGACGACAGCTGAACGCGTCCCGTCCGAGGCGAGCGTCCGCATCGACCGGGCGCCGGACGGCCCGGGATGGCACGTCGAGGTGCGCTGCGTCCTGGCCGAGGGCCCCAGGGCGTTGGACACCGCCCGGACCGTCCACCACCAGGTGCGGGCCGCTGTCATCTCCCACCTCGCCGCGCACGGCGCCCCGGCGGCAGCCACCGTCACCGTCACGGTCACCCGCATCGTCGCCCCGCACCACTCAACATGAGCGCCACACGCGACGGCCACACGACGAGGCCCCGACTGCTGCGTGCCCTCGGCGCGTCGGCGAACCGTCGGTGCGGGGTGTGTTCCGGGATCGCCATGCGCCACGCCGACAGCCACCCCACCGGCACGTACCGCCCCGCCGCGCGATGCCCCGACCAGCCGCTCCCCGACCACACGACAAGCGTCGTCG
Organism: Streptomyces sp. NPDC006385; assembly: GCF_040612485.1. Classification (NCBI taxonomy): domain Bacteria; kingdom Bacillati; phylum Actinomycetota; class Actinomycetes; order Kitasatosporales; family Streptomycetaceae; genus Streptomyces; species Streptomyces sp. NPDC006385. The sequence goes on from NZ_JBEXQG010000027.1 coordinate 37,897, forward strand.
CGTCCGCCGTCTCCACCCGGACCACCTCCACGGGAGTGCTGATCCGGCGGATCAGGGCGCTTCCGGCTCAGTGCGGCCGGGCCGCGGTCATGGCGAGAATCCCTGCCATGGCGAGGATCGCTGCCATGGTGAGCCGTCTCCGTGAGCCTCGGCTTCCTCGGTCCGTGGGCAAGGGCCGTCGTGCTCCGTGGGGAAGTGCGGCCGTGGTGCCGGGCCCTGCCGCCCGTCTCCCACGCGTTCCTCAGCGCTGCGGGCGTCGATGACGTCGCCGGTCGCCTCCTCGTCGGACATCAGCCGGTCGGCCGTTCGCGGGTCGCCGACGGGTCGCCGACGGTCGCCGCACGCCGGTGGCGGTGTACGCCTACGGTCACCGGGTGTGGCCGTCTCCTGCGGCGGGCTGTCGGGCCTCAGCCGTCACCGGCGGCGCCGGGCGCGGCTCGGGCTCGTGCCGCGCTGGTAGATGTCGGGGATGCCGTCGGCGTCCTCGTCGAGGTGCTCCGCCTCCCACAGCCTGCGGTAGATGCTGTTACGCCGTTTGACCAGCAGCGCGGCCATGCCGGCGGCGAGCAGTGAGCCGACCAGTACAGCGGCCTTGATCCGCTCGGTGTCAGCCGGGTCGGCGAACGCCACCTCGCCGATGAGCAGGGCGACGGTGAACCCGATTCCGGCGAGAACCGCGAGGGCGAAGACGTCGGCCCAGGCCAGGTCGGGGTTGAGCCGGGCCCGGGTGTACCGGGCGGCGAGGTAGGTTCCCGCGAAGATCCCCACGGCCTTGCCGACCACCAGGCCAAGCACCACGCCCAGCGGCTCGGGACGGGTGAACACCTGGCCCAGCACGGGAACGGAGATGCTCACCCCGGCGGCGAACAGGGCGAACAGGGGGACGGCGACACCGGCTGACACCGGACGCAGCAGGTGCTCGGTGCGCTCCCCGGGCGAGGCGTCCTCGCCCGTCCCCTGGTCGCGGGCACAGCGAAGGATCAGTCCCATCGCCACCCCGGCCACGGTGGCGTGCACCCCGCCGTTGTACATCAGCGCCCAGATGACCACGGCCAGGGGCACGTACCACCACCATCCGCGCACCCTGAACCGTTGCAGCAGGTAGAAGACGACCAGCCCGCCGACGGCCCCTCCGAGGGCTACCGGGTTCAGGCGGCCGCTGAAGAACAACGCGATGACCAGGATCGCGCCCAGGTCGTCGACGACCGCCAGGGTGAGCAGGAAGGCCCGCAACGCGGTCGGCATGTGGGTGCTGAGCACGGCGAGGACCGCGAGTGCGAAGGCGATGTCGGTCGCCATCGGCACCGCCCAGCCGCCGGCACGGCCGCCACCGGCAGCGGCCGTGGCCAGGTAGATCCCCGCGGGAACCACCATGCCGCACGCCGCGGCGACCACGGGCAGGACCGCGGTCGCCGGGGTGCGCAGCCGGCCGGCCACGAGTTCGCGTTTGAGCTCGATCCCCGCGACCAGGAAGAAGACGGTGAGCAGCCCGTCGGCGGTCCAGTGCTGCACCGACAGATCCAGCCCGAGTGCCGCCACTCCGAAGTGGACGTCGCGCAGCGCCTCGTAGCTCCCGCGCCACGGGGTGTTCGCCCACACCAGCGCCACCAGGGCGGCGATCAGCAGCACCAGGCCGCCGACCGTCTCCGTTCGCAGGGCCCGGGCCACCTGTATGCGTTCCGGCCAGGGCAGCAGTCCGAGGAAGACCGAAGGCTCGCGCGGGGCAGCAGGCATCGGGAGGACCTCCGGCCGCGGGCAACGGGCTGCGCACGAGCCCTCCGGCCTATGGCTCATTCATCACATCTCCTCCACCGTAGCCCGCCCACAGCCAGCCGCCCGTGGTGCGGGACCGCCCGGGGACTGACGCGAGGCGGCACCGCCACGTCCCGTCTTCGAACGGTCGCGCCCGACCCGCGACGTTCACGCCATCGGGATCGCCGTCAGGTGGCCAACGGCAGCCCAGGTCCCTGACCCGAGGTCGCCAACCGCCCGCGCGCTCAGTCGATGTGCCGGACCGGCTCTGCTCCGGTCGCGACCAGGAAGTCGGTGAGCGCTTCGGCCAGTTGTTCAGGCTGATCCTCGGGGACGAGGGTGGAAGAGTCGGCGATCTCGATCAGTTGGCCCTTCGGGTACAACTCTGCCAGTCGGGGGCCGTGTTCACGGGGCATCAGTCGGTCTTCGGCCGCCCAGACGACCAGCACAGGGCGGTCGAAATCACGCAGCTGCTCGCTCCACGCCAGCAAGGCCTCACGCTTGGGCGCCGAGGTGGCGAACTTGGCGAAGTCCCGGCGAATGGCCCTGCTCCGGGTCGCGGGAGCGAACCAGTCGTCCATGATCTCGTCCGGAACCCCTCGCAGGCTCATCCCGCCGTATCCGTTGCGGTTGTTCCGGAACGAAGGGACACGCATCAACCGCGTCAGAAGCCAGACGCCGCCGGGAACCCTGCACACGGTCGCCAATGCCTTGGCCGGTCCCGGGGGAAAGTTGTCGAACGCCTCGCAGGCCACCAGCACCAGCCGCGCGACCTTCCGGCCCTGATCTTCCGACACCAGGAACTGGCCACCGCCCCAGTCGTTGAGGACGAGGGTCACTTCGTCCAGTCCCAGCCGTGCGATGAACTCACCCAGCAGTCGCGCGACACCACGGTGGGAGAGGTCGGCGTCCGGGTTCATCGGCTGGCGATGACCGCCCAGGGGCAGCGTGGGCAGGATGCAGCGATACCCGTCCAGCAGGGGTACCACCTTGCGCCACTGCGTCTCGTTCATCGGCAGACCATGGCCGAACACCAGCACCGGCCCTTCGCCGCCGGTGTCCTGATAGTCGATCGGTCCGGACGACAGCTCGATCCGCAGCATCGCACCCCCATTTGATAGATCGTTCTACTGTAATCTAGTAGGGCCGATCGGGCATGCCAAGACCGTGGCGCGGAAGGGGCGAAGAGTCATGGCACAGCGACCGCCGGACACGCGGACCAGGATCCAGGGTGCTGCCACGGAGCTGTTCCGGCGTCACGGGTACTCGGGCACCGGTCTGAAGCGGATAGCGACGGAAGCGGAGGCGCCTTTCGGGTCGATCTACCACTTCTTCCCCGGCGGTAAGCAGCAACTGGCCGAGGAAACGATCCGCACGTCCGGAGCCGCATACGGCCGGATGGTGATGGCAGTGCTGACCGGTGTTCCGGACCCGGTCGAGTCCGTCCTGCACGTCTTCGAGGCGGCCGCGGACGACCTTGCCGCGACCGATTACGCCGACGCGTGCCCGATCGCGACGGTGGCGTTGGAGGTCGCCAGCACCAATGAGGTCCTACGGGTCGCGACGGCGGAGGTTTTCGCCGAGTGGGTCAACGCCGGTGAACAGTGGTTCGGCCGCTGGGTGCCCGACGAGAGCGCGGCGCGATCACTCGCGTACTCGATGATCATGATCCTGGAGGGGGCGTTCGTACTCTCCCGGGCCGCCCGCGATCCGGAGCCCCTGCGGGTGGCCGGCCGATCCATGGCCGAGCTGCTGCGCACAGCCATCGAGCAGACCCGCGAGAGCTGAATTCAATTGCTGTCCGCGTGGGACCGCCCCCCCGTGCGAGTGGTTCATCCGTAGTCCGCGCAGTTACTGTCCGGTCTCGCTCAATCCGAGGTGTCGCACCGAGTGCCCGAGGTCGTCTGCGGAGGGGCAGCGGCGACCAGCAGTGCCGCGAACAGGAGGGGGGCGACTGTCTGGTAGCCCATCCAGACTTCACCCCCGGCGGTGCTGCCCTGCCACGCCATCAGGAGGCCGGTCAGGGTCGCCAACACCCAGCCACCGTCGTAGGCAATCATGAGCTGCGTGTAGGTGCGCATCGACCGGCTGCGCGTGTATCTGATCTCGATGCCGCCGCCGATCAGCAGGGCCGCGCCTGAGACGACCATCAGCCAGGCCGGTGCGCCGAGTAACCGGCCGAGCGGGGCGGCGCCGGCGATGGAGACCGCGGCAAGCAACACCTTGAAGGCGCCATCGGCGATGGCACCCACCGTCTGACGGGTCACCCGCGATGCCACGACCTGGGCCATGAGCATCCTCCTCCATGCTTGTCCCGACCGATTTTCCGTAACAAGATTACGGTAATAATCAAGTTATGAGAATGACGAGAGCTGAGGCCAAGGAACGCAACCGCCGCGCCTTGCTGGACGCCGCGTTCCAGGTCGTGTCCCGGGACGGGTACCGGGCCAGGCTTGAGGAGATCGCCGAACGCGCCGACCTGACCACGGGCGCCATCTACTCACTGTTCGGGAGCAAGAACGGCCTGATGGTCGCCCTGGTCGCCGACCACCTGCGGCCGCACTACGAGGGGATCGAGCAGGCGGTTCCCGCTGGACTTGATCTACTGGAAGCGGTCGACGCCTTTGCCCGGTACTACCGGCGCAGTTGTGACGCCCCGGACGCGCTGTCCCGCCTGTCCCTCCAGATCACCTTGCTGGACATGGCCCTGCATGACCCGGAGCTGGGGTCCCAACTCGCCACGTCCATCCGGTCGCAGGAGGAGCATCTGATTACGCTGTTCACCGGAAGGTCGCACAACGGAAGCGTCGTGACGTCGCGACAGGCTCAACGCCTGACCACCGCGCTCAGGGCGCTGTTCGTCGGCCTCAGCCAGGGCGTCCCCCTCGGTCTTGCCCCTGGTGCCGACGAGCAGTACTTCGCCGACGCTGCCCTCGCTCTGGCGTCCGGGATGCCCTTCGTCGATCACGACGCGGATGCTTCGTGACGCCCAGTCAAGACGGGGCGTCTTCGGGTTCAGCGCGGTGCATCAGATCCACGACGACTTCCACCGAGCCGAAAAGTCCGTTGCGGAGCAACGGGAGCGTGATGCTCGGGGACGGTGGTCCAGGCGGAAGGCTTGCTCAACTCCGCGACGGGTGAGGGCGGACGAGGCAGCGCACAGGACTACAAGGCCGGGCACGGGGTCGAGTGCGGCATCAGTCGCCTCAGGACAAGCGCGCGTGTGAACTGCTGCAGGTCTCCCGAGCCGCCTTCTACGCCCGCCGCACTGGCAGGCCCGTTCCGCGGGCCATCCGCGATGCCGAGCTGACCGAGAAGATCACCGAAGTCCACGACCGGTCCCGCGGAACCTACGGGGCCCCGCGGGTTCACGCCGTCCTGCAACGACAGGGCGAGGACTGCGGACGGCGCCGCATCGCCAGATTGATGCGCAATGCCGGACCGCAGGGCCGGCACCGCAGGCGACCGCGGTTGACGACGGTCCCCGGACCCGCGGGCCTCCGCCCGGCCCGACCTCATCGGCCGTGACTTCGCTCCCGATCCGGACGGCCTCGACGCCAAGCCTCGCACTCCTGGAGAAGGGCGGTCGACGCGGGCCATGGCCGACCTGCGGGGAGGGGGAGAGAGAAGCGCAGCAGCGTATCTGCCCGGTGCCCACGAGACCGTCCGTCTCCCAGCCACCCCGCAGGTGCGGATCTTCCGCGGCGCGCGCGAGGCGTCACCCGCCAGGAGGCGCTCCACCCGTACCGTCATCCCCAATCCGGCCTCTGCGGGGATGACGAGGCGGCCGGTGGGGATGCGCTCGGCACCCATCCGCGTCATCCTCGCGAGCCTCCGCGCGTCCTCACACCACAGCGCCTGAATCCCGCGCCCGCCCGCGTCGCTCCAGCGGACCGCGCGCCCCGCTGTCCTCGCTGCGCCCGGGGCGCACCGGCGGCGCCGGGTGGCTGCCTTCGAGCTGCACGGCGATCGGCACGGCGGTGAACACCGTCGACGCCATACCGATCACCACGCCGGCGATCAGCGCCACCGAGAAGTCCGCGAGCGAGTCACCGCCGAGCACGGCCAGGGCCGCCAGGATGAACAGCGCGCCCATACCGGTGTTCACCGTGCGCGGCAGCGTCTGGATGACGGCCTTGTTCGCGGTGGTCTCCAGGTCCGCCGCCGGGTCGCGGCGGCGTGCCTCGCGCACCCGGTCGAAGACGACGACGGTGTCATTGACGGAGTACCCGATGACCGTGAGCAGGGCCGCCAGGAAGACGCTGTCGACGGGCTTGCCGAGCCAGGCGAACAGGCCCACCACAAGCAGCACGTCGTGCACCATGGCCGAGACCGCCGCGGCGGCGAACGTCCACCGGAACCGCACGCTGAGGTAGATCAGCTGGGCCGCGACGGCGATGCCGAGCGCGATGAGCGCGTGCCGGCGCAGTTCGTCGCCGAGGCTCGGGCCGATCAGCTCGTCCCGCTCGACGGTGACCTCGCCGCCCTCCTTCGCCAGCGCCGTCTTGATCGTGTGCTGCTGGTCGTTGCTCAGCTCACCGGTGCGTACCGAGATGTCCCCGTCCCCCGACTCCTGCACCACCGCGCGCGGGAACCCGGCGTCCGTGACCGCCGTCCGCGCCGCGTCCACGTCCACGGGCCTGCTGGTGCTGTACTCCACCAGGCGCCCACCGGTGAACTCCACCCCGAAGTCCAGGCCGCGCAGGCCGATTCCGGCGACGGCGACCACGATCAGCAGCGCGCTGAAGCCGAGCCAGCGGCGCCGGTGGTGCACCAGGCGGGGTTTGCGGTGCGCGAGCCAGGCACGCACCCGGCCGGTGGAGGTGATCCCGGTCAGGCCGGGCCGGCCCCGCACGTAGCGGCGCCGGATCGCGAAGTCGGCGAGGACCCGGGTGATCACCAGGGCCGAGATCATCGAGACGAGGACACCGATGGAGAGCGTGACGCCGAAGCCCTTGACGGGTCCGGTGGCGAAGAAGAAGAGCAGCCCGGCCGCGAGCAGCGTGGTCACATTCGAGTCGACCACCGCGCTGAAGGTCTTGCCGAAGCCGGTGCGCAGCGGCTTGTCCAGGTGCGCCGCTGCCGCCGGTGCCGACTTCAGGGCGCGGACTCCCAGATACTCCTCGCGGGCACGCTCGAAGACCAGCACGTTCGCGTCCACCGCCATGCCGATCGCCAGGACGAAACCGGCGAGTCCGGGCAGGGTCAGGGTCGCGCCCAGAGCGACCAGTGCGGCGTAGGAGATCAGCCCGTACAGCGCGAGCGCGAGGGTGGCCAGGGCGCCGAGCAGCCGGTAGACGACGAGGATGAACAGCCCCGTCAGGGCGAGCCCGATGATCGCGGCCTGGGTGCTGGCGGCGATGGCGTCGGCACCGAGCGTGGGGCCGACGGTGCGCTGTTCCACGACCTCCACGGGCACCGGCAGCGCACCGCCCTTGACGAGCGCGGCCAGCTCGCGGGCCTCTTCCCGGCCGAAGCCGCCGGTGATCTGCGTGGAGCCGCCGGAGATGCCGACCTCGCACGCCACGTCCGCGTTGACGCCGGGCGCCGAGAGGACCTTGCCGTCCAGGACGATGGCGACGCGCCGCTCGGGGGCGCCCTGCGGGGCGCAGGCCGCCGCCCCGGTGATCCGTGCCCAGTCCTCGCCTGCCTGGCCGCGGAAGGTGAGGTTGACCATCCAGCCCGACATCCTCTGCTGGTCGAGCACCGCCTCGGCGTCCTTGACGCCCTCGCCGGTCAGGGCGGTGGGCCCGAGTTTGAGGAACGCTCCCTTCAGGTCGGGATCGGCCAGGGTGCGCGAGCCGTCCTCGGCCGGCTTCCCCTTCTTCTCCTCCTGCTTGTCCGTCACGCCCTGCACCGGGTGGACGGTCAACTGAGCGGTGCGGCCGATGACTTCGGCGGCCTCGCGCGGGTCCTGAACGCCGGGCAGCTCGACGAAGATCCGCTGCTGTCCGGACCGGTACAGGCTCGGCTCGGACACGCCGAGCGCGTCGATCCGCTGGCGGAGCACCTCCAGGGCCCGCTGGGTCGATTCGGCATCGGCCTTGACGACGGGTGAGTCCTTGGTCTCCAGGACGATCTGGGTGCCGCCGCGCAGGTCGAGGCCGAGGCGGGCGGACTGGGTGAGAGCGAAGAAGAGCGAGGCGGCGATCACACCTAGGGCGACGATCGCCCGCCACATGGGCGCGCGAGACATGGGTTCTCCACGATGGGCAGGCAGACGGAACCGACGTCTGCCCCGGGCGCGGAGGCGAACGGTCAGGCGTCGATGCGGACTTCAGTGCTCCATCGCGACGGCGGCCCGCGCGGCCGACACACGTGCCCGCCCCGGCTCGCTCCCGCGGCCGCGACCACCACGGCCACGGCGGGACCGCCGACAGCGCGGTGCGGGGCTGCCTCCCCGGCGCCAGGGCCCAGGAAGCCGTGGATCGGGTACGGCACGGCGGGGGCGTGCGCGAGCGCGGGGTGCGCCACGGTGACGGGTCGCTGCGCGTCGGCGGTCGCGGACGCCTGCGCGGTCGCTGCCGCGGCCGTGCCCGTCGAGGACAGGCGGGACGCCGACTTGGCCGACACCGGCAGGAGGAAGGTCAGGACCGCGAGCAGCGCGGAGAGCACGACGGCGGCCGGACGCGTGGGGTGTGCGCGGTGCTGCTGCACGCCTCTTGCCCCCGGTCAAGTCGTCGTACGCGATCAGCGGTTGGGCACTGCGAGCCGACACCCGGCTCGTCCGGCCATCAGTGACAGGAACGCCGTCGGGCGCCCGGAGGTTCCCGACTCCCCGCAGGAATATCGCTGTTGGCGGGATGCGCTGGTGCGCCGGTGCGGCGGCACGGAAGTGCACCTCGGCAGCCGGAGTCGGCTACGCCCCTTCTTTCACGGATATCGGCGATGCGCTCCTGGCCAGGAAGGTGGATGAGCTCTCGACCACCACTGCGCGTCCGTCGAAGCGCCGCCGTCATCGCGGCGAGTACGTCCTCGGCGACACCCGCGTCGACCGCGACCGTCGCGATCTCCTCACCAGTGGCCAGCGCGGGGCAGCACCGGTTCGACCATGGCCGCATCCCGGGTCGGCAGGCCCAGCAAAAACAAATCCCAGGCCACGCGACGGCGCTGCCGGGCCCACCTTACTGCTGACCTGCGGGGACGCGTCGTGCTGACGCCGTTGCGCGGGCGGGATCTGGGCCTCGCCACCGCTGTTGCCCGTGGTCGTCCGCTCTTACGGGCACCCTGTGGACACGGGGAGCGACCAGCAGCCGGGTCATGTGTGCGGGCGACGTTTCGCCGACCGGACCGCATCGCGTCTCGGCCTGATCTGGAGTGTGCGTCGCGACTGCACACGTCGGGATCCGGCACCCGGACGTGCGCTATGTTGGTAACGTATTCTGCTATGTACATCGCCAACACTATGTGGGAGGTGACGCATGTCCGTGACCCAGATCGACATCGATGACGACGCCCTGGCACGCACCATGGCTCTGTCCAAGGTCAGGACCAAGAAGGAGGCAGTCAACCTCGCTCTGCACTTCTACGCCGAACAGCAAGAGCGCGCGGCGCGCATCAGCCGTCACTTCGAACGTGCGCGTGAGTGGGGTGCCGTAGAGGCTGCAGAGCGTTTGCACCAAGCGGAGAAGCGCAGCCGGTGATCTACTTGCTCGACACGTCCGGCCTGGTCCGGCTGCTCCGCGATCCAAAGCTGCAATCGGCCTGGTACGACGCGATCGACGCCGGGGCCATCGCATCCTGCTACGTGCAACGCGTCGAGTTTCTCCACAGCGCCCGGAACGGACGCGAGTACGACGAGATCACGGAGATGTTCACTGATCTCTACCCGGACGTGTCGGTGCCGAAGAACGCGGGGCGCTGGATCGGCGCGGTGCAACACCGTATGGCCCGGGCAGGGGAACACCGCGGCGCCTCGGCGGTGGACCTCGTCATCGCCGCCACCGCGGCCCACCACGGTCTTGCTGTCCTCCACGACGATGCCGACTACCGCGCCATTGCCCGGCACGCATCCGACCTGATCGAGCACAACGTCCACGACGTCGCCTGAGGCGCTCCGGCCTTTCCGTCAGGTTGCGGGAAGGCGCCGACCAGGTCCGCGTCCCGCACACCCCGCACCGCTGCTGTCTGCTCGGAACGAAACCCGCCCGCACTCTCCTCGTCCCATCGGGTCCGACGAGTGGCCCGCGCGCAGTCTGCTGGGGGTGCTGTCGCCCCCGGCGCGGCGGGACCTGCTCGGCCTGGGTACCGAGGTCCGGTTCGACGTCAGCACCGCCTCGGGGCGCACGAGTGACCACGCATCCCACCCATTCCGTGAAACCACGTCGAACCACGTAGAAGTACGGGGTCCTCACCGGCATCCCGGATGTACGACTGCATGACCGGCGCCCGCAACGGGGAAGCGGGCGCCGGTCTGTTGTGCAGCAACACCGTTGATTTGTTGGCGGGTTGAGTGAAGTGACGGAACTTCTCCCCGAAGTGCGTGTACCGACTGGTCCTGGAGCCCGGAACCGACACCACCCGCGTCGCGACCGCCGCGCGACACGTCGTCGGCGGCGACGGCACCGTCCTGACCGGTGCCTCACGTGACGCGCTCGCCCCGAAGCAGGAGGAGATGACCCGCTGGATCGGCGGCCAGGTGCCTCACTGCCATGGCACTGCTCTCCGCCTTCGTCACGGTCTTCATCGTGTCCTCCATGCTCGCGTTCGCCGTCGCGCTGCGGCGCCGGGAGTTCGGCCTGCTGCGCACGATCGGCGCCACACCGCGACAGCTGAGGCGACTGGTGTACGGGGAGGCTCTGACAGTGGGTGCCGCCGGCGCGGCGGCGGGGGCACTGCTGGGCCTCGTACTCGCCCCCCGCCATGACCGGGTTGCTGATCGACGCGGGCTTCCAGCCGGCGGACTTCGAGGTGCGCATCCAGTGGTGGACACCGGCCGCGGCCTGGGCTCTGGGGGTGCTGGTCGCACTCCTCGGAGCGGAAACCGCGTCGCGACACGCAGCCCGGGTAAGGCCGCTGAAGGCCATGCGGGAGGCGGCGGTGGACGGTCGGCCGATGACGCGCCGGCGCTGGATCGCCGGGCTGGCGGCGACGGGCGTGGGCGCGGTCTGCTCGGTGGGGGCATGCCCTTCTCAGGGGCCGACGGCATGGTACTGCCGGCCCTCAGCACCGCGATGAGCCTGACGGCCGGCCTGACCCTCCTCGTACCGGCGCTGGTCGGGCCCGTGATCGGGGCGCTGACCCGGCCGCTCGCCCGGCGCCCCGGTGCGACGGCCCTGCTCGTACGCGAGAACATGATCACCGCCGTGCGCCGAACGTCCGCCACTGTCGATCTCGGTGGAGGCGTACGCGGCCTTGGACGACGCCGAGGAGGACCGGCTGGTTAGGTTTTTCACCCTGATCCTCGTCGCCGTGTCGGCGGGCTATACGGCGCTCGCCCTCGCTGCCACCCTGCTGACGGCCACCGCCGGCCGGGTGCGTGACTTCCGCGTCCTGCGCCTGTCCGGTGCGACACCGGCCCTGTTCGGCACGGTGCACGGCCTGCGCGAACGGCTCGGCATGCCAGTGGAGTTGTCGGTGGCCTGGCCCTGGGTCATCGGCGCGGTGGCCGGCTGCCTGATCTTCGCAACGACGGCCACCGTCCTCCCAGCGCGCACTGCTCTGCGGCGTATGCGGCGGGTCTGAGCAGGAGAGAAGCCTCCGCGCACTCTGGTGTTGCGCTAGTGGTGCACCACCGCCCCCGGGGCCGGACAACACGAAACCCCCGGGTCTTTGCCCTGGGGGTTTTCCTCAGAGCGGGTGACGAGAATCGAACTTGCGCTCTCAGCTCGGGAAGCGACGGCGCTTACGGGGGCACCCTCCTGACCTGCGCGGTTACCTCTTCCCTGGCTCGTCGTCGGGGGCGGATCGCACGGTTGTTGACCGCGGTTGTCCGCTCCTCTGGGCACGCCATGGGCAGGGTGCCCCGAGGGGGAGATCACGGCGCCTGTCCGGCCCCAGCGGCGGAGAGTGGCTCCGCTCCGCGTGGCGGCAAAGTGCGGCGGTCGCGACTGCACACCTGGGTACACCGTGTCTGATCTCCTGGCCGCTGCGCACCACGTGGCGTGGGCACTGCCCGCAGTTCGGAGTCGTGGTACCCGGGCGATGCGGTGGAGGCACCCGGGAGCGGGGAGGCTGTCCGCCGATCTCATCGCACTGCGCGCCGCGGGATGAGGCAACTTGCCGGGCAGTGTGAGCCGTTGGCCCAGTGACGGGCGGCCGTCCAGCACAGGGACGAATGACGTCACGGTCGGTCGGTGGCCGGCACGTCCGCAAGCTCCTGCGGATCCTGCCCGCCGCAATTGGCGGGTCCATCGTCCGCGGGTGTCCGCGCAGCAGGCGGCGCAGGCCTTCCTGGTCGACCTGCCGAGAGTGGCCACCGACTGCATCGCCAGCCTGCCGCTGTGTTGACCCGGCTGCCCGGCCCTGGCCGCCCGTTCCTCGACGACCACCCGTGGCCTCGCGTTGCCAAGCCGCGACCACCTTGCTTGTGAGCACCCAGCTATGGCAACCGGTTGTTTCGAAAACCCGCAGGATCTCTTGACGCAGATTTCACTCATGCCGCAGATTTCGGCATGGCGGATCAGCCCGTCGCCCCCACGCCCCGACTGTGGCCGCAGATGGCCGTCACCCGCGTTCATCAAGGAGTTCCATGAGCTCGTTCCTTTCCCGGCGCACCGCTCTCCAGACCGTCGGCGTCCTCGCCGCCGGCGGCTTGGCCACTGGCGTCGCGGGCACCGCACAGGCTGCCACCGCCTCGTCGGGAGCAACCGGTTCCACAGTAGACATCGTTGTCGTCCACCCAACGCTTCCGCAGGTTCCGGTCAACAACTCCTTCACCGTCAAGGTCCGGCCGCTCGGCGGCACCTGGCAGAGACTCGACGTCTATCTGGCCAAGCTCGCGCTGATCGACGCCACCACCGGCAGCAACAGAGCTCAGAACTCCTCCGTGGCCATGTTCGACTTCTCCGGCACCGTGGAGGTCGAGGTCACCTACAACTCGGGCGGCTTCGAGAAGGTCCGCATCCGTCCGGATTCGTACGGCATCAAGCCTGAGGTGCTCGGGAGCACCGCGCGCTTCACATTGGACCGGCCCCGCAACATCGTCGTCCAGGTCGACGACAAGATCTTCGACTGCCTGCACCTGCTCGCCAACCCCCTCGAGCAGAACCCACCCGCCGAGGGCGACAAGAACGTCATGTACTTCGGCCCCGGCCTGCACACCACCCCCGACCGGACGCTGAAGGTGCCCAGCAACACCACGGTCTACCTGGCCCCCGGTGCCGTCCTCACCTCCCAGGTGATCTTCGAGAACGTGGAGAACTCCCGGCTGATCGGTCGCGGCGTGCTCTACAACTCCCCCAACGGCGCGATATTCATCCGCAAGGTCGAGAACGTCACGGTCGACGGCATCACGATCCTGAACCCCCGGTACGAGAACATCCGAGTCGCCGAGTCGCAGAACCTCAAGATCAAGAACCTGCGCGCCTTCAGCCAACAGGGCTGGGGCGACGGCATCCAGCTCTACTGCTCCGAGAACGTCACGATCGACGGCTGCTTCCTTCGCACGTCCGACGACTCCGTCGCCCTCTACACCCACCGCTGGGACTTCTACGGCGACACCCGCAACATCACCGTCAAGAACTGCACCCTCTGGGCCGACGTCGCCCACCCGATCAACATCGGCGTGCACGGCAACTCCGAGAACCCCGAGATGCTGGAGAACCTGAACTTCGAGAACATCGACATCCTCGACCACCGCGAGCCGCAGGTGCTCTACCAGGGCGCCATCGCCTTCATGGTCGGCGACAGCAACCTCGTCCGGGACGTCAAGTTCGACAATATCCGCGTGGAGGACTTCCGCTGGGGCCAGCTCTTCCACATGCACATCACGAACAACCCGAAGTGGAACACCTCGGGCGGTCGTGGCATCGAGTCCGTCTACGTCAAGGACCTCAGCTACAACGGCAAGAACGCCAACCTCTCGCTGATAGCCGGCCTCGACGCGGAGCACGCCGTCAAGGACGTCACCTTCGAGAACCTCCGCGTCAACGGCAGGGTGATCGCCGACAGCGGGGGCAAGCCGGCGTGGTATCTGGCTGCGGACGGCGTGCCCATGTTCGTCAACGAGCACGTGAAGAACCTCCGTTTCCTCACCACTGAGGAAGCCGCGGCCCTGTAACCGCCGGGGGTCTGCCCCGGTGTCTTCTGCAGGGGCGCCGGGGGACTCGCGTGCACCGCCGTGTCGGCGAGCACCGACACCGTCATGCGCATGGACGCACTTCACCGAACTCGCGCAGGGCCGCTGGGACGTCCGCCTGAACCGCAAACTGCTGCGCGCCGCAAGGATCGGAGACAAGCTGCTCCTCGACCTCGAAAGCCCCAACGGCGCGGAGACCGTCATCGCGGTCGCCCAAGCCGTCCTGCCCCGCATGCGCGAGCGCCGCGCCGGGCACATCCTGTTAGTGACCTCCATGGGCGGTCTGCGCGCGTTCCCCGGCCCGGCCGCCTATCACGGCTCCAAGTTCGCCGTCGAGGGCATACGCGGCCGAGGAACGGTAGTCGGTGATCGCGGCGGGCCGCCACCTTGGCCGAGATCCGGGGCCCCTGCCCCTCGGGGAACCTCAGGACGGGCCGCGCGTAGACCTGGACGGGGGCTGACGGTGCCGGCACCCGTGACGGAGCGTCACGGCGCACGGCAGCACACCCCGGCATCACGGAAATCTTGTCAGGGCCGGAGAAGGCCGTACGCCGACACCCGTGCGTGCAGGAGCGCCCAGCTGCGCGCGCCCGGCCATGTCGCGCGCGCACTCATTGACCTCTTCACGGCGTAGAGGCTGAGTGGCGGTATATGAGCTGCCGTCGTCGTTTCGGTCACCACGGATCGGATTCGGCGTCAGGCGTGCCGGCTGCGCGACGACTCTCGGCCTCGGGAGCGATTGAGCTGGGGGTGTTCATGAACACTTGGCGCCGGCCTGAGATCCTTTTCTCATGAGCACACCACCGGACGGGTTGCCCGTCTACCGAGTCTTGACCGGCCCGGACGACGCCACGTTCTGCCACCGGGTGAGCGAGATGATCGGCCTTGGCTACGAACTGCACGAAGGCCCCGCTATCACCTTCAACGGTGAGAACGTCATCGTCGCCCAGGCGCTGATCTGGCCGGCACAGTCGTAGAAACCTTCACTCAGTTGTTTGAAGGTGGCTTGCTGCGGCCCCACTTCGCCTCGATCACCCAGCTCGGAGCCGGCGTCACGTCCGACCGCCTCAAGGGGACCCTGGATCCGCGGAACGCCCCCGACGCACAACCGGTCATACGGTAACCAACCAACGGACATCAGTCTGACCGTGCGTCGCCCAGCACATCCTCTGTCGTCTCCCTTCGGCTCACGCCCACTGAACAGGCCCGGCCCGCGGGCGTCGGACCAGCTCCGCACGTCGCCCTCCGGAGCCGCCTCGTCTGCCCGGGGCGGGTTCGCACCGGGGACGGAGCAGGTCAGCGCGGCCACGCGGGCGGCGAAGGAGGAGGCGTCGGTGATGTCGTCGAGACTCAGCCCGCCGAATCGGCCCCCGAGGTGGCCGAGGGCGGCGAGGCGATGCGGCAGGCCCGTCGTGAAGGAGTCCCCTGCGCCGACGGTGTCCACGACGTCGACGGCCGGGGCCGGGACGGTAACCCGTACTCAGTCGAGGGAAGCAACGGCGCCACGCCCGCCGAGGGTGATGACGACGAGGCGCACTCCGGCGGCGACTGGGGTCGGGGCCATGCTGACGTCTGCCTCTCTCAGGAACTGTGTGGGGTGTGGGGCCGCTCTGCCCCGCGCATGAGGCCCGATCCGGTGGCCGGATGCAGTCCATGCCGTAGGTATTGACATGCCGCTCAAGACGGACGTAACTTCCGTGCAACACAGAACTAACGCGCGTTACTAAAGCGCGAAACTGGAGGTGATGTCGCGCCTCCGCCCGGCCGAAAGGGACTGGAAGTGGCCACGAACAAGCCGAGTCGCGTCACCATGAGCGACGTGGCACGCCGCGCAGGCGTCTCGCGGACCACGGTCTCCTTCGTCCTCAACGACAAGCCCGGTGCCGTCATCCCGGACGAGACCCGTCGGCGGATCCTGGCGGCGATCGACGAGCTCGGCTACCGGCCCAACGCCGGGGCGCGGGCGCTGGCCGCGAACCGCAGCGGGTGGTTCGGGCTGATCACCGAGATCGTGACCGGCCCCTTCGCCGCCGAGGTGATCACGGGCGCGCAGAGCCGCGCCTGGGGTGACCGGAGGTTCCTGCTGATCGCCGCGAGTGAGGGCGACCCCGCGCAGGAGTCCGCCGCGCTCGACCAGATGCTGGAGCACCGCGTGGAAGGACTGCTGTACGCCACGACCTGGCACCGGGCCGTCACGCTGCCCAAGGCCGTCCGCGAGGTGCCGACGGTGCTCGTGAACTGCTACGACGCCGAAGGGGAGCTGCCGTGCATCCTCCCCGACGAGGAGTCGGGCGGATACCGGGCGACCCGTCGGCTGCTGGACGCCGGGCACACCCGCATCGGGTTCATCAACCTCGACCCGGCGATCCCGGCCGCCGTCGGCAGGCGCGAGGGGTACGAACGTGCCCTGCGCGAGGCCGGGATCACCCCCGAGCCCTCCCTCGTCGTCCCCGGCTGGGCCACCGCCGACGGTGCCTACGACGCCGCCTGCGAACTGCTGGACCGCCCCGTCGCCGACCGGCCGACCGCGCTGTTCTGCGGCAACGACCGGATGGCGATGGGCGCGTACGACGCGATCAAGGAACGTGGGCTGCGCATCCCGCACGACGTGGCCGTGGTGGGGTTCGACAACCAGGAACTCATCGCCGCCTATCTGCGGCCGAAGCTGACGACGCTCGCCCTGCCCTTCGAGGCCATGGGCACCCAGGGCGTGGACATGCTCGCCGCTCTCGCAGCGGGGCAGCCGCTCGACACCCACCGGGTGACGATCGACTGCCCGCTGCTCGAACGCTCGTCGGTCTGACCGCTAATCAGTCCGCCGAGGAATCCCATCCCGTCTTCGCCCTGTGTGTTGAAGAGAGGAAAAGAGTCCCCATTATGGCACCCTCCCGCATACCTTCACGGCGGCCACGGGCCGTCCTGAGAGCGGTCACCGTGACCGCCGCCGCTGCCCTGGTCCTGTCCGCCTGCACGGGTGGCGCGGGCACTGCCGGCGCCGGTGACACCTCCGGCAACCAGCTGCTCACCATCCCGCGCGAGGACCTGGCGACGTTCACGCGCAACTTCAACCCGCTCTCCCCGCAGGCCGCCCCCATGACCAAGGAGGCCGTCTACGAGCCGCTGGTCGTGCACAGCATGGCGGACGCCAAGGACACGCCGTGGCTGGCCACCAAGTGGGAGAAGGCGAAGGACGGCAAGTCCCTCACCTTCACGCTGCGCGAGGGCGTCAAGTGGTCGGACGGCAAGCCGCTTGTCGCCGACGACGTCGTCTACACCTTCGAGCTGCGCAAGAAGGTGCTCGGCGGCCTGGAGTACCTCGACAAGGTCACCGCCGTCGACGAGCACACGGTGAAGTTCGCCTTCAACAAGCCGTTCTCGCCCGGCTTCTTCGAGATCGCCGGCCAGCAGATCATGCCGAAGCACATCTGGTCCAAGGTCGAGGACCCGGCGAAGTTCACCAACCCGAACCCGGTCGGCACCGGCCCGTACACCAAGATCGAGAATTTCCAGGCCCAGTCGTACGAGCTGCGCAAGAACCCCGACTACTGGCAGCCCGCCAAGCAGCGGATCGCCGGCATCCGGATGCTCGCCTTCTCCGGCAACGACAGCGCCAACCTCGCCTTCACCAACGGCGAGGTGGACTGGACGCAGTCGTTCATCCCGGACATCGAGAAGTCCTTCGTCGCCAAGGACAAGAAGCACAACCACTACTGGTTCCCGCCCGCCGGCGCCATGATCAACTGGCAGCTGAACACCACGAAGGCCCCCTACGACGACCCGGCCGTACGCAAGGCGCTCAGCATGGCCGTCGACCGCGACCAGATCACCAAGGTCGCGATGAACGGCTACGCCGAACCCGCCGACTGCACGGGCCTGGCCCGCACGTACGACAAGTGGCGCGACAAGCAGCTCGCCGCGTCCTGCACCTGGACGAAGTACGACACCGACGCGGCGGCCAAGGCCCTCGACAAGGCCGGCTACAAGGAGAGCGGCGGCAAGCGGAAGCTGAAGAACGGCAAGGACTTCCACCTCGACATCTCCGTCGGCTCCGCCTCCGCCGACTGGATCTCGGCCGCGAACATCATCAAGCAGAACCTCGCGAAGGTCGGCATCACCGCCACCGTGAAGACGCCCGACTGGGCGGCCGTGATCAACTCGTACGAGCAGGGCACCTTCGACACCGGCATCGTGTGGAGCAACAACGGCGCCACCCCGTACGAGTACTTCCGCGACGTGATGTCGAGCGGGATGCTCAAGCCCGTCGGCGAGAAGGCCACCCAGAACTACCACCGCTACGCCGACCCGAAGGCCGACAAGCTCATCGACGCCTTCGCCGCCGCCACGGACGAGAAGGCGCAGCGCGAGCAGGTCGACGCACTGCAGAAGCTGTACAACGAGGATGCCCCCGCGGTGCCCCTGTTCACCGGACCCGAGTTCGGCGCGTACACCGACAAGCGCTTCACCGGCTGGCCGTCGGAGGAGAACCCGTACGCCACCCTCGGCAACCGCAACACCAGCACGATCCTCGTGCTCACCTCGCTGAAGCCCGTCAAGAGCTGACGCGGGTCCGCGCGGACCGGCGGCCGCCCTCCTCCCCGACTCGGACGGCCGCCCCTCGCATTCGCATCCCCGTTCACCCCCCCACCGACAGGGAGCACGAGCAGTGCGTCTCATCCTGCGCAACCTGGGGTTCTATCTGCTGGCCTTCTGGGCCTCCATCACCCTCAACTTCCTGCTGCCGCGCTTCATGCCGGGCGACCCGGTCTCCCGGATGTTCGCGCAGCAGGCGGGCGCGATGCAGCCCGAGCAGATAGCCCAGCTGCGGAAACTCTTCGGCCTCGACGACCGCCCGCTGTGGGAGCAGTACGTCTCCTACGTCAAGAGCGTCTTCACCGGCGACCTCGGCATCTCCATCTCCCGCTTCCCGACCCCGGTCACCGAGGTGATCGGCTCGCAGATCGGCTGGACGCTGCTGCTCGGCGGTACCGCCCTCGTCGTCGCGGCCGTCGTCGGGAACCTGCTCGGCATCGTCGCCGCCTGGCGGCGCGGCGGCATGCTCGACTCCGCCTTCCCGCCGTTGCTGATCTTCGTCGGTTCGTTCCCGTACTTCTGGCTGGCGATGGGCGCGCTGTACCTGTTCGGGGTGACCCTGGGCTGGTTCCCGCTGCGGCACGCGTACGACGCGGGACTCACCCCCGGCCTGAACGCCGAGTTCCTGGCGAACGCCGGCACCCACCTGGTGCTCCCGGCGCTCACCGTCGTGGCCGTCACCGTCGGCAGCTGGATGCTCGGCATGCGCAACACCATGATCGCCACGGCGGCCGAGGACTACATCACCATGGCCGAGGCCAAGGGCCTGAGCCCCTCGCGGATCATGTTCCGCTACGCCGCCCGCAACGCGCTGCTCCCCTCCGTCACCAACTTCGGCATGGGCCTCGGCTTCGTCGTCGGCGGCGCCCTGCTCACCGAGGTCGTGTTCGCCTACCCGGGCATCGGCTTCCAGCTCCTGGCGGCCGTGCAGGGCCTCGACTACCCGCTGATGCAGGGCATCTTCCTCACCATCACGGCGGCCGTGCTCCTGGCGAACTTCCTGGTCGACATCGTCTACGTCCGCCTCGACCCGCGCGTACGCGTCCGCTGAAGGGAGCCGTGCAGACATGACCGCCATAGACATCGCGGGTACGGCCACCGCCCCGGCCCCCGCGCGCGCAGCCGGGCGGCGAAAGGGGCTTCTGGGCCAGCTCGTCGGCAGCAAGAAGGCACTGTCGGGCCTGTGCCTGCTCGCCGTCTTCGCCCTGCTGGCGCTGCTCGCGCCCGTCCTCACCCCCGGCGACCCGTCCCTGATCAACTCCAGCGGCAGCCAGGCCCCTTCGGGCGCGCACTGGCTCGGTACGACGACCAAGGGGCAGGACGTCCTCGCGCTCACCCTCTGGGGTGCACGCTCCTCGATGTTCGTCGGGTTCACCGTCGGACTCGTGGCCACCGGCGTCGCCATCCTGGTCGGCCTCGCCTCCGCCTACTTCGGGCGGCTGGTGGACGACGCGCTGACCCTGGTCACCAACGTCTTCCTGCTGCTGCCCGGGCTGCCGCTGCTGGTCATCCTGGCCGCCTTCCTGCCACCTGGCACCTCCACGGTCGTCCTGGTCCTGGTGATCACCGGCTGGGCGGGCTCGGCCCGAGTACTGCGCGCGCAGGCCAGGTCGATCCGCGGCAAGGACTTCGTGGCCGCCGCCGTCGTCACCGGGGAACGCCCCCTGCGGATCATGTTCCGGGAGATCCTCCCCAACATGGCGTCCGTGGTGATGACCACCCTGCTGGGCTGCGTCGTCTTCGGCATCACCTCCCAGGCGGCGCTGGAGTTCCTCGGCCTGGGCGACAGCAGTGTCGTCAGCTGGGGTACCAACCTGTACTGGGCCAGCAGCGACGGCGCGCTGATGACCGGCACGTGGTGGGTCTTCGTCCCCTCCGGACTGTGCATCGCACTCGTCGCCTTCGCGCTCGCGCTGGTCAACTACGCGGTCGACGAGATCACCAACCCGCGCCTTCGTTCCGTGAAGAGGAGGGGCTGAGCCATGGAGCCCGTACTTGAGGTGAACGGCCTCCGCGTCGAATACCGCGGCGACGGACGCACCGTCGTGGGCGCCGACGACGTCTCCTTCTCCATCGGCGCGGGCGAGATCTTCGGCCTCGCGGGAGAGTCCGGCTGCGGCAAGTCGACCATCGCCAACGCGGTGATGCGGCTGCTGAAGCCCCCGGCGGAGATCACGGCCGGCAGCATCCGCTTCCAGGGCGGGGACGTCCTCGCCCTGGGCGATCGGGAGCTGCGTGCCTTCCGGTGGCGGCAGATCGCGATGGTCTTCCAGTCGGCGATGAACTCCCTCAACCCCGTCCTCACCATCGGCGAGCAGATCGTCGACATCTTCACCACCCACGAGAAGCTGAAGAAGCGGGTCGCGCGGGAGCGGGCGGGCGAGCTGCTGGAGCTGGTGGGCATCGACCCGGGACGGCTGAAGGCATACCCGCACCAGCTGTCCGGCGGTATGCGCCAGCGCGTGGTCATCGCCATGGCCGTGGCCCTGAGGCCCCGGCTGCTGATCATGGACGAGCCGACCACCGCACTCGACGTGGTCGTGCAGCAGGAGATCATGGCGCAGATCCGCGACCTCCAGCGGGAGCTGGGCTTCTCCATCCTCTTCATCACCCACGACATGTCCCTGATGGTCGAGCTGTCGGACCGCATGGGCGTGATGTACGGCGGACGGATCGTCGAACTCGCCGACGCCAAGGACCTGTTCGCGGATCCCCTGCACCCGTACACCGAGGCGCTGATGAACGCCTTCCCGCCGCTGACCGGCCCGCGCCGCGAACTCACCGGCCTCTTCGACGCCCCGCGCACCGCCGACAGTTGCGGCTTCCACGTCCGTTGCCCCGAGGACCGCTCGGACTGCTCCACCAACATCCCCGACCTGCGCGAGGTCGCGCCCGGCCGCTGGGTGGCCCGCAGCCTTGAAGGAGCCCCCCGATGACCGACCCTCTCCTCTCCGTACGCGGCCTGACCAAGGACTTCCACGTCGGCACCGTCTTCTCCCGACGCCGTGTCCGCGCCGTCAACGACGTCTCCTTCGACCTTCCCGCCGGCCGGATCACCGCCCTGGTCGGCGAGTCCGGCAGCGGCAAGTCCACCATCGCCCGCTGCCTCGCCCGCCTCGAACAGCCCACCTCCGGTGAGGTGCTGCTGGACGGCGAGAACGTCCTGCGCACCGAGCGACGCCGGGCGTCACGGGCGTACCGCCGCAAGGTCCAGATGGTCTTCCAGGACCCCTTCGGCTCGCTCAACCCCGTCCACCGCATCGAGCACTTCCTCACCCGCGCCCTCGTCCTGCACGGCCACCCCGCCACATCCGAGGCCCTGCGCGAGCTGATGACGACGGTCGGCCTGACCGAGGACATGCTCCAGTCCTACCCGCACGAACTCTCCGGCGGCCAGCGTCAGCGCGTCGCGATCGCCCGTGCGCTGGCGGTGGAGCCGCGCCTGATCCTGGCCGACGAACCGACCTCGATGCTGGACGTCTCCGTACGCGTCGGCGTGCTCAACCTGATGCGGCGCCTGCGTGACGAGCGGGACATCGCCATGCTCTACATCACGCACGACCTGGGCTCCGCGCGCTATCTCGCGGACACCACGATGGTGATGTTCGCCGGCGAACTCGTAGAGGGCGGTGACGCGTTGGCGGTGATGGACGCCCCCGCCCACCCCTACACCCGCCTCCTCCTGTCCGCCGTACCCGACCCCGAACGGGCGACCGGAAGCTACGACCCGGTCGAGCGCGCCCGCCTCCGCGAGGCGATCCTCAACCCCACGTCCTGCCCCTACGGCGACGACGGCACATGCAGCCGCACCGAGCCCGTCCGCCACATCGTCGGCGAAGACGACGGACAACCGCACTGGGTGCGCTGCCACCTGCGCGCACCCGCCTCCGACATCGCCCGCCGCGTCCTCAAGGCCACCGACAGGCCGGACACCGGCGAGGCCACCGACGACACCGAGAAAGCGGAGACCACCGCCGCATGACCCACGACCTCACCCTCCCCTCCGGCGCTCCCGTGGCCGAGGGGCTGGCCGAGCGCGCCCATCGCGACCCCCACCGCCCCCGCTTCCACTTCACCTCGCCCGGCGGCTGGCTCAACGACCCCAACGGCCTGACCCACTGGAACGGCGTCTACCACCTCTTCTACCAGTACAACCCGCTCGCCCCCGCCCACCACCGCATCCACTGGGGCCACGCCACCAGCACCGACCTCGTCCACTGGACCGACGAACCGGTCGCCCTCGTCCCCGGCACCGACGGCCCCGACCGCGACGGCTGCTGGTCCGGAGTCCTCGTCGACGACGGGGGAGTGCCCACGCTCGTCTACTCGGGCAGGCACGGAGACCGTGAACTCCCTTGTGTGGCAAGGGGATCGGCTGATCTGAGGTACTGGGCCAAGGACCAGGCCAACCCGGTCATCACCGCCCCGCCCGAGGGCGTCGACATCACGGCCTTCCGCGACCACTGCGTGTGGCGGGAGGGCTCCGGCGAGGACGCGGTGTGGCGGCAACTGATCGGCTCGGGCATCCGGGGCGTCGGCGGTACGGCCTTCCTGTACGAGTCGGACGACCTGCGGGACTGGCGCTACGTCGGCCCCTTGCTGACCGGCGACGCCTCGCAGAACCAGGGCGAGCTCGACTGGACCGGCACCATGTGGGAGTGCGTCGACCTGTTCGGCATCGGCGACGGCACGGACGTCCTCGTCTTCTCCGCCTGGGACGAGGGCACCACCCACCACCCCCTGTACTGGACCGGCCGCTACCAGGGCGACACCTTCACCCCAATCGCCCTCCACCGCCTCGACTACGGCGGCCGCTACTTCTACGCCCCCCAGTCCACCCGCGACGAGCACGGCCGCCGCATCATGTTCGGCTGGCTCCAGGAGGGCCGCACGGACGAGGCGAACGCGCAGGCCGGCTGGTGCGGTGTGATGTCCCTGCCGCGGGTCGTCACGCTCGGCGCGGATGGCCACCTGCACCAGACCCCGGCGCCGGAACTGACCGCGCTGCGGCGGGAGCGCGTAGCGGTGGCGGCCGGTCCGCTGACCGGCCCGTACACCCGGCTGCCCGGCGTGCGCGGGGACCAGCTGGACATCGAGACGACCCTGCGCCTCGCTCCCGGAGCGACGGCCCGGCTCGTGGTCCGCGAGACCCCCGACGGCGTGGAGCGCACGGTCGTGGAGGTCAGCCGGACGCACGACGGAACGAGCGGCACTCTCCGCCTGCACCGCGAGACCAGCAGCCTCGACCCGACGGTCGACACCGAACCCCGATACGGCGAACTGCCGTTGGCCGACGCCGACGGCCGGGTCGACCTGCGCGTCCTCGTCGACCACTCCGCTCTGGAGATCTTCGCCAACGGACGCCCCCTCGCCGCCCGTATCTACCCCACCCGCCCCGAAGAGGCCGTCGGCGTCGGCATCGGTGCCGACGGTGACGTGGCTTTGGAGCGGTTCGACGCCTGGCAGATGGCGTCGGCCTTCACCGACGGACCCCGCCCGCTGTGGCCGTGACCGTCTTACACACGACCACGGCCCGCGGGGTGGACGTCCCCGCAGGCCGTGGTCCACCCTTCCCTGCTTTCCCTCAGGAGCCGCCATGAGCGTGTCCCGCCGTACCCTCCTGCTCGCAACAGGTACCACCGCCGCCCTGCTGCCTCTCGCAGGCGGCCTCCCCACAGCGCAGGCCGCCACCCCGAGCGCGAGCGGAGCGACTCCCGTCCCCATCCCCGATCCCCTCCCCGTCACGGGTAGCTGGACCCGAACCTCCGAGGGCGGCCATAAGGCGACCGCCGGCCGTCACGGGCGCGCCGCCCTCGCCCTGTCCGAGCAGCAGCTCGCGACCAAGGGCACGTACGCGGCCCGCATCACGCCCCAATCCGCGTCCTCTGTAGGCGCGTTGGTGTTCCGAGCTGCGACGGACGGCTCGACCGGATATGCGATCGCTCTGGACCCGGGCCGCGCCCGCCTACGCCTCTACGACCTGGCCGACGGCGACACACTCGCCACCGCACCCCTGAAGATCACCCAGGCCAGGAGACCCCACAACCTCAAAGTGGCCGTGGACGGCCCGGAGTTGTCGATATACGTCGACGGCAAGCGACTGCTCCACACCGAGGACCACCGCTACGGCACCGGCTCCGTGGGCCTGCTCGCCCAGAGCGGCACCGTCACCTTCGGCCCGCCCTCCGTCTCCACCGTCACCACCAACCTCACCGGCTGGACCACGAGCGGCGGCACCTGGACGGCGACCACGCTCGGCTGGCACGCGAACCCGTCGCAGGGAGCCACCGCCCGTGCCGTCACCACCACCCGGGCCTACGACACCGCGCTCCAGACCGACCTGCTCCTCCACGACGCTTCCGCGACCGCCTCACTGCTGGTGCGCACCGACGCCGAGGCCACACGCGGCTACGGCGTCGAAGTCGACCCCGGCCAGGGCAGGTTGAGGCTCTACCGCATCGACGGAAACACAACCCTCGGCACCTACCCGACCACCATCAAGGCCGACACGGTCTACCGCCTGCGCGTCGAGGCCGAGGGCGACGAACTCCGCGTGCACTGGCAGACCAACTTCCTCTCACCCGACGGCTACAGCCCCGTCATCAAGGCCCAGGACCCGACCCACACGAAGGGCCGACTCGCCATCACGGCATCGTCCGGCGCGGCGTCCTTCGAGAACATCGCCGCCGCCGACCTGGCCACGGGCGTCCAGGGCTGGACGACCCGCTCCGGCACCTGGACCCCCGACCTGCGCGGCATCCGAGGCGAGAACGGCCTGCGCACGGCCCCCTTCACCGAAGGCGACCTGGTGGCAAGGGCCGACATCACCCCCGCCGGCACCTCATCCTCCGCCGGGCTGGTCCTGCGCGCGTCCGCGAACGGCTCCGGCGGCTACGAGGCCCGCCTGGAAGCCGGCCGCAACACCGTCGTCCTCCTGGACCGCTCCTCCGGCACCCGCCTGGCCTCCGCCACCGGCCCGGTCCGCCGCATCGCACCCGGCAACACGTACCGCGTCGAAGCCCGCGCCACAGGCAGGACGATCGAGGTGTACGTGGACGGCGTACGGGCCCTGCGGACCCGCGTGTCCCGCACAACGGGCGGCGCGGTCGGCACCGCGGCCACGCACGGAACGTCGTACTTCCAGAACATCGACATCCGCGCCACCGCCGACCACTTCACCGAGCCGTACCGCCCCACGTACCACTACTCCCAGCTCACCGGCTCCACCAGCGACCCCTGCGGCCTGCTGTACCACGACGGCGAGTACCACCTCTTCCACCAGGACGAGGGCCGCTGGGCACACGCGGTCAGCACCGACCTGATCCACTGGCAGCCCCTGCCGATCGCTCTCCCTTGGAACGCCTACGGCCACTGCTGGACCGGCTGCGCGGTCGTCGACACCGACGACACCTCCGGCCTCTTCGACGGCGACCCGGGCCTGATCGCGTACTACACGAGCTACCACCCGGACAAACCAGGCGGGAACGCCAGCATCCGCATCGCCTACAGCAAGGACAAGGGCCGCTCCTGGCAACTGCACGGCGGCCCGACCCCAGCCGTGCAGAACCCAGGCGGCCCCGACGCCGGCTGGACCTTCCGCGACCCGAAGGTGATCCGCGACGCCCGGCACGACCAATGGCTGATGGTGGTCTCCGGCGGCGACCACATCCGCTTCTTCACCTCCACCGACCTCCTCACCTGGACCCAGGTCAGCTCCTTCGGCTACGGCGACTGGGTCACCCCGGGCGTCTGGGAGTGCCCCGACTTCTTCCCCCTCCCGGTCGACGGCGACGAGGACAAGGTCAAGTGGGTCCTCACCCTGAGCACGGGCGCCGTACGCGCCACGAACGGCTCGGCCGCCCAGTACTTCACCGGCGACTGGAACGGCACGTCCTTCACCCCCGACCAGACGCCCGGCACGACCCTGCGCGCCGACGCCGGCCGCGACTACTACGCCGCCATGTCCTTCTACGGCCTGCCCGACGACCGCCGCGTCTGGCTCGGCTGGATGAGCAACTGGGACTACCCCTTCAGCGCCCCGACCGGCGCCTGGAAGGGCCAGCTGAGCACACCCCGCGAACTGACCCTCACGTCCACGGCCGACGGCGTACGCCTGGCCCAGCGCCCGGTCCCGGAGCTGACCGCTCTGCGCACCTCGACAAAGACGCTCAAGGGCCTCTCCGTCGGACCGGCGACCGCGAACCCGCTCGCGGGCGTCACAGGCATCGCCTACGAGATCGAGGCGGAGATCGACCTCGGCACCGCCACGGAGATCGGCTTCCGCGTCCGCACCGCCACCGACCACCACACGACGGTCGGCTACGACGCCGAGACGAAAGAACTGTTCGTGGACCGGTCGGCGGCGGGCCTGAGCGACTTCACCCAGTACTTCGCGGGCCGCACGACAGCACCGATGCAGCCGAAGGACGGCCGGGTGACCCTGCGCGTGTACGTCGACGCGTCATCGGTCGAGGCATTCGGCGCGGACGGCCAGGCGGCGGTGACCAGCCTGATCTTCCCGCCCCCGGACGCCGACGGCATGGCCTTCTACACCAAGGGCGGTACCGCACACATCCAGTCGCTCAAGGTGCACCACCTGAAGGGCGCCTACCGCCTGGTCGACCGCGTGAAGCCACTGCCGACCGCCCCGACCGGCGGCGGCGAATTCCGCTCGGACCTGGGCAAGCTGACGATCACCCCCGCCGGCCACTGGTCCACGGACAGCGCGGGCCGCGCCGGAACCTTCGACAAGGACTCCAACGCGATCTCGCCCCGAACGGCGACCGACCTGGACCTCACCACCCTGGTCCGCCTCGGCGGCCCCGACCCGGACACCGGCGGCGCCCTGTCCGTCCTCTGGCGCGCCTCCGCCGACGGCACCGACGCCTACTGCCTCAACATCGACCCCGACCTCCGCGTGATCCGCCTCGTCGCCAAGGCCAACGGAAACTTCGACGACGGCGCCGCCCTCGCCCGCGTCCCGGCCCTGGTCCGCCGCGGCGCGACGTACCCGCTCCGCGTCCTCGCCCAGGGCCACCGCATCCAGGTGTTCCTCAACGGCAAGCAGATCATCGACGTGACGGACACGACGTACACCAAGGGGCACATCGGCCTCAACGTGTTCGGCGGGAGGGCGGCGTACCAGGACACGTACGCGAGGGAACTGTGACCGCCGGTCAGGCGAACGTGTCACGTTGACGGCAGAGGCTTTGCCTCGGACGACCAGGGCGGAGCCTCTGCCGGGTCGAAGGGCAGTCGGCTGCGGGTTGGTTGGGGGCGGCCCCATCTCTGCACTGCGGGGGAACCGCTTCGGGGCTACGCCTTCGGACTACGCCTTCGGGATCGCCCACTCCAGCACCTCGCCGCTCTCCGGCTCGTACACGAGGCGCTCGGGCCGCTTGTCGCCGGGTACGGGGAAGGCGATGAGGCCGGCGGCACAGCGTCCGGGCTTCACGGTCTTGTCCATCGGATACTCCGGCTTCGGCATGTCCCCGCCCGACGAGCCGGTCACCTCGATGCTGGTGCCGTCGGCGTAGGCGAGGGACCAGGGGAATTGGCTGACTGAGATGTCGGCGCCTTCGACGTTGCAGACCTTGATCTCCGCGGTGGCCCAGGTGTCGCCGCCCTGGAAGTCCGCGGGGGCCTGCGGCTGGGGTCCCTTGTAGGGCTGCTGGTACTCGATGGCCTGCACGGTGGGGTGGATGTTGTTCTAGTCGTCATCGACGGCCTGCTTGGCGCCCATCCTCAGGACGCCATCGGCGGCGTTCGCCGCGGCCTTTGCGCTCGGCGAGGCAGTGACGGTCTGAGTGACGGTGACCCGAATGGTCTCGGGCTCTCCGCTGCTGCCGCAAGCGGTAGCAGCGGCGCCAAGCAGCAAGACGGCGGCGATGGTGGTGCGGATGCGCATGGTCCCCCTGGACGTGCGTGCTGGAGAGGCATCATGCGCCGCGCAATGGGGCCTTGCGAGGCATGTGTCCGTGTTGTGATGTCGATGGCGAATCGGCAGATGGGCTGGAGCCAATCCGGACCCGGAGGAATGGCCCAGCATGCGGCGACGGCAGCGCAGAGTGACGCTGGGCCTGGGTCGCGTCAGCAAGTCGCCCTTTGCGTACGTGACTTGCTCACCCTTTGCTGGACGTGTGCTCGAAGAACCTCGCCGGAGGTGATTGACCTCGATTAGGGCACGCGGAGGGCGCGAAACCCTCAAATTGGACTAGACAATAAACAAACCCCAGGCCACTGACCTGGGTTTCATCATGGAGCGGGTGACGAGAATCGAACTCGCGCTCTCAGCTTGGGAAGCGACGGCGCTTGAGTGGCGAGGGAGCTTCTGGCCTGGGCTTATGTGCTCTGACTCGACGGCCCGAGACGGCGGGCTCGCACCGCTGTTGACCGCAGGTGACCGGTCTTACGGGCACGCCAAGGGCACGGGCTCGACTCGGAGGCGTGGTGGCCCTTTGTCGGCAGCTGACGGCCGCCCAGTCCTGGAAGCGAGCGCCGGCCGGAAGAGGGCCGATTGCAGGAGTACATGAGAGTGCACGCCGCCGATACGGCAGAGCGGCCCGACGTCACGGAGGTTCCAAGAGTTGGTGTCGATCAATCGGGTGAGGTGAACGCCAGGAAGGACGCCTGGGCCAAGAGGCGTTTGTCGACCTCCGAGGCCGCCTTCCGGCAGGCTGTGCCTGCCCGCTGCCGTGACGACCCTCAGCTCTGGCCAGCCCTCCGTCTGGGGTGCCGTTGTCCTCTGTTGTGGTCTCCTCGGTAACACACCAGGATGAGTACGGGTTGCACTCCGCGTCCTGCGCATCCCGCACCGCTGCTGTCTCGTCGGAACGAAACCAGCCCAGACGCTCTTCGTCATCCTCTTGGCCGCTCACCACAGTTCCGTTCCACGGGGCTGCTCCAACCGGCACGATGATGTCCACGTGACTACGCCCAAACGCAGACGAAGACAGGGGGACACCCGTGGATGTGCCCATCGGGTCCGACGAGTGGCCCGCGCGCAGTCTGCTGGGGATGCTGTCGCCCCCAGCGCGGCAGGACCTGCTCGGCCTGGGTACCGAGGTCCGGTTCGACGTGGGTGACGTGCTGCTGAGAGAAGGGGACAGCGACCAGCATGTCCTTCTGCTGGTGTCCGGTTTCGCCAAGGTCACGGCGACCGTGGAGAACGGTGAGACCTCACTCCTTGCGGTCAGAACCGCCGGGGACACGGTGGGCGAGATGGCGGCCATGAGCGGGGCCCCGCGCTCGGCGACGGTCACTGCCTGCGGTCCGCTGACCGCCTGCGTATCGCAGAGTGGTGAACTGCGGAGGCTGCTGGAGCGTCGCCCCGTGATCTCCATGGCCTTGACCGGCATGGTGGCCGACCGGCTGCGCTGGGCGAACCGGCGGCGGCTGGACTTCCGCGGCTATCCGGCAAAGGTGCGGCTGGCCCGGCTGCTGGTGGAACTCGCCGAGTCCTACGGTTCGCCGAGGGCCGACGGTGTGGTGATCGGCTGCCGGCTGACCCAGCCGGAGCTGGCCACCATGGTCGGCGCCGCCGAGACGACGATCCACAAGGTGCTGCGTGAAATGCGCGACGAGGGCCTGTTGGAGACCGGCTACGGCTCCACCACCATTCGGGACCTGCCCGAGCTGGAACGACTCGCGGACCTTCGGCCGACGCGCGGACCCTCGGCCAACTCGCGCACCTGGATCGCGCCCGACCGCTGACATCCGACCAGTGACGTCAGACCAGTAGTGGCAGCAGGGTCACGCTCAGGCCCGCGCTCGCACCCATGACGGCCGTGCACGACACCGCGCCGACCAGCCAGTGGTACTTGCGTACCGCGACAAGGGCGAGGAACCGTACAGCGCACGACAGCTCCCGGCGATCGGCCTCCTCCTCCGGTTGCGCGCCGTCGCCGGGCGGCAGGATGTCGGGGCCCGACGCCAGGTGGACGAAGCTGTACCGGTTGACGGCCGGATCCCGCAGCAATCGGGGCTTCAGTGAGGCCGCCACGCTCACGACGCCGCCGATCAGGCCACACACGAACAGGGCCAGCAGCGCCCCGGCGAACACCCCGGCCGCGCCGCCTCGTTCCCAGAGGAGCAACGCCCGCTGACTCCACGCTCCCGCCGTACCGCCCAGCGCTACCTGAGCTGCCGCCAGGATTCCGGCCTTGGCGTCCGCGTGCTGATGGGTCACGTGCAGCGCGGTGAACATGTACTGCGCAGGGCGGCTTCCGACGGTGTTCCCGGTCGGTGCCATGGAGGATCCTCCGATCGAGGCGCTGCGTGCGGTCCAGTGGGCGTGCTCAGTCCAGTAAGGGCGACCGCCCCCGACCGGACCAGCTACTTCTATGGGTTCTCGGCACACCCGGACCGCCTCCGGCCGCACGAGCGGTCACGCATCCCCCAATTCCATGAGATCACGTCGAACCACGTAGAAGTACGGGGTTCTCACCGGCATCCCGGGTGTACGACTGCATGGCCGGCGCCCGTAAGGGGGAGCGGGCGCCGGTTTGTTGTGGAGCAACCCCGCGGATTTACCGAGGGGTTGAGTGAAGTGTCGGTATTCCCCCCGAAGTACGTGTACCGAGAGGTGTCATGGCGAAGAACGGTAACGGCGAGACGGGCGGGGCCGGAGCCTTCGGGCGCAGACTGCTGCTGTCCGTCGACGCGAAGGGATACGGCAGTGCCGATACGGCGACGCAGCAGCAGTTCCAGGAGACGATCGTGCGGTTGCTCCATGAGTCGGCCGACGCCGCCGAGTTGAAGCGCAGGAAATGGAAGACGCAAGAGGGCGGGGACTCGCTGTTCGCGGTTCTGCCCAAGCACGCCTACGAACCCGCCCTGGTCGACGACTTCATGCGCGGGTTGGAAGCCGGTCTGCGGGACTTCAACAGCAGCCGGGTGCCGAAGGAACGGCTGCGGCTCAGGGCGGCCGTCCACTTCGGCGAGGCGTCGCGGGCCAGCAACGGCTACGTCGGCACCGCTCCCGTCGAGATCGGACGCATCCGCGATTGCGCGGCCATGCGCGCCGCCCTAGACCAGATGCCGGACGCCTGTCTGGCCGTCGGTCTGTCGGCGACGGTCTTCCGTGACGTCGTACAGGGGAAGCCGTACACCTCCCTCCGGGAGAACGAGTTCCAGGAAGTCCTGGTCAAGGAGAAGGAGTACCGGGGGGCGGTCTGGATCTGGCTCCCGGGCGAGGACGTACGGCAGTTGAAGCTGCCGACCGAGGTTCCCGACGGCGAGGGACGTGGCACGGCCCTGGTGCGGAGCGAACTGAAGTTGGGCACGCTGGAGGGGAACGCGGACGCGACCGGGCTGCTCGCGGAGGGAGCCTTGGACGGCCCTGTCGAAGCCGCCACCGAGGTCGATCATGTGGCGGGCAACGCGACAGTGATCGGCGTGCACTTGCGTTCCGCCGGGGGCAAGCAGTGACCGCCGAGGGGCCCCGGCCGCGCCGCGCCTTCGACGACGTGGTCCAAGCCCGTGCGGGTGGTAGGGACTTCGTCGAACGCCGGTGGTTGTACGACGAGATCGAGGCGGCCCTGAAGTCCGACGAGGGCCAGTACGTCCTGGTGACGGGCGAACCGGGAGCGGGCAAGACCAGCCTGCTCGCCGGTATCGCGCGGGCCCATCCCGACCGGCTCCGCTACTTCTTCCGACGGGACAGCCGGACCGCGGTCATCGGCGGTGACACCGAGTCGTTCCTGCTGAGCATCGGACACCAACTCGCCCGGGAGCGCCCGGAACTCTTCGAACTGGAACGCCTCTCGGTCGTCGTCCAGCAGCACATCGACTCCGTGGCGGCCGAGGGCCGGGTGATCGGCATCAGGATCGAAGACCTGAAGGTCTCACCCTTCCACCGCACCGCCACCCTGGAGGTCGAGCAGCGCCTCCGTGACGTGGCAGGCACGGTCAGCGGCGTCGAGATCGGCACCGCGCATCTGGAGCCCCGTCTCCTCGACCCCGACAACCTGGCCCACCTGGCGCTGATCGGGCCCGCGCAGGTGCTGGCCGAACAGGACCCCGAGGCCAGGATCGTCATCCTGCTCGACGCGCTGGACGAGATAGCCGACGACCACACGACAGAGCCGAGAAAAGGGCTCCTGCACTGGCTGACCCGATCCCCCGAACTGCCCGCCAACGTCAAGGTGATCACGACCTCTCGGCCGCACGCCGGGATCCGCCTGTTCCGGTCCGCTCGGGAGGAACGCCTCACCGAGGTGGTCATCGACGCCGGCTCACCTCCGGTCGTGGGCGACCTCCACACCTACGCGAACCTCGTCCTGGAACGGCACGCGGTCCTAGACGCCGAGCGCGCCAGGGGCAACCTCCCGGGCAGCACGAAGCGGCACGCCGTCCGCCGGGCCGCCGGAAACTTCCTGTACCTGGCCACCTACGCGCGGGCGCTGATCGACGCCGCCGAAGACCGCAACGAAGCACTGGTCGACCGGCTGCTCGACTTCAACGGCGTACCGGGTCGGCTGCCCAGTCTGTACGGATTCTTCGTGGAACTCGTCCGTGAGGAACTCACGCCGAGGCCGGCCCCCGGTACCGGTGAGTCGGCCGGCAGCTGGGCGGGGGTGGGCCTGCCGATCATCGGCGTACTGACCGTGGCGCGAGAGGCGTTGACGGAGCAACAACTCGCCGCCATGTCCGGAACCCCGCTCCGGTCCTCACCCGCACGGAAGGTCCTCGCGAGCCTGCGTTGGCTGCTGGAGCGCCGAAGCCACCGGTTCGCCTTCTTCCACACCTCCATCAGCGAGTTCCTCGCCGGGGCGGAAGCGCGGGAGAGGCATCCCGAGTGCTGGGTCGACGAGACCAGATGGCACGAACGGATCGCCCGCGAATACCGAGGGACTGCGCCCACTTGGGCGGACGTGGACTGGTCCCGGGTGGATCGCTACGGTCTCTGCCACCTCTCCGTCCACGTCCTGAAGTCCGGCCCGAGCGTCTCCGCCGAGGCCGCCGACCTGGTCTGCGCCGGTCTGCGCCGCGCTGTCAGAGCTGAGTTCGGCGCCGAGCGCCGATTCCTCGAACTCGTCGACAGCATCGCCCACCACATCGCCGCCACCGCCTCCGTGGCCACCGGACTGCCGGCGATGACGTACCTCGGCGTCGTACGCCACCAGGCGGCTCAGTCCAGTGGTGCGCTGCCGCCGAGGGTGATCGGGCTCCTCGCGCGGATGGGGCGGGTGAGGGAGGCGCTGGAGCACGCGAGCGGGATCAGTCCGTCGCTGTGGCGGGTCATGGCCTTCGTGGAGATCGTGCGGTACGCCCGTCCCGGACCCGAAACGCCCTCGGCCGACGAACTCCTGGACATACTCGTGGAGGCCGCGGTGTCGGTTCCGAGCGTCGGCGTCGGCCGCAACAGCGACATCGACGCGTGGAGAGCGATCGAGGTGGCCGCACGCCGGCTGGCACCTCACGACGTCGAACGCGCCCTGCGGCTGTGGCGGCACGGACAGGAGACGGCGCCGCATTCGAAGGGCCCCGAGAGGGAGCCGGACCCCGTATACCGCGCCGCCGCGATCGCCGCCGCCGAGCAGGACGTGGACAGGGCCCGCGCACTCCTCGACGACATCAGCGGTGAGCGTTGGGCGGACTACCTGAATCTGGCCGAGCGCGCCGATCCCGGAAAGGCCGTCGAGTTGCTGAGGGAGGCCGAGGCGGCCCTGGAGAGCGTGGGCCCGGCAGTCCGGCTCCTGGGCCTGGCGAGGCTGGCCTCCGCATGGGCGACTTACAATCCGGAGGCCAGCCGGGCCGCCCTCGCCGAGGTGCGCGCACAGCTCTTCCTGGCCGACGGGGAGCGGGAACTTGCACCCCAACTCGCCGCCGCGGCAAGGGCATTGGCCGACGTCGACCGGACCACCGCCCGTTTTCTCCTCGCCCGCCTGGACACGGTCGTGGTCAACGGCATCACAGAGCGCGCCGTCCTCGACGGCGCGCGGCTCTGGGCTCTTTGGGGGTCGCCTGAGCGTGCGCGGACCCTCCTGCGCCGATGCCGGGCGAAGGCCGTGAGCTCCTGGGTGAGGCTCGATGCCGCGAAAATGCTCGTGGAGTCGAACCGAGCGGAGGGACTGCGCCTACTCGAACGCGCCCATGCGGCCGTTCCCGGGCCGTCGGCCGATCCGGAGGCGAACGGATTTCGGAGCATGCGGCGAGACGAAGAACTGATCGGCATCGTGGAGCGCATGGCCGCGTACGACCTGGACAGGGCGGCGCAGATGGCCATGGGCATCCAACGGACCGAATGGAGGAACGACTGGAGCGACGACTGGAGCGACACCTGGCCACGGCGTGCTGACGCCGGGGCCGCGACCCGGGCCATGTACGGCGGCTACGACCGGTATTCGGTTCTCGCCGGCATCGCCCACCTGCATCTCGACCGGGGCGAGGAAACCCAGGCCGCCGCCATCCTGAAGGAGGTGCTGCGAAGCGTGGCGGAGCCCGCCCCGCTCCGAGGGGGCGTCGGCGTCGGCGCGAGCCTCGCGAGTGCCACCGACGAGTCGCGTGAGCCTGCTGCCAGAGACCATGTGGAAGAGGTGAACGTCTTCGGAATCACGGACATGGTGAACGTAGACCAGCACTGGGCCGCGCATGCGCGAAACCACTTCTTCCGCACACCGGCCGACGTGGTCCGCGCCGTCGAAATGGGCGCACGCGGCAGCACAGCCGGAGTCGTACGCCGGTTCGCGGGGCGGTTGGCGCACCGAGCCCTCCCCCGGGCCGGGGCCCTCGTCCGCTCGATCGCGGACCCCGCCGAGCGCGCCATCGGCTTCGCCGAACTGCACCGGGCCGCCCACGGCCCCGACCACAGCGATTCCCCTCATGGCCCCCACGCGGACACCTTCTCGAAGGAGATCGACCGAGCCCTCAGCGAACTGCCGCGCTACCGCTGGACCGTCGGCGTCGCCGAGGTGCGGGAAACGGTAGGGGACGACTACGCGCTGGCCTACGTCCGTCCCGATTACCGTGTCCGCTTTGAGTTGGCAGTGCGCGCCCTGGGCTGCCGAAAGCAGGACATGCTGGGACTTGAGGGGCTGGCCTACCTCCGCCACACCTTTGGGCGGTCCATGCTCCTGTGGGTGTCCGTCGTGTACGCCAACGACATGATCGCGGGCAAGCGCCCTCATTCGGACTTCGCGCAATGCCATCTGCAGAACCTCAGCCCCACACAGGGCCTTGACCAGGCCGACGCGCCGACGAAGAGCACACTGGCCGCGATCGCCCACCAGGAGCACCGCATCGCCCGAGAGGTGCCCGGCTACCGCTCTGGGGCACGGCACATACGCCTCGATGATCCGGTCTACGACGCGGCTGTGGACCTCGTGACCCCGGAGCTCGGGGCGCCTCTCAGCTCCGCGTTCACCCGACGCATACGCAAGATGCTCGACGACGGACCGCTTCCGGCAGCCGCCGACCTGCTCGTCTTCGCCGCGGAGGCCAGGCCGGAACACGAGCGCGAACTGCGGGCACTGGGCGAAGAAGTCGTCGCGGCGGCCGACGACGGCTCCACCCTGGGAGTGGACGCACTGGCCACCCTGGCGGCCTCGCCGCTCCTCGGCGACCTGGTGGATCCCGTCGACCTCCTGGAAGAGTCCCGCCGCTGCGTGTCTCGGTGGCCGGGCGAGGAATGGATTCCGGGCCAGGTGGTGTTCCGCCTGTTCCCCGCCCTGCTGGAGCGTGCGCCGGCGGTCGCATTGCGCAAGTTCTACGACTCCACCTCGAAGGACTGGTCCTCCGCCATGGCGCTGCTGGAACACGCGCCGGACGCCGTGCTCGAGGCGCTTGGCGCCGACGCGGCGGCCACCCTCGGCTCGGCCATCGCCCGTGGTCTCGCATGCACTTCTCCCGAAGGCAGGGCACCCGATGTCGTGGACGGCGTCCGGCTGGCGCAACTCGTCGACACCGGCCGCTCGGACGGGAGGCGGGCGTCATGACACATCCGGTCGACCCCGCGGTCGCGAAGGCGCATACGGACGTCCTGAACCTGTTCCGCGAAAGCACCACCGGGCACCCGGCAGGGTTGGCCGCGGTGTGCCGAGCGGCCAGGGACCGGCTTGCGGAGCTGCCTACCCTCGACCCGGACGATCCGACCACCTGGGCCTCGTACGAACTGATCAACACCGACGTGCGGACGCTGCTCGGCTGTCTGCGTGAGGCCGACGTCCCCAGCAGTGAGCCACAGCGGTTCCGTTCCCTCGTGATCCGCGTTCTCCGGTACCTCTACAAGGCCGACAGGGCGGAGCTCGGGGCCCTGTTGGCGGAGAGTGTCCACAGGGATTGGGAGGTGCGGATGGGGGAGTCGCACGCCGACACCATCAATGCCGCCGAACGACTCGCCGCGTGCCTTCTCGCCCAGGGTGACTCGAAGCAGGCCCGACTGATGTTCGAGAGGATTCTTCAGCTCCGGTCGAGCGAGTACGGCGACGACCATCCCGACACACTCCTCGCCGCCTGCAACCTGGGCGCGTGCCTCAATCGGCTGGAGGACTTCCGTGCGGCGTCCTTGCTGAACGCCGACACCGTACGGCGCTGTGAGCGGCGACTCGGCAAGCGCGACAGGACCACGATCCTGGCGACGGGCAATCTCGCGGGCAGCCTCTTGAGGCTCGGGGAGGTGGAGCATGCCCTGACGCTGTACCGGCGCATCCATCAGTGGCACAGACGGAGGTCGGGAGAGAACACCCTCGCGACACTCGACGCGGCGGCCGGCATCGCCATCAGCTTGCATGCACTCGGCGACCACGGGGCGGCACGTGCCATCAACGCCGACCTGCTGCCGAGATTCGAAAGAGTGGCCGGAAAGGACTACTCGGCCACCAAGAACACACGCTTACGCCTGGAGGCGAACCTCCGTGCGCTCGGGTGCGATGAGGAGGCTGATGAAGTCCACGGCGGAATCCCGAAATTCCTCCCCTCTCCTTGAGGCACACGGACTGTCCGCCGGAAACCGGCTTTCCCGGCGGGACTGGCCCACTTGAGGGCTCGGCCCAGCGGACCAAGGTCCTGCCCGCCGGTCAGTCCTCGGAGAAAGCCGTACTGATCTATCAGCACTCCGACGATGAGCGGCGGCGCGACGTCGCCGCCGGGGCTCGATGACATGGTTCGTGCCGAGCGTGCGAAGCACCACAGTGCGACCCCGCGCACCTCAAGCCCAAGCCGACCGGCACATGGCAGTAGCCTTGTGATGCGGATGTGGTGCGCGCCGCCACTGGTCTAGACAATAAAGAACCCCCCCGGTCCCTGACCTGGGGGTTTCATATGGAGCGGGTGACGAGAATCGAACTCGCGCTCTCAGCTTGGGAAGCTGATGTTCTACCATTAAACTACACCCGCGTAAGACGCCCGCCCCATGATCATCCGGAGCCGGTGTCCGATTGCCTCGTCACTGTACCTCATCCTCGGCCCCCGGCGCTGATGCCGTGGGGCCTGAGTGGGTTTCAGGGGGTGGGCGTGGGCGTGGATGTGGGTGCGGGGGGCCGGAGTTGGGGCGTACGGTGGAGGGGTGGGAGAGGGTCCGGGCGGGGTCGGAGTGCCGCCTGGAGGGCCGTCCCTTTGATCCCGTAATGTGGGCTTTCGTCGTCAGGCGGGTGAGCAGCCAGACGCGGCTCTTGGGGAAGGGACTCTAGGACTTGATGGAGCGCACCGTCGTCCGTTGTGCCGATGGGCACGTGTTCAGCACCGCTTCGTTCCCGATGCAGCAGGCCGAGCGACTCGGCCCCGGCCGGCTCCTCCGGTGTCCCCGGTGTGCCCGGCTCCGCAGTGTGGTGCCGGTGGCTATGGAGAAGCGGTAGCAGCGGCAGGAGCGGTAACCGTAGGTTGGCGCCGGGCGCGCGGACGGCTTGATTGTGGTCGTTCCGCGCGCCTTGCGTATCCTCGGGGCGTGCTTCTCTCAGACAAGGACATCCGGGCCGAGATCGACGCCGGGCGGGTACGGATCGATCCCTACGACGAATCCATGGTGCAGCCGTCGAGCGTCGATGTGCGGCTGGACCGGTACTTCCGGGTGTTCGAGAACCACCGGTACCCGCACATCGACCCCTCCGTCGAGCAGGCGGATCTGACCCGGCTCGTCGAGCCCGAGGGCGACGAGCCGTTCATCCTGCACCCCGGGGAGTTCGTTCTCGCCTCGACGTACGAGGTCATCACGTTGCCCGATGATCTTGCCTCGCGGCTTGAGGGCAAGAGTTCGCTCGGGCGGCTCGGGCTGGTCACCCACTCCACCGCCGGGTTCATCGACCCGGGGTTCAGCGGGCATGTGACCCTTGAGCTGTCCAACCTCGCCACCCTGCCGATCAAGCTCTGGCCCGGCATGAAGATCGGGCAGCTGTGCATGTTCCGGCTCAGCTCGCCCGCCGAGTCGCCGTACGGGAGCGAGCGGTACGGGTCCCGGTACCAGGGGCAGCGCGGGCCCACCGCCTCCCGGTCCTTCATCAACTTCCATCGGACTCAGGTGTGAGCGGCGGAGTGAGTGGTGAGATGAGCGGCACGGGCGTGCGGGAGGATCTGACCTACGAGCGGTTCGGTGGCGCGGTGCGCGAGCTCGCGCAGGCCATCGCCGACGACGGGTACCAGCCGGACATCGTGCTCAGCATCGCCCGTGGTGGGGTGTTCGTCGCCGGGGGGCTTGCCTACGCCCTTGACTGCAAGAACCTTCATCTG
The DNA here is from genome assembly GCF_040612485.1 of Streptomyces sp. NPDC006385. Classification (NCBI taxonomy): domain Bacteria; kingdom Bacillati; phylum Actinomycetota; class Actinomycetes; order Kitasatosporales; family Streptomycetaceae; genus Streptomyces; species Streptomyces sp. NPDC006385. The sequence continues at coordinate 77,138 of NZ_JBEXQG010000027.1, forward strand.
GTCAACGTGGAGTTTTATACGGGTGTGGGGACGACCCTCGACATGCCCGTCATGCTCGCCCCCGTCCCCAACGCGATCGACTTCACCGACAAGAAGGTGCTGATCGCCGACGACGTCGCCGACACCGGCAAGACGCTGAAGCTGGTGCACGACTTCTGCGTCGAGCATGTCGCCGAGGTGCGGTCCGCCGTGATCTATGAGAAGTCCCACTCCCTCGTGAAGTGCGAGTACGTGTGGAAGCGCACCGACGAGTGGATCAACTTCCCGTGGAGTGTGCTGCCTCCGGTCCACAGGTCCGGGGAAGCGGCCAAGCCGAACAAGGAAGCGCTCTAGCGACAGCGCTCTAGCAAAAGCGCTCTAGCAGAGTGTTCTCCGGCGGGCGGCCGCCGGGTGTTAGCGGATGTCGGTCACCTGGGTAGCACATACCGGTGGACTGGATATCCGCGGTGAGCACCTTGGCCGGTGCCGTGGTCGGTGTGAGTTCCGCTTTGATCGCCGAGCGTATCCGCTGGCGTCGAGACCAGGAGCGGGAAGGGGCTCAGACGCGCAGGGCCGTGTACTCCGAGTTCCTCATGGCGCTGAGCCGAGGGCACTCGGACATGCGGACGGTTGTCCTCCGATCCGACGGCTCGACCGGTGATCGACTCTACGGCGACCTTCATCAGGCGTTGGACAACTCGGGTATCTGGCGGCTGAGGCAGAGCCTGTCGCTCACTGCTTCGGCCGAGATCATTCAGCTGGCCGTGAGAGCGTGCGATGCCTTGACTCGGATGAGGGACGGGCTCATCGAGGAACCTGACGTCAGGGGCGACTCCTACGCCCGGGTCCGGGCCGACCTGTGGCGGGAGAACGCTCACCTCAGGGAGGCCATGCGCCGGGATCTGGGCATGGACGGCCCGCCGGATCCTGAGGTTGATCAGTACCGGTATCCGGCCACGTCATGACGAAAGGGCTCCCGGCCACGAGCGCGGGGAGCCCTTTGTGTGTCCGTGGGGACCAGGGCGTGTCTGCTGATTCGGTCGCCTGGTCAGCGGGCTACCCAGTCCGGTGCCCATACGTCGTGCGGGGTTTGCGGGCCTGCAGTGCGCAGATGGTCGCGTAGCGCGGTCAGCACGGGGTGCTGGTCTCCGCTGCGGAACAGCAGCACGTGCGGGTAGACCGGGGTCGGGTCGTGCAACGGGATGCGCCGTAGGTCGTGGGTCTGGGGCCACAGGTACCGGTCCCCGCTGCCGACGAGGGTGGCCAGCGAGGCTGAGTCGGCCAGCGCGTCCATCAGGGCCTCATCACCGAAGTTGGGGCCGAGCGCGTCGATGCTCAGGCCGAAGGCCTCGGACAGCGCCTGGTAGAACGCTGCCCACTCCGTGCTCGGCCTGATCCCGGGGATCCAGATGCGGTGACCGCCCAGGTCCGCAGGACTGACCCAGGACACGTCAGCCAGCGGGTGGCCGGGTCCGACCAGGAGCTCCAGGGGTGTGTCCAGGAGTCGTTCGGCGCTGATCCCGGCCGGGACCTGGTCTGCCGGCAGGGCACGGAAGGACGCGTCGACGGTCCCTTCGAGCACCGCCTGGGCGGCCTGGGCGGCGTTCTCCTGGCTCAGCGTGACCGCGTCCAGGTCCGTCTCGGGGTGGGAGCGGTAAAACCGGTAGACGGCCTGGGCCGGGGAGATGCGCCGATTGAGGACATCGACACGCAAGGGACGGCTTCCGGGGCGCACGGCCTGCTCGGCCTGCTCGATGGCCGCCAGGACCTTCTTGGCGTGCGGCAAGAAGACCTGCCCGTCCAAGTTCAACCGGGAGCCTCGGGAGGTCCGCACCAGGAGCGTGACCTCGATGTGCCTTTCCAGGGCCGCGATCCGCTTGGAGACCGCCTGCTGGCTGATCCCCAGCTCGTCGGCCGCAGCCTGGAACTGGCCGGTTTCGGCGACAGCCACGAACGTCCGCAGTGCTGCAACATCCACACTTCCACCCTACTCCCACAACCATTGGTTGTGTCTGGTGTGCTGCAGGGTTGTTTGATCAAGTGTTCCGCGCGGTGGTGGGATCAGCGCATGTCTACCCGCACAGAGCAGGTCATGTACGTACAGACGCCTGAGTTCGCGCGTCATGCAGGCCGGATCATGGAGGTGACCGATGCGACGTCTCGGCTGAACGTGCTTCCGTTCAGCGACAGCGAAGGTCGCGCGGAACTACTTTCTGTTGTGTTCGGTGGCCCGCTTCCGGAGTCGGTGGTGATCTACCCGCCGTTCTTCACCGAGCACGGGCTTAACACGACGTTCGGGGAGAACGTCTTCGTCAACCAGGGATGCACCTTCATGGACAAGGGAGGCATCCGTATCGGGAACGGCGTCATGATCGCCCCGAAGGTCAGCCTCATCACCGGAGGCCATCCACTACACCTGGCCGAGCGCCGCGAGTACCTCTCCTTCGCCCCGATCGTCATCGAGGACAACGTCTGGATCGGGACCGCTGCCGTGATCACGCAGGGGGTGACCATCGGCGCCGGTGCGGTGGTCGCTGCCGGCGCGGTGGTCACTCGTGATGTTCCTGGCGGCACCGTGGTGGCGGGAGTGCCCGCCCGGGTGATCAAGACGATTGACTGAGCCCGGCCAGGCCGCCGGCCCGGCTGCGCAGCACCTCTGCGGTCTGATCCTGATGCCACGTAACGCCCGGCTGACCGACCGGCAGTGGGACCGCATCCGACCTCTGCTGCCCTCCAGTACCGGTCGTCGCGGCAGGCCGTGGGCCGATCACCGCTGCATTGTGGAGGCGATCGTCTACCGGTCCGGCACCGGTATCCCTTGGCGAGACCTCCCCGCCGGGTTCGGATCCTGGAAGACCGTGTGGGCCCGCCACCGCCGCTGGGCCGCCGACGGGACCTGGGACCGCGTGCTCGGCGTCCTGCTCGCCCGCGCGGACGACGATGGGCTGATCGACTGGCGGGTGGCGGGTGGCGGGTGGCGGGTGGCGGGTGGCGGGTGGCGGGTGGCGCGTGGCGGGTGGCGCGTGGCGGTGGACTCCGCCATCACCCGGCCCACCAGCACGCCACCAACACCCGCCCCCCGAGAAATGCCGGGCCGCAGCCTGCGGGCAGGGCCTCGACGGCCACCGAGAGCCCGCTGGGCACGCGATCGGCGGTTCCCGCGGCGGGCTGACCACGAAGATCCACCACGCCGTGGACGGTCAGGGCCGACCGCTGGCCGTCGTCGTGACGCCCGGGCAGGCGCACGACGGCCGCTCCCTGCCGTTGCTGCTGGGCGACCTGCGAGTCCCCAGGACCGGAGCAGGTCGCCCCCGCACGACCCCGACCATGCTGCTCGGGGACAAGGCATACTCCTCCCGCGCGATCCGAGCGACGCTCATGGCCCGGGGGATCACTGCGGTCATCCCTGAGCGGCGTGACCAGCAGGAGCAACGTCGCCGCCGCGGTTCAGCAGGCGGGCGTCCGTCGAAATTCGATCCGGTGGCCTACAACGGTCCTCGCCGCAGTGCTGGTCTGGGCTCGCGTTTAACGGACACGCCTTAGAACGTGCCCAGCTTCACGATCGACAGCAGTGCGATCAGCTGGATCGCGCTCGCGCCCAGGGCCTTCGGCCACGGGAGGTCGTGGGACTTGGAGACCATCAGGGTCAGCAGGGCGCCCGCCGCCACCCATGTCGCCCAGCCCAGGGCCTGGACGAACGTCGCGTCGCCGCCCGCGAACATGGCGAAGACCAGGCGGGGGGCGTCCGTGAGGGACATGATCAGCATGGAGAGCCCGACCGTGGGCTGCCAGGCGCCGTCGCCGCCCAGCTGGCGGCCCAGGGTGTGGGTGACCACGCCCAGGACGAAGGCCGAGAGGACCATCGCGACGGCTGTCGTGAGGACGATCGGGACCGCGTTGGAGAGGGTCGCGTTGATCGCGTCCTCGCGCGCGCCGTCGAAGCCGAAGACCGCGAGCAGGCCGTAGAAGAAGGTGACGATGAGGGCCGGGCCCCACATCGTGTAGTCCCGCATCTGGAGGAACGTCTGGCCGGGGGAGAGGACGATGCCCCGCAGCAGGTCCTTCCAGCGCAGGCGCGGGCCCACCGGGGCGGCCGGGGCCGCGCCCGCCTGATAGGTCGCGCCCTGGCTGTAGGGGTCCTCGCCGACCGAGAACGCCTGGGTGTGGCCGGGGTTGTTCGCCGCGTACGGGTCCGGGGCGCCGCCCGGTCCGTGCGGGTAGCCGCCGTCGCCGAGGTACTCCGGCTCGCCGTGATCGGCCTGGCCGCCGGGGCCGTAACCGCCGTAGCCGCCACCGCCGTTCGGCTGCGGCCAGCCGCCTCCGCCGCCCGCCGCGCCGCCGTACGGCTGCTGCGGCGGCGGGGGATAGCCGTACGACGGCCCCTGGGGTGCCTGCTGCCCGTACGGAGGTTGTTGCGGTCGCGTTTGCGGGGTGCCGTTGTTCCGGCTGCCGCGTCCGATCCTGAATCCAGCCACGTCTTCGAACGTACCTGGTCCGAAGGACTCGCGTGCCGGGCCCTGCGGTCAGGGCCCGGCTTTGCTGCCGAGCTGTGACATCCCCTAGGGGTCGAGTGGTGCGGTTCTCCGTGATCGGTCAGGGTCCGGCCGTACGGGAGAGGACCTCACCAGGCGCGGCTCAGCCCGTCAGTACGTCGCCGAAGTACGCCAGGCCCGACGGTCCGCCCAGCGTCGTGCTGCCGAAGGTCTTGGCGCCGGTGGCCGTGATGCCGGTGGAGGTGCCGCGCAGGACCCAGGCGGAGCCCGCGCCGGCGTTCTCGCCGCGGGCGCCGCTGATCAGCTCCGCGCGGCCGTCGTTGTTGGCGTCGGTGAGGAAGACGGAGTGGCCGAAGTAGTCGTACGACTCGGCGGCGCCCGGCACCCCGCTGGTGTCCTGCGAGAAGGACTTGGCGCCGCTGCCGGTCAGGCCGGAGGCCGAGCCGCGCAGGACGACGACCGAGCCGGCGTCCGTCTTCCCGCTCAGGTCCTCGTTCGCCACGCCGACCGCGATGTCGGCGTAGCCGTCGCCGTTGGTGTCGCCGGCGGCGAGGCTCCAGCCGAAGGCGTCGTTCCGCTCGGACGCGCCCGGGACGCCCGTGGTGTCCTGGGTGATACGGACCGGGGTGCGGGTCGACAGGCCCGTGGCCGCGCCGTACGTGACCGTGACCGCGCCGCCAGGGCCGCCGTTGGGCTCGTCCGTCGACTTCTCCATGAAGTTGCCGGTGACGATGTCGCCGTAGCCGTCCTTGTCGACGTCCGCGATGACCGCCGCGTAGCCGCCGGCGACCTTGGAGCCCGCCGTCAGGCCGGAGGCCGAGCCCTTGTAGAGGACGCCGCGGGTGCGGTAGCCGTCGGTGATCTCCTCCTGGCCCAGCACGAGCAGATCCGACCTGCCGTCGCCGGTGACGTCACCCGCGACGATCTGCTCCGTGCCGACGCCGGTCTGGTCCTGCGTGTCGATGCCGGTGCGGCCCGCGGCCACGCCGGTGCGCGAGATCGGGCCCTTGAAGACGTTGAGGCCGGGGGCGGCCATGTTCACCGCGGCCAGGTCGGTGGCGCCGTCGCCGTCGAAGTCGCCGGTGGCGACGGACCAGCCGAGCGCGTACCGGTTCTCGGGGAGCGGCGAGCTGATGTCGGTGCCGGACTTGATGCCGGTCGCCCCGCCCCACAGCACCGTCAGCACGCCGGACTCGTCGGTCGAGCCGATCTGCTCGGCGTTCACGCCGACGACGATGTCCGTGTAGCCGTCACCGTCCAGGTCGCCGGTGGTGGCGCGGTCGCCGAAGTAGTCGCCGCTCTCCGGGACGCCGGGGATCCCGGCGGTGTCCTGGCTGATGATCTGCCGCTTGCCGGTGTCCAGGCCGCTCGCGGTGCCGTACACCACGGCGACGTAACCGGCCTTGCTCTTGCCGGCGACCTTGGCGAGGGGCGCGGTGACGACGGCGTCGCGGTAGCCGTCGCCGTTGAAGTCGCCGGACAGGCCGGAGGGGGCGGCGGCCGCCGTGGTGGCGGGCAGGGCGGTGAGGAGGCCCGTGGTGAGGGTGGCGGCCAGGAGAAGTGTTCGCTTGCGCATGGGAATCCGTAAAGTCCGTTTCGGTGCCAAGGAATTGATCGGGAGTCGATCAAGGGTCGATCGAGAGTCGATCGAGAGTCGATCGAGAGTCGATCGGTAGTTGATCTGAGATTGATCAGAAGTTGAGTAGGGGCGATCAAGGGCGATCGGGAGTTGAGGGCCGAGCCGTGGCCGGACTGCCCGCCGTGGACACCGCCGTCGCCGCCGTCAGGACGGGCACCGTGCGCAAGCGCACCCGCCCGGAGGACGGGCGGGCCCGGTGGGTGCTCCCGAGGGGGAGGGGCGAAGGCCGGGCCCGTGGGGACGACGGGCCCGGCCTGCGGCCGCTGGCGGCCTTACGGCCGTACGGCGATGGCGTCGCCGTACGGCCGACGTGCTCAGTCCGCGAAGACGGCGCCGAACTGCGGCGAACCGGTCGTCGAGACGCCCGAGTTGCTCGGGGCGACGGTGCGTGAACCGGACGTGGTGATCTTCGTGCCGTTGGAGGGCAGGTAGGTCAGGCCGCCGTTGCCGGAGTTCTCGTACGAGCCGACGACCAGGTCGGCCTTGCCGTCGCCGGTGACGTCGTCGAGCTTGAGGTCCGCGCCGAACAGGTCGTTCTTCTCGTCGTTGCCGGGGACGCCCGCGGTGCTCTGGGCGAAGCCCTGGACACCGGCGCTGGTGTTGATACCGCTCGCCGAGCCGTACAGGACGGTGACCTGGCCGGTGTTGGCGATGCCGCCGATGTCCTCGTTCGGGGAGGAGACCACCAGGTCCTGGTAGCCGTCGCCGTTGATGTCACCGAGGTCCAGCTCCCAGCCGAAGCCGTCGCCCTTCTCGGAGCTGCCGGGGACGTTGCCGCTGTTCTGGGTGATGCCGGTGGTGGTGGCGGGCCCGGAGGCGGAGCCGTAGGTGATGTTCACCTTGCCGCCGTTGGAGGCGTCCGGGACGGGCGTGCCGTCCTCAAGGGCGGCGTCCCAGCCGGCGCCGCTGACGATGTCGCCGTAGCCGTCGCCGTTGATGTCGCCGACGGCGGTGATGATGCCGGGCTTGAGGGGCTTGGCGGAGGCGGCGCTCAGGCCGCTCGCGGTGCCGGGCACGAAGTAGTTGGTGTTCCAGCCGTAGTCGGTCTGGGTCTCGTACCCGTCGACGATCAGGTCGGTCCGCTGGTCGCCGTTGACGTCGCCGGCGGTGAGGCTGAGCGGTCCGTGCGGGAAGTCGTTGGAGCCGTTCATGATGGGCGGCTTGACGGTGTAGCGCCCGCCGGCCGTCCCGGAGGCGGTGAAGCCCCCCTTGAGGACATGGATGGTGTTGCTGGAGTTGCCGACGGCCAGGTCGGCCTTGCCGTCGCCGTCGAAGTCGCCGGCCGCCAGGTCCTTGCCCCAGTAGTCGTGCGAGGAGGGGGCGGGGTCCGCGACGGTGACGCCCTTGCCGGTGAGGCCGCTCGCCGAGCCCCACAGAAGGGCGACGCCGCCGCCGTTGGTGTCGGTGCCGACCTTCTCCCAGGGGGAGGAGACGGCGAGGTCGTCGTACCCGTCGCCGTTGAAGTCGGCGTACGCGGTCTCGCCGCCGAAGCCGTCGCCGGCCTCGGCGGTGCCGGGGTTGCCGGTGGTGTTCTGGCTGATCGTCGTGCGCTTGGCGGACGATACGCCGGTGGCGGTGCCGTAGAGCACGACGACCTGGCCGGCGCCTTGGCGTCCGTTCACATAGGCGCCGTGCGCCGAGGCGACGACGTCACCGATGCCGTCACCGTTGAAGTCGGCGTGCGGGACGTGGGCGGAGTCGGCGGCGGTCGCGGTCGAGACGGCGACGGTGAGCAGACCGCCCGTCAGCGCGGCCGCGGTGGCCGTCGCGAGGGCGATGCGCAGGCGGGGGTGCCTGCGCGGGTGCGGGTGCGCGTGCGCGTGGTGCATGCGGGATTCTCCTGCGGCATGCGGGATGCCCGGCGGGGCATCGGCAGTCGTTGGGTGCCGTGGTCCGTCCGTTGGCCGGAAGTTGTCCTCGGGTTCACGGGCGGTTGGCGATCAGGAGACTCGCGGTGGGGCGTAAGGGTTGTACGTGAGTTCGGTACTTCTTCGAGGTGGGGAGGCGATGGGTGGTTGGTGCCGGTTTCAGCCAGTGGCTGGTGCCGGTTTCAGCCGTACGGACCGGACGCGGCGGTGCCGGCGCTCGCCTCGGCCGCCGTCGATCTGGAACCGGCCCCGTCTCCGCGGGCCGCTGCCGGAGCCGTGCGGCGACCGGCCGGGGCGCCGCCCGCGCGCTCAGTCGGCGGCGGTGCCGAACCACTCAGGCAGCCGTCCGAGCAGGTCCCGCTGGTCGTCGCCGGCCCACGCCACATGGCCGTCCGGCCGCAGCAGCACCGCGGGCACGTCCAGTTCCTCGCTGACGTCGCTGACGTCGCTGACGTCGACGACATCGACGACGTGGTCGACGCGGTCCGACCAGCCCGCCACCGAGAGCCGGCCCGTCTGGTCGAGGAGCAGCCCGCGGCCGCCGTGCATCAGGGAGTACAGACGCCCCCGCTTCAACTCCACGTCCCGCATCCGCCGGCCGACCAACTCGTGCCCCTCGCCGAAGTCGTAGCGGACGCCGGTCGCGATGATCTTCTCGGTCAGGTACCGGTTCACGTCCTCGAAGTCCATCAGTTCCGCCAGCAGCCGGCGCACCGCCTGGGCTCCCGGCGCGGGGGACAGCAGCTCCATCTGCGCCCGGGTGTTGTCGAGCACGTCGGCGGCCACCGGGCGCCGCTCGGTGTCGTAGCTGTCCAGCAGCCCGGCTGGGGCCCAGCCGCGCACCTCGGCGGCCAGTTTCCAGCCGAGGTTGAACGCGTCCTGGATGCCGAGGTTGAGCCCCTGACCGCCGACCGGCGGGTGGATGTGCGCCGCGTCGCCGGCCAGCAGCACCCGGCCGACGCGGTAGCGCTCCGCCAGCCGGGTCGCGTCACCGAAGCGGGACAGCCAGCGCGGTGAGTGCACCCCGAAGTCGGTGCCGGCGAACTTCCGCAGCTGCTGCCGGACCTCCTCCAGGGTCGGCGGGACGGCACGGTCCTCGGCCACCCCGTCGGCGGGCACGACGACGCGGTACGCGCCGTCGCCGAGGGGCATGGCGCCGAACCGGAAGTGTGTCTTGCGGACTTCGGCCACCACGGCCGTCAGCTCCTCCGGCGGCACGGTCAGCTCCATCTCGCCCAGCAGTGTCTCGACCCTGCTGGGCTCACCGGGGAATCCGACGCCGACCAGCTTGCGCACCGTGCTGCGGCCGCCGTCGCAGCCGACGAGGTGGCGTGAGCGCAGCCGGGAGCCGTCGGCGAGCTCGACGGTCACCCCGTGCTCGTCCTGTTTCAGGCCGACCAGCTCGCAGCCGCGCCGGATCTCGGCGCCGAGTTCGGTGGCGCGTTCGAGCAGCAGGCGATCGGTGGTGGTCTGCGGGATGCCGAGGACGTAGGGGTGCGCGGTGTCCAGCCCCGGCGCCGGCTTGGCGATACCGGCGAAGAAGCCGCCGACCGGGTGCTGCCGGCCGTGCGCGAGGAACCGGTCCAGCAGACCGCGCTGGTCCATCACCTCGATGCTGCGCACGTGCAGACCCAGCGCGCGGACGAACGGGGCCGGCTCCGCGTCCTTCTCCAGCACCACCACGTGCACCCCGTGCAGCCGCAGTTCGGCGGCCAGCATCAAGCCGGTCGGTCCACCGCCGGCGATGATCACGTCGATCACGAATCCCCCAAAGCGCGCATAGGTTGCGGATCGCTGATTTCCGCAGGTTCTGCCTCAGGCGGGAGATTCTTCAGCACGAAGGGGGCCTTGCCGCAAGGCCCCCCGTGCGCTATAGGTTGAGAGTGGCGAGGAGCAGTGGACTGACTCCTTGCCTTCTCTTTAGAGCGGGCCTTCCTTGGCCTCAGCGAAGGCGTCCGCGTGTTCCGCGGCCCACTGGGTGAAGGTGCGGGCCGGGCGGCCGGTGACCTTCTCGACGGTGTCGACGACCGTACGGCCCACCTCCGGGGTGTTCCCGTACGCCTCCAGCAGGAAGCCGATCACGTCCTCCGGGTGCCCCGCCGCCCGCCACTGCGCCACGGCCTCGTCCTCCGACAGCTCGACCACCGCGATCTCCCGGCCGCGGGCGGCCGCTATCGCCGCCACCTTGTCGCCCACGGTGAGCAGTTCGGGCCCGGTGATCACGTACTCCTGACCCCCGTGGCCCTCCTCGGTGAGCGCGACCGCGGCGACGGCTCCGATGTCGCCCTCGTGCACCATGGCGCTCAGCCGGGAGACGAACGGCTCGCGGACCTCGTCCGAGGCCACGATCCCGTCCGCCCACTCCAGGGCGTTCGCCATGAACTCGACCGGCATGAGTACGGTCCACGCCACACCGTCGTCGGCGCGTACGGCGTCCTCCAGCGCGGTGGGGCCGCCGCCGTGCAGCACGGTGACCCGGCGTACGCCGGCGGCGCGGGCCAGTTCCAGGATCCGGGGGCCGGTCTCCAGTGGGGCGAAGTAGGCCCCGCCGAAGGTGATCAGGTGGAGACCGGTGACGCCCTCCAGGGCCGGGATCAGGCTGTCGGGTTCGGTCAGATCGCCCTGGACGACCTCGACGCCGGCCGGGAAGGCGGCCTTCTCGGCGTTCCGGGTGAGGGCACGGACCTCGTGCCCGCGGGCGAGCAACTCGGCGACGACCTGGCGGCCGACCCTGCCGGTGGCGCCGCTGACAAGGACCTTCTGCGTCTGTGTCTCTGTCTGTGTCTGCCGCTGTGTCTGCGTCTGTGTCTGCGTCATGGAAGGACCGTAGGAGGGCTTGCGGACAGTTTCTGTCCGCGAGTGCACGAGTGGCGTGAGTCGCGCGAGTGCGCGAGTGCGCGAGTCCGCCAAGCCGCAAGCGGCGAGAGCGCTGCTCGTCTGCTCGTCTGCTCGTCGCCGGGAAGCCTCCTTGATCCCACCGGAATCATTCGTTTCGTGGGGATTCCGTGACCCCGGCACGGACCCTTCACCCTCCCGTGGCATGATCGGCGCATTCGGCCGCCGGTGTCGTTTGCCGCTGCGACCGTGAAGCGCGAACGGGGAGGACCTGCGTGGGGGACCACTTCAAGACCGACATCGATCAGCTCGCCGCGTTCACCAAGGACCTCAACAGCGCCAACGAGTCCCTTGAGCAGGTGCGGACCGCCCTCCAGCACGTACGGTCCGACCAGATCGGGACCCCGGAGCTGGACGAGGCGTGTGACGCGTTCCAGGAGCGCTGGAAGTACGGCAACGAGCAGATCAAGGAGCGCATCGGCAAGCTCACCGAGGGGCTCCAGAAGAACACGGACAACTACCGCGAAGTGGAGACCTCCCTGGAGGAGAGCTTCAAGCGTGCCGCGGCTGCGGGGAAGTGATTGCGGTGGCACAGAATCCGTACGTCCACCTCGGCTGGAACCCCGTCCCGGGGCAGCCGGGCGAGGTCGAGAAGCTCCGTACCCAGCTCGTCAACTCGGCGAGCGCGCTGCAGACGGCGTACCAGAAGATCGACAAGCTGCTCGGCGAGTCCAGCTTCTGGGAGGGCGACGCCGCCGTCGGCTTCCGCGAGGCGCTCGACGGTGACCTGCCGAAGTACATGAAGGACGCCCACAAGTCCCTGACCCTGGCCGCCGGTCACCTCGGCGCCTGGCACGGCGGACTGACCAGCCGCAGGGAGCTGGCGCACAAGTACGACGTCGAGGCGGCCGACCACAAGGGCGACCTGAAGGCCGCCAACTCCCGGCACGAGGCGGCCGAGAAGGACCCCGACCTCAAGCTCGCCGGGCAGACCTTCGAAGAGGGCCCCGAGCTGGAGGCCGCCCAGACTCGTCTGAACGCGGCCACGGCCCGGCTCAACGACGCCGTCACCGCCGTCAACAACGCGCAGGGCGCTTTGGACGAGGTGATGCGCAAGGCGCGCGAGCTGGAGGGCACGCACGAGGACGAGGCGCGGGAGCTCGCGAGGAAGCTGAAGGACGCCACGAAGGACCTGGCACCGGAGGAGCCGGGCTGGCTGAGCAAGGCGCTGAGCTGGATCGGGGACAATCTCACCAACATCCTCAGTGTGCTGGCGGCGGTGGCGGGGTTGCTGGCGCTGCTGTGCACGGGGCCGTTCGGGATTGCGTTCCTGCTCGCCGCGGGCGCGCTGAGCCTTGCCACGATGGCCTCCCGGCTCTCCGATCCCAAGGTGCGGGCCTCACTCAAGGACGGGTTCACCAAGGGCGAGTTCGACGCGGACTTCTGGGAGAATTCGGTGGGGCTCGCCGGAGACCTCGTTGGGGCGGTGCCGGGTGTCGGTGCCGTGGCGCGAGGCCTCAACGGCGCCATCAAGTCGACGCACTACGCCTCCGAGGCGGTGAGCGCGGGGCAGTTCCTCGGCAGGTTCGCCGACGACACCGTCACGGCCGCGAACAGGATCGCGACCGCCGGCTCCTACAACCCCGTCGGAAATTGGGTGGCGCAGGCAGCAGGGGGCAACCAGGCGCTCAAAGTCGGCATGGACTTTGTCTCGCCGGTCGCGGGTGTGCTCACCTCCAGCTACGGATTGGCCGCCGAGAACATCGACGCCTTGGACAGCGATGGTGGCAAGAACACCGCTACCGGGGTCGACGCGGCACGCGCGGGCCTGTTCGACGGCCCTGCGGCCTTCTCCGTCATCCGCAGCACCGTGGCGGCTCTGCGATGACACAAGAAGCTGCAGAGAATCCGATCAGTCTGGTGATCGACGACACGGCCAAAGACCCGAGCTCGAAGATCTGGTACGCGCTGCCGGCCGGGTTCTTCGCCACTCCGATCGACGCTCTCGACCCCGAACCGGGCTCGGAGCGGGAGTCGCAGCTTGAGCAGGCGCTGGCGCTGGTCCTGGACCTTGCCCCCGAGGACCAGCGTGACCGGTACGCGGGCGCACTGCGGGATGTCCGGTTCATGGCTGCCCAGATGCGGAGCGAAGGTGTCATTGCATGCTCGCTCGGTATGCACTACGCGGACGACGGGTCGTCAGCCTCGTCCGTGTTCACAGTGGCGCTCAGGGACATCGAGTGGGCCCCAGCCAAGATCACGGCGGTTCGCGCGGTCTCGCTGCGCGAATGCGCTGAGAATGTGGGGCTGTTGACGCTTCCGGGCGGTCGTCCGGCGTCGATCTCCGACACCCTGATCACCATGCCCGCACTGGAGGGGGTGCCCAGCCAGGACCTCTACCAGTGCAATCTCTACATCCCGGCCCCCTCGGGTACGCAGCTGGGCGTCCTGACGCTGAGCAGCACGGCCGTGGGCTCCCGCAAGCATTACCGCGACATGATGGAAGGCATCGCGCACACGGTGTCCTTCCACGATCCGCTGCCGGAGATCGAGCGCGCCGCACGTGGCGACACGGCCGATGGCACGGGCGGCATCGGGAACGACATCGCCTCGGACTTCGGCTGACTCGGGATGTGCGCATGACCATGAACCTCGACAAGCAGGGCTTCGACGGCCCGGTGGCGTGGGAGACACCGGGTACCCGACGTGCTTTCCTTCTGTGGACGGCGCGTCACCTGGCCAGGGCGCTCGTTTGGGTGGCGCTGTGGTGGGGGGCGTTGTACGTCACCCTTCTGCTGCCCGTTGCGGCCGTGGTTCCCATGGTGCTGGTCCTTTTGTCGATCGGGACGATGGCGCTCGTGGCCCTCGGCCGACTCGCCATGGGGTGGCGGATGTGGCGCATCCTTCGCGTCTACCCCTGGCGTCAGCTGTCCGGTGCTGTCCGGATCACCAAGGGCAAAGACGCGCTCTTCGTGCTGCCCGACCCCGACAGCCCCGAGAAGGTGGTGTCTCTCAAGGCGCCTGCCGGGTTGTTCCGGACCTGGAGCCACGAGGCCCTGAAGGAGTACGACGAGGAACTCTGGTACGCGGGTGACCCACGCTTCGCCTGTGTGGTGGCCAAGCCCGGTCTACGCGGTCTCGGCTACCTCGCCCAGCCCACCGCCTACAACCACCGCACCTCCCCCCGCCGCAAGGGCCTCAGCCCCGAAGCCCGTCGCCGCGCCCGGGCGATCGGCGCGCGGGTCGCCGACTGACAGCCCGCAACCCCGGCCTCCACGGGCCTCCACGGCCTCCACGATCTCCACGGCGCCTACGGCGCCGGCCGCGGCAGGAACTCCGCCGTCGAGAACGTCACCGACGGCTCCGCCGCCACCAGCCCCTTCTTCGTCCCGGCGTACACGGCCACCGTGTCCTTCGTCTCGCCGGCATACGCCCGCACCACCAGCTCCGCCCGCCCGTCCCCGTCGAAGTCGCCGACCGTGACGACACGGGTCGTGCCCCGCGCGGGCGGCGTGACCGTCACCGTGCCCGCCGCCGCGAGTCTTGCCGTACGGCCGCGGAAGACACGCAACCGCGAGCCGCTGGAGACGAGTTCGCTCAGGCCGTCGCCGTCGAAGTCGGCGGCGTCGAGCATCGAGCCGGGGCTGTCGAGGTTTCCGCGTACGGCGGCTGCCGGGAGGTCATAGCGCAGGGACGTTTCGTCCGTCGTGCCGATCGCCGCGTCCAGGTCGTCCTCGCCCTTGCCGAAGGCGCCGAGGGCGACGTCGACGCCGGAGGGCAGGACGACCCCGGTGCGGGTGGGGCCGCTCGGGCCGCCGAGGACGACCGCCGATCGGCCCGTGCCCTGTGCCGTACGGACCACCAGGTCGTCGTATCCGTCGTCGTTGACGTCGGCGGAGGGGCCCGTGGGGGCGTTGCCGGGTGCCGGGACGGGCGCGCCCGCGGTTTTCGGGCTGCCCTTGCGGGTGAACGGGCCGCGCAGGAAGGACAGTTGACCGCCCGACGCGTGGACGACCAGGTCCTGCGCGCCGTCGCCGTCGAAGTCGCCGCACACGGGCTGGTCGGGCCAGTCGTTGCCGACGCGGGCGGAGTCGGGGATGGCGAGCTTGACCGCCTTGCCGGTGAGGCCCTGCGGGGAGCCGAAGAGGAGTTGGAGGGGGACCGGGGGCCGGCCCTGGCCGTCGTAGGGCGGGTCGGTGGACACGACGAGGTCCGTGAAGCCGTCCTTGTCCAGGTCGCAGGTGGCCTCCGCGTCGAACACGGCGGGGAGTCGGCCCCCGGTGAGGGCGGCCTGCCGCTGCGGGCTGAGCAACTGCCGTGCGCCCGGGGTGAGCCCGCGCTCGCTGCCGTAGACGATGCCGATGCCCGCGTCGTCGGCGTGGGCCTGGGCCTTGACCAGGTCGTTGAGGACGAGGTCGCGGTGGCCGTCGCCGTTGAAGTCGTCCGGGGCCTTGCTGCCCTTGCCCCGGGGGACGGGGAGTTGTGCGGGGGCGTCGGCGATCCGGACGGGGGTGTGCCGGGCCGACCCGGCGCCGTCGTGCGGGGTGGGGCCGCAGGCGGCCGCCAGCAGGAAGGTGGTGCTCATGACCGCCGTACACATCCCCGATCTTCGCGTGCGCACCGCTCACCTCGTCAGCACCAGCGACAACAACCGGGCAATCATGCACGTGTGCGAGTGAGGGCGACAGCCCTGTGCGGGGATCCCGGGCCGGTGCCGTGTGACCGAGCACGTGTTTCGGCCATACGCCCCGTGCTCGCCTACGGCGGCGTTCGGCCGTTCGCCGTTCGGCCGTTCGGCAGCTCAGCTGCGCAGGGTGCCGGCGTGAGGTCGCTCAGCGTGGCCGTCCCACCGGGCGAGGCCGGCGCACCATGAACACGTCCACCGGATCCTCGGTCTCGACCGTGAACCCGTGCCGCTCGTACAGCCGTCGGGCCGGGCTGCCCTGAAGCACGTTCAGCCGGACGAGGGCACCCCCGCGGTCGCACCGCTCCAGCAGCTCGCGCAGCACCCCGGAACCGATGCCGCCGCCCTGAAGACGAGGTGCCAGATACAGGTGCTCCAGCCAGTGGGCGTCCTCGGCCGGGCGCAGTGCCACGCTGCCGGCGAACGTGCCGCCCACCTCGATGACCCAGGTGTGGGCCGGCTCGAACCCGTCCCGCAGCCGCTGCCGTACCCGCCGCTCGTCGTACCGCCCGAGCCGCTCCAGATCCGCCCGCAGCACCACGGCACGCAACTCGGCCACCGCCTCGACGTCCGCCGCCGAGGCCGGTCGCAGTTCCCAGTCCGCCATGATCACCACGCTAGCCCGCCTGGCCCGCCCGGCTCGCCCGGCCCGCCCCGAGCACGGCACCCGTTGAGAAGTGGCCCCGCGTTGGGCAGGGTCTGTCGTCATGGAGTTCTTCTGCTACCACCGTGACCGCCCCGACTCCGTCGCCCTGCGCCACGAGCTGCTGGAGGAGCACTGGACCTACATGGACGGGTACGCGAAGGAGATGATCGCCCGCGGCCCGACTCTCGCCGCCGACGGCGAGACGCCCACCGGCAGCGTGCACATCGTCGACCTGCCGGACCCCGCCGCCGCCCGCGCGTTCGCCTTCGACGAGCCCAACCACCAGGCCGGGGTGTACCGGGACGTGTTGCTGCGCCGGTGGCGCAACCTGCTGGGGCGCACCATGGGGGACTTTCCCGGCGGCCCGACCGGCGGCAACCGCTACCTGGTGCTCGGCCTCGGCGAGGGAGAGGCCGCCGACCTCACCGTGCCGGCCGACCGGGACGAGCTGATCGCGTACGGGCCGCTGCTGTCCGACGACGGCACCGTCTGGCTGGGCACGGCGGCTCTGCTCAGGGCACCGGACCCGGACACGGCACGCGCCGTCCTGACCGTGGACCGCTATGCCGACGTCGAGGTCCATGACTGGGAGTGCGGCGGGCGGCGATGACGGCCTGAGCGACCTGCCCGATCCCTGACCCCTGGCCCCTGACCCTTGGCGCTTGACCGCTGTCCCCTGACCCTTGGCGCTTGACCGCTGTCCCCTGACCCGGGGCGCTTGACCGCTGACCGCTGACCGCTGACCGCTGCCCGCTGATCACCGCCCGCCGCCCGCCGCCTCCCCCGTCACCCGTCCGCCCCGCCGTCGGCCTCCCACCGCAGCAGATCCCCCGGCTGGCACGCGAGCACCTCGCAGAGCGCGGCGAGTGTCGTGAAGCGTACGGCCTTGGCGCGGCCGTTCTTGAGTACGGCCAGGTTGGCGGGTGTGATCCCGACCCGCTCGGCGAGTTCGCCGACGGACAGCTTCCGCTTGGCCAGCATCACGTCGATGTCCACGACGATCGGCATCAGATCACGCCCTCCAGCTCGGCCCGCATCCGCGTCGCCTCGACGTCGCGCGCCACGGCCTGGGCGAGCAGCATCCGCAGCACGAGCACGATGAGCGCGACGCCCAGCACCGCCACGGAAGCCCCGCAGACCAGCAGGACGATGCCCGGAGCGACGGCCTCGCCCGGCGCCAGCAGGACCGCGAGTCCGAACACCAGCAGGGCGGCTGCCACCATCGCGCCCATCACGATGTGCACGTAGCGGAAGGCGCCGTGGGAGAACACCGTCCCGCGGCGCACCATGGTCACCAGCCGCCACACGCAGACCACGATGACCTGCCCCGTCACCACGCCCAAGAAGATGATCACCAGCAGCGGGGTGCGCACATAGGCGTACTCCGGCCGCAGCCCCTCCAGATCACTCGCCAGCAGCGGCACCATCACCGCCTGCACGAACACCGAGCCGGCGAGCAGCAACGCGAGCACGGCGCGCAGCGCCAGCACTGTCAGCTTCCCCATCGAGTCCCTTCCCCTCTATCGACCTACGATCGAAACCTATCGAGATTCGATAGGTCACGCAAGGGGTGAGCTGTGCCCAGCGATACGGTCGATACATATTCGGAATTTCATGGGGAAGTCGCCGCCATTGGATACTCCAGATAATCACCGTTGACGGATATTCCCCCGAATGCCAGATGTCCTACACCGTCCGGTGCTCGTTAGGTGGACGTGACTTGGCAGGAAAGATATGCGGCTGAGGACGGCCCGCTCCGCCTCCGGCAAGCAGCTGATCAGACCACTGCGGAAAGCATCACACACTGCTCGGATCTACTTGAGGACTTCCTGAGAACCATCAGCCGGATGGAGAGTGAATATCTCCGGGAATCGATGGAAGTGGAGAGACTTTAAAAATGAGGTCCGATTATGACGCGCTAGACGGGCAGCCGCTCACTCAGCAGGTCGACATGCGGCACTTCTGGCAGGTCCCCGATCCGACGATCTCGTCGGAGGGGTGGGATCCGGATGCGGAGCTGGCCCAGATGCTGAACACCACGCACAGCGTCGACCTGGATCCCCCTCCGCCCCTGATCAACAGCGTCCCTCGCAGGTCGGAAGGCGACCGCCGCCCCCGTCGCCCGGGCAATCGGCGGCGGCAGGCGGGCTCGCACATCCTGCCCGGAAACCCGCGGATCATCACCGTCGCGGTTCTGGTCGCGGCCATCACGGTGTGTGCGGTGACCATGCTGACCTGGTCCATTTCGTATTCGTACGATCAGCTTCGCGCCATCGCGCTGCTCGTGGTGTCGCGGAAGCTGGCGCAGTGGTGGCCGCTGACGGTGTACGGGCCGTGGATGTTAGCGGGACTGTCCATCCTGCGAGCCTCGGTTCAACGCAGAACCGCCCGGCGTTCCTGGGCCGTCATGCTGGTTTCCTCCGGCACGGCGGTGGCCCTTTGCATCGGCCAGTCACCGCATTCCCTGCTCGCGATGGTGATCGTCGGAATTCCGCCGATCACCGCCCTGATCTGCTTTCGGGAACTCGTCGGCCAGTTCTCGTCCCGGCCCGGCCCCAAGCACGCCGCCGACACGCTGAGCGGGCCCAAGCAGACCCGATCCTGAGGTCAGGACCGGTACGGCTGCTGCGGCTGCCCGTACGGCTGCTGACCGCCCTGAGCGCCGCCGGCGGCCTGAGCCTGGAGCTGCTCCGCCTGCTCCTTGGTGACCTTCTGCTCGGCGCCGCAGAAGGTGCACTGCGTCGCGAACTTCGTCGAGAACGGGAACAGCGGTACGAAGAACAGCGTGAACTTCGTGACGCGCTTCCTGAGTGTGTGCGCGGAGGGGTTGCCGCACTGGCCGCACACCAGCGTGAGTATCGCGAGCTGGTAGAGGTAGCCCTTGGTGCCGAAGATGATCACGCCGGGGGGTCCTTCCTGATCGGTTCCTGCCGTACGTTGCCCACGCGCGACAGTATGTGGTCACAGAGTCCAGTTTCGTGCATGTCGATGCCGTAAACGGATGCGCCCGGTGGGCCGCCCGGTACGACGACGCCCCCTGTCCCGCACGGGACAGGGGGCGTCGTGGCGCCGTCGGCCGGTCACTTCACCGGCGTCGGCTCCGGCTCGTGCTCCGTCTCGGCCTCGCCCGCGGGGGGCTCGTCGTCCGGGACGGGGGTCTTGACGGACTCCAGCAGCAGCTGGGCGACATCGACGACCTGGATCGACTCCTTCGCCTTGCCTTCGTTCTTCTTGCCGTTGACCGAGTCGGTCAGCATGACGAGGCAGAACGGGCAGGCGGTGGAGACGATGTCGGGGTTGACGGAGAGGGCCTCGTCGACGCGCTCGTTGTTGATGCGCTTGCCGATCCGCTCCTCCATCCACATCCGCGCGCCACCGGCGCCACAGCAGAAGCCGCGCTCCTTGTGGCGGTGCATCTCCTCGTTGCGCACGCCCGGGACGCTGGCGATGATCTCGCGCGGCGGCGTGTAGATCTTGTTGTGGCGGCCCAGGTAGCACGGGTCGTGGTAGGTGATGATGCCCTCGACCGGCGTGACCGGGACCAGCTTGCCCTCGTCCACCAGGTGCTGGAGCAGCTGGGTGTGGTGGATGACCTCGTAGTCGCCGCCGATCTGCGGGTACTCGTTGCCGATCGTGTTGAGGCAGTGCGGGCAGGTGGCGACGATCTTCTTCGCCGACTTCGGCTTCTTCGACTCGGGCGTGACCTTGCCCTCGTCGTCCATCTCCTCGCCGAAGGCCATGTTCAGGGCCATGACGTTCTCCATGCCGAGCTCCTGGAACAGGGGCTCGTTGCCGAGGCGGCGGGCGGAGTCACCGGTGCACTTCTCGTCGCCGCCCATGATCGCGAACTTCACGCCCGCCATGTGCAGCAGCTCGGCGAAGGCCTTGGTGGTCTTCTTCGCGCGGTCCTCCAGGGCGCCGGCGCAGCCGACCCAGTACAGGTACTCGACCTCGGTGAGGTCCTCGATGTCCTTGCCGACGACCGGCACCTCGAAGTCGACTTCCTTCAGCCACTCCAGGCGCTGCTTCTTGGCCAGGCCCCAGGGGTTGCCCTTCTTCTCCAGGTTCTTGAGCATCGTGCCCGCCTCGGACGGGAACGCGCTCTCGATCATCACCTGGTAGCGGCGCATGTCGACGATGTGGTCGATGTGCTCGATGTCGACCGGGCACTGCTCGACGCAGGCGCCGCAGGTGGTGCAGGACCACAGGACGTCCGGGTCGATGACGCCGTTCTCTTCCGCGGTGCCGATCAGCGGACGCTCGGCCTCCGCGAGAGCGGCCGCCGGGACGTCCTTGAGCTGCTCCTCGGACGCCTTCTCCTCGCCCTCCATGGTCTTGCCGCCACCGGCCAGCAGGTAGGGCGCCTTGGCGTGCGCGTGGTCGCGCAGCGACATGATCAGCAGCTTGGGGGAGAGGGGCTTGCCGGTGTTCCAGGCGGGGCACTGCGACTGGCAACGGCCGCACTCGGTGCAGGTGGAGAAGTCCAGCAGGCCCTTCCAGGAGAACTGCTCGACCTGGGAGACGCCGAAGACGTCGTCGTCACCGGGGTCGGTGAAGTCGATCGGCTTGCCGCCGGAGGTCATCGGCAGAAGGGCGCCGAGGGCCGTCTCACCTGTCGCGTTGCGCTTGAACCAGATGTTCGGGAAGGCCAGGAAGCGGTGCCAGGCCACGCCCATGTTGGTGTTCAGCGAGACCACGATCATCCACACGAAGGACGTGCCGATCTTGATCATCGCGACCAGGTAGACCAGGTTCTGCAGCGCCGTCAGGCTCAGGCCCTTGAAGGCCAGGACCAGCGGATACGAGGCGAAGTACGCGGCCTCGTAGTGCTCCACGTGGTGGATCGCCCCCTCCAGGCCGCGCAGCACGTAGATCGCGAGGCCGATGGTGAGGATGACGTACTCGACGAAGTACGCCTGGCCGGACTTGGAGCCGGCGAAGCGGGACTTGCGGCCGGCCCGGGACGGCAGGCTCAGCAGCCGGATGACCATCAGCACGGCGATGCCCAGCACCGTCATCACGCCGATGAACTCGATGTACAGCTCGAACGGCAGGAACCCGCCGATGACCGGCAGCGTCCAGTCGGCCTGGAAGAGCTGGCCGAACGCCTGCGCCAGGGTCGGCGGCAGCGTCAGGAAGCCGACCGCCACGAACCAGTGGGCGATGCCGACGATGCCCCACCGGTTCATCCGGGTGTGGCCGAGGAACTCCCGCACGAGCGTCACACTGCGCGCGTAGGGGTTGTCGGTCCGGCTGCCGGCCGGCACCGGCTGGCCGAGCTTGAAGTACCGGACGAACTGGCCGATGGCGCGTGCGAGCAGCGCAACGCCGACCACGGTCAGGACCAGCGACACGATGATCGCGGCGAGTTGCATTTCGGGGCTCCTCGGGCCTGCGAGGGGTTCTTCGGGGGATCTTGGAGAGGGTGCTTGGGGGAGTGCTTGGAGAGGGTGCTTCGAGATTACTAAGCGGTAACTTATGCAGTCCGTCTGAGACTACCCCCATCTTCCGTCGCACTGTAGCCAGGCGCGGGGTGATCTGAATCGCTGAGGGTTGCCTTAAGATCCGATCGTGTTATTCATCACTAATTGGGGCATATCGCACTAACCTAGCGCCGTGCTGTACGGGATCGCCGCCGCCACGAGTGCCCTCCTCCTCGCCGCCTTCCTGGCGGCGCTGTTCCGACTGCCCGCTCTGCGCCTCGGCATCATCGACCGTCGGCGGCAGCGGCCGCTGCCGTTGCTCGGCGGGACGGGTGTCGCACTCACGACCTGCCTGGTCGTCGCCGCCTGGGAGTGGGCGGGCATCGCCCCGCTGGGCCCGGAGATCAGGCGGCTGCTGATCGCCGCGGGCGCCGTCGCCCTGCTCGGGCTGGTCGCCGACGTGCGGCGGGTCAAGGCGCGGTTCCTGGCCGGCGGTACGGCCGTGGCGGCGGCCTGCGTGGTGCCGTACGGCGAGACCGGGATCCTGCTGGGTCTGCCGGCCATCGGCTGCGTCGTCCTCGTCACCTTCGGCTTCAAGGCGCTCGACCACGCGGACGCGCTGGCGGGCACGGTCGGGGTCGTCACCGCCTTCGGCGTCGGTGTCTGCGCGGCGGCCGAGATGATGGACGAACTCGCCGTGCTGCTGAGCGTGCTGGCGGCCGCCCTGACCGGTTTCCTCATGCACAACTGGCACCCCGCGCGGATCGGCCTCGGAGCCTGCGGGTCCCTGTTCATCGGATTCGTGCTGGCGTCGTCGGCCGTGATGACCCGCGCCGGGCACCATCCGGTCGCGAGCGCGGGGGTGCTGTACGCGCTCACGGCCCTGGTCACCGCCGACGTGCTCCTCGTGGCCGTCTCCCGCAGACTGGCCGGACGGCCGCTGCTGCGCGGCGCACCCGACCATCTCGCCCATCGCCTGCGCCGGCTCGGGCTCACCCCGCAGGCGACGACCGTCCTGCTGGCGGTGCTGGCCTTCTCCGGGGTGCTCGTCGGCGTCCTCACGCACATGGGATGGGCCCCCCGGTCCGGGGTGTACTGGGTGGGCGCGGGGGCCCTCGTCGTCGTACTCGGACTGCTGCGGATCAAGGTCTACGGACCCCGCCGTCAACCTCCTGTGCCTGTGGGAGAACCCGTCCGAACGTCGACCAGCCTGACATCGACGCAGGTCAGAGCCCAGTTGCGTGTAAGGAACGGATAAGACTTGAGTGAGGTCGACTCAGCTCTGTTGACCACGGGAAGGCCGTCATGCACACTTGAGTCCGTTCCACTCAAGTCAGCTGGAGGAATCAACCATGGCACGTGCGGTCGGCATCGACCTGGGCACGACTAACTCCGTCGTCAGCGTTCTGGAGGGCGGCGAGCCCACCGTCATCACCAACGCCGAGGGCGCCAGGACCACGCCGTCCGTCGTCGCCTTCGCCAAGAACGGCGAGGTGCTGGTCGGCGAGGTGGCCAAGCGTCAGGCGGTCACCAACGTGGACCGGACCATCCGCTCCGTCAAGCGCCATATGGGCACGGACTGGAAGATCGAGCTCGACGGGAAGCCCTTCAACCCGCAGCAGATCTCCGCGTTCATCCTCCAGAAGCTGAAGCGGGACGCCGAGTCCTACCTGGGCGAGAAGGTGACCGACGCGGTCATCACCGTCCCGGCGTACTTCAACGACTCTGAGCGCCAGGCGACGAAGGAGGCCGGTGAGATCGCGGGCCTGAACGTCCTGCGCATCGTCAACGAGCCCACCGCGGCCGCGCTCGCCTACGGCCTCGACAAGGACGACCAGACGATCCTCGTCTTCGACCTCGGTGGCGGCACCTTCGACGTGTCCCTCCTGGAGATCGGTGACGGCGTCGTCGAGGTGAAGGCCACCAACGGTGACAACCACCTCGGTGGTGACGACTGGGACCAGCGCGTCGTCGACTACCTGGTCAAGCAGTTCCAGTCCGGCCACGGCGTGGACCTGTCCAAGGACAAGATGGCCCTCCAGCGCCTGCGTGAGGCCGCCGAGAAGGCCAAGATCGAGCTGTCCTCCTCCACCGAGACCTCGATCAACCTGCCGTACATCACCGCCTCCGCCGAGGGCCCGCTGCACCTGGACGAGAAGCTCACCCGGGCTCAGTTCCAGCAGCTCACCGCGGACCTGCTGGAGCGCTGCAAGACCCCGTTCTTCAACGTCATGAAGGACGCCGGCGTCTCCATCAACGAGATCGACCACGTCGTCCTCGTCGGTGGCTCCACCCGTATGCCCGCCGTCGCCGAGCTCGTCAAGGAGCTGACCGGCGGCAAGGAGGCCAACAAGGGTGTGAACCCGGACGAGGTCGTCGCCATCGGCGCCTCGCTCCAGGCCGGTGTCCTCAAGGGTGAGGTCAAGGACGTCCTGCTCCTCGACGTGACCCCGCTGTCCCTCGGTATCGAGACCAAGGGCGG